>VYFX01000036.1:0-35000 GCA_009842205.1 Paracoccaceae bacterium | reverse complement strand
TCTAAACAAGTTGTCCTGCGGCGAAGATGTAACGGGGCTCAAGCCACGAGCCGAAGCTTCGGGTCGTATTTATACGGCGGTAGCGGAGCGTTCTGTAATAAGCTTGTTGTTGTATCCGTAATTTATTATGGATTGATGCGACAGGTGCGTTGAAGATAACCCGTGAGGGTTGTTGGAGTTTACAGAAGTGATAATGATGACATGAGTAGCGACAAACAGAGTGAGAAACTCTGTCGCCGAAAGCCCAAGGGTTCCTTGCTTAAAGTTAATCTGAGCAGGGTTAGCCGGCACCTAAGGCGAGGCCGAGAGGCGTAGCCGATGGAAACCTGGTTAATATTCCAGGGCCAGTGGGAGTGTGACGGATTGCAGGTGTTGTCCGGCCTTATTGGATTGGCCGTGGCAGCTGAGCAGTTCCTGGAAATAGCACCCACACAATGACCGTACCCTAAACCAACACAGGTGGGCAGGTAGAGAATACCAAGGCGCTTGAGAGAACCACGTTGAAGGAACTCGGCAAATTGCCTCCGTACGTTCGCAAGAAGGAGGCCCGGTTCGTAGGCAACTATGGGCCGGGGGCACAAACCAGGGGGTGGCGACTGTTTACTAAAAACACAGGGCTCTGCTAAACCGCAAGGTGACGTATAGGGTCTGACGCCTGCCCGGTGCCGGAAGGTTAAAAGGAGATGTGCAAGCATTGAATTGAAGCCCCGGTAAACGGCGGCCGTAACTATAACGGTCCTAAGGTAGCGAAATTCCTTGTCGGGTAAGTTCCGACCTGCACGAATGGCGTAACGACTTCCCCGCTGTCTCCAACATCGACTCAGCGAAATTGAATTGCCTGTCAAGATGCAGGCTTCCCGCGGTTAGACGGAAAGACCCCGTGAACCTTTACTATAGCTTCGCATTGGCATCAGGCTTGTGATGTGCAGGATAGGTGGTAGACATTGAAGATGGGACGCAAGTCCTGTTGGAGTCACCCTTGAGATACCACCCTTGACATTCTTGTTGTCTAACCGCGTTCCGTTATCCGGAACCGGGACCGTGCGTGGTGGGTAGTTTGACTGGGGCGGTCACCTCCTAAAGAGTAACGGAGGTGTGCGAAGGTGGGCTCAGAGCGGTCGGAAATCGCTCGTAGAGTGCAATGGCAAAAGCCCGCTTGACTGCGAGACTGACAAGTCGAGCAGAGACGAAAGTCGGCCATAGTGATCCGGTGGTTCCGAGTGGAAGGGCCATCGCTCAACGGATAAAAGGTACTCCGGGGATAACAGGCTAATGGTGCCCAAGAGTTCATATCGACGGCACCGTTTGGCACCTCGATGTCGGCTCATCTCATCCTGGGGCTGGAGCAGGTTCCAAGGGTATGGCTGTTCGCCATTTAAAGAGGTACGTGAGCTGGGTTTAGAACGTCGTGAGACAGTTCGGTCCCTATCTGCCGTGGGTGTAGGAAACTTGAGAGGAGCTGTCCCTAGTACGAGAGGACCGGGATGGACGCACCACTGGTGGATCTGTTGTGGCGCCAGCCGCAGTGCAGAGTAGCTATGTGCGGAACGGATAACCGCTGAAAGCATCTAAGCGGGAAGCCACCCTCAAAACAAGGTTTCCCTGAAGGACGGTGGGAGACTACCACATGATAGGCCGGAGGTGTAAGTGCAGCAATGCATTCAGCTGACCGGTACTAATAGTCCGTTCGGCTTGATTATGATCCAGAAAAAGCTGGGTATGAACCTGGGCAAGTGTTTTCTTTTGGTTTGGTGGTCATAGCACGAGTGAAACACCAGATTCCATTCCGAACTCCTTGGTTAAGCACCGTTGCGCCGATTGTACTGCGTCTTAAGGCGTGGGAGAGTAGGTCGCTGCCAAACTTAAAGAAAACACGGGTTTGCTGTATTTACATTAACAATCCAAGTGGTTTGGATTGACTGTCGCGGGGTGGAGCAGTCTGGTAGCTCATCAGGCTCATAACCTGAAGGCCGCAGGTTCAAATCCTGCCCCCGCAACCAATTCATGCACTAACCAACCTTCCAATTTTCTTTCTCTATGAGCGTTTATTTTTTACCGCCAATACTACCTTTTGAAGCATTCCACACTTTCTGTACACTTGATCAATCAATTGCAAAAAGCAGTTTTATATCCACAAAATACCTCCACCCATCAAAGATATAGTTCCTAAATATGTTTGAATTTTTGCAAATATAAAAGTTGGGTTTAAAATTTATAAAAGTTGGATTTATTTTTACAAACTCAGGATTGATATGAATAAGTGAAAAACTGAGATTATTACCCAGGAAATTGAAAAAGGCTTTCCCGATTTAATTGAGATCAGCAATTTGTTGGGATAGAATAAATTCAGGGTAATGATATCAAAAAGAGGAGAATTTCAGTCATGCCTTGGTATAGAATTTTATTTCAGAATTTCATGAAATTAATGTGAGGATGGCTATTACTTTTAGTGAATTATAGTTTCGAATACCAAAATAAGTATTTTTCACAATTCAGCCCGAAAATAAGTGTTTTTCAGAGATTGTAACTTTTTTTCACAAAAATGCCCCAAATCAAAGTGTTTTTCACAAAATGGTCGAAAAGCAATCTCCATCCGTTTTTCATTAGGTCACAGGAAAAGCTTTAAATGGGTATACACAACAAACAGAAGAATTTTCAATTACGTTTCCCTCTTTTGCGAGTATTTTCGTTTTCAGCCATTAATACATCGTCAATGGATGAAAATCCAACCTCCTTTACTTGGGTAGCCTTAACTATATCCTCCAATCCACCCAGTACCATTTGAATTTTGAGAAACGATTCCAAAGATATCACGCTTTTTTGTTCGAATTTACGAAGCGTGGGTAAAGGAACACCTGAACGCCTAGAAAGACCTATCTGAGTTAAGTTCATTTGCAATCGCTTGGCTCGGACCTGTTCAGCAAGTTTCTTTTGTGCTCTTGCGGGTGTAATAAATAATACCATAATATTAATAAACTTCTATTTTGCAGTATTAGTAATACTATAATATCACTGATATGAAATTAAAATTTCGCCTTCTTTTTCATATTCACGGTGAAAATATTCTTGCATTTCACCTAGAACTATACAATAGAAAAGACAAGAATTAATCACCAAGGATATTTCATGACGACTAAAGTAGCCGAGCTAGTAATTAGATCGTTGATCAAAAATAGGATTGATCAACTTTACTGTTTACCCGGGGTTCAAAACGATCCTTTTTTCGATACACTCTACGACTATACAGATTCAATTACTCCCATCGTTTCCCGTCATGAACAGGGTGCTGCTTACATGGCAACCGGAGCAGCACTAGCTACCGGAAACAAACAGGCATTCTGTGTAGTTCCAGGTCCGGGTTTCTTGAATACCACTACAGCCTTGTGCACAGCTTACGCTGTCAATGCTCCCGTCTTGGGGATAATTGGTCAAATTCCCCTGGAAGAAATTGACAAGGGGCATGGGTTGTTACATGAGATTCCAAATCAATTGGGTATTTTATCAAGCCTGACGAAATATTCTGATCGAATTATCGGGGGTAGCAATGCACGAGACATCATTGACAATGCCTTCCATGCACTTTCCCATGGCAGGCCTCAACCCGTTGGAGTGGAAATTCCGGAGAATGTCTGGGATCGACCTGTTGACGATAGTGAAAAAAGCAACCCAAAATCAAGCGAATTCCCAGTTGATCTAGATAAAATTGAAGAGGCCAAAAATATATTGATCAAGGCCAAGGCACCCTTGATTGTTGTTGGAAGTGGTGCACAAAATCACAGTTTGCTAATTAATAGACTTATGGAGATGCTCTCAGCACCTGTTATGTCCTATCGAAATGGTCAGGGTGTTGTACCTGCGGATCATCCATTGAAAATCAATTTGCCGATAGGATATGACCTTTGGCCGGAAGTCGATGTTGTAATCGGGTTGGGAACAAGACTTCAAAGTCAGGTTCATGAATGGGGCCAGGATGACAGTCTGAAGGTTATTCATATAGATATTGATGAGACCCAACTAAACAGGAGTGCCAGGACAGATGTGGCCATAAATGCTGATTTGGCTGATGCCTTACCAGAATTGATAGGTGCACTTGAAGGGAATGAAATTAAGCGAAGTGATTGGGTGAAGAGGGTAGGGGACGTATCTGAACGAAGATGGAAGGAAATTCGACATAAACTAAAACCTCAAATTGCCTATCTGGAGGTAATACGGAATGTACTTCCGAAAGAAGGAATTTACGTAGATGACCTGACCCAGGTGGGTTATGTGTCACGATTTGCCTATAAGGCATATTTACCCAGGACGTATATTTCTACCGGTTATCAGGGATCATTGGGTTATGGTTTTCCCTCGGCATTGGGAGTTGCTCATTCCAGAAGGGATGTTCCGGTAGTATCGATTGAAGGTGATGGCGGTGCCTTGGTTGCCTTGAGCGAACTGGCAACAGCCGTGAAATACAATATCCCCCTTACGACAATAGTTTTTCAGGACCATGCCTATGGTAATGTTCAACACTTTCAAAGGGATGTATATGGTGGTCGGATCATAGCTACTGATCTTACCAGTCCCGATTTTGTCAAATATGCCGAGGCATTTGGGGCCATGGGTTTGCGAGCCAATTCCCCGGAGGAATTGAAGCCCGTTTTGAAACAGGCAATCAATCATGATGGTCCATGTATAATTGAAGTACCAGTGGGTGTGTTTCCCAGCCCTTGGGAGTTTTTGGTATTTCCCAAAAGCAGGGGCGTATGACTACTGTCGCAAATCAAGATAAATTACGGAAATAAATTTTCTGATACTTGTTTTGCCTTTAATCACCACTAGTTTTGGTGCTTATGAAAAAGCTCTTCAAAAGATCAAAAAATAAAGATACCTCAAAAAAATCACGTCGGCGATTAAGAATACCCTTCAGGAAATCCAGACCGGTAGTGTCTGTAATTAGACTTGAAGGTGTAATTGCTTCAGGTGGTAGGGTGAGGCAATCCCAACTATCTGACGAGGGAGTTGCTCCCTTTATTGAAAAGGCCTTTACAAGAGGAAAGCCCGTTGCAGTAGCATTGGTGATCAACTCACCAGGCGGTTCACCCGTACAAAGTTCACTGATTGCTGCCAGAATAATCAGACTATCCCAGGAAAAGGAAGTTCCAATCTATACTTTTGTAGAAGATGTTGCTGCCTCAGGGGGCTACTGGTTGGCAGCAATCGGTGATGAGATTTATGCAGATGATAACTCGATTGTTGGTTCGATCGGTGTCATATCATCTTCATTCGGATTTCAGGAACTGTTGACCAAGGTTGGTATTGAAAGACGGGTTCATACCTCTGGCGAAGAAAAAAATATACTGGATCCATTCCTTCCAGAAGACCCTGATGATGTTGAGAAACTCAAGGAAATTCAGAAGGAGATTCACCAAAACTTCATTTCCTTTGTCACCGAAAGAAGAAAGGGCAAGGAAATTGATGAATCAGCCTTTACAGGTAGATTCTGGACGGGGCGGAAGGCAATTGAAATCGGATTGGTCGACCAGATCGGGCATATGGTACCGGTCATAAAGGAAAAATTCGGCGACAATGTAAAATTCAATTCCTATATCAAAAAGAAGAAATTTCTATCTTCCCTTGGTGCCCAGATCACAAGTGCAACCCTGGATTATTTCAAAGCGAATTCTCTTTGGGAAAAGTTTCGACTCTAATGTAATAGGATCAATCCCAACCGTAGTCGAATAGTATTTACGTACAAACTTTTTCCCAAGTGGATTTTATTGTAGTTGATCCGTAAAATTTCCCTGGTTTGAACTGTTTTCAAACATGTGTGGACAATAACTCTTTTCAAAGTCACAATTTAATTCACAATAATTTGGCTTTATCCGGGATATAAAGTTTTGAATACTGAATTCCTCAGGTAATATCAGCTTTAGTGGATAATCCACCCCATTAACATTTAAGAAATTATTTGGTTTGTATTTTGATTGACGGTATGACGTAAATGAATGAATCAGTCAGGAATCAGGCAGCATTGATAACGGGTGGTGCCAAAAGATTGGGCAAGGAGATGGCTTCTGCCTTGGCAAAAAGGGGCTTTGATCTGGTCATCCATTACAACAGCTCAGAGAATGAGGCGGTATCCCTTGCAAACTCATTGTCTTCATTGGGGATAAAAGCTGCGACATTGAAGGCAAATTTACTTGAACACGAAGAAACAATCAGTTTGATTGCCGATGCCAAGGAAGCCTTGGGAAAGCCCTTGAACCTGTTGATAAACAATGCCTCCATTTTCACCAATGATTCCATCGAAAATGCCACTCTGACAAGTTGGGACAACCACATTTCATCAAATCTAAGGGCCCCATTTTTTCTGACACAAGCCTTTGCCCATCAGGTTCCCGATGAAATGATTGATGAAAGGGGAGAGTTTCTTGCTCAAGGGTTGGTCATCAACATGGTTGATCAAAGAGTACTAAAGCCCACCTCCCATTTTGCTACATATACCTTGGCCAAAATGGCTCTTTGGTCATTGACCCAAACAGCAGCCATTTCGTTGGCACCAAGGATCAGGGTCAATGCAATTGGGCCAGGACCCACGATAAAAATGGATACACAATCGGAGGAGCATTTTTCAAATCAACGATACAATACCATCCTGAGGAGAGGTTCCAATCCCCAGGATATTGTCGGAGCGATGAATTATTTTATCGATTCCCCTTCCGTCACAGGCCAGTTGATTTGTACTGACAGTGGGCAACATCTAACCTGGAACCCCAAATTTTATGGCGAAGATTATTAACTTTATTGCCAGACGGTTAATATTATTTCGCTATACTTTTGACATATGATTGTTAAAACAGAACTTTTTGGATCCAAGCGATGACTAGTGAAGCCGATCATCAAATTGGCTTGCGAGGGGTCGATTGTATCAGGCATTATGCCAAAACGCTTGATGGGAGCCCCGGCGTTTACAGAATGCTGGGTTCCAAGGGCGAGGTTTTGTATGTTGGAAAAGCCAAGCACCTCAAAAACAGGGTAAGAAACTATCTCAATCCCATGGCCATGGGAGGAAGAATCGAAAGAATGGTTTCGTTGACCGCATCCATGATGTTTTTGACGACCAAAACCGAAACCGAAGCTCTGCTGCTTGAACAAAATCTCATCAAGCAATTGAAACCTCATTTCAATGTATTGCTCAGGGATGACAAGAGTTTTCCCACCATCTACATTTCAACGGATCACCCTTTTCCTCAAATAAGGAAACACAGGGGAAAAAGGGAATTGAACGGCAAGCATTACGGACCGTTTGCCTCTGCTGCTGCCGTCAACAGAACCATAAATCAACTGCAAAAGGTATTTCTCATAAGAAACTGTTCTGATACGATTTTCAACAATCGGACAAGACCTTGCCTGCAATACCAGATCAAGAGATGTTCAGCCCCCTGTGTAGGGCTTATTGAAGAAGACAGTTATGCCGAGCTCGTCAATGATGCTCAAAGTTTTCTACGAGGAAAAACATCCAATATCCAACAGAATTTGGCTTCAAAAATGGACCTTGCCTCAAAGGCGTTGGAGTTTGAAAAAGCTGCTGCTCTCAGAGACAGAATACAGGCATTGACGCAAATACAATCGGTACAGGGCATCAACCCACAAACAGTTTCCGAAGCCGATGTAATTGGGCTGAACCTGGAAAATGGCAAAGCTTGTGTACAGGTCTTCTTCATCAGGTCCCATCAGAATTGGGGAAACAAATCCTTTTTTCCAAAAACGGGAGAAGGTGCTGAAGAGGCAGAAATCCTCAAGGCCTTTCTGGGTCAGTTTTATTCCAACAAGCACCCACCAAGGGAAATTTTACTGTCCCACCCCATTGAGGATTATGACCCGATGGTAACGGTGCTTAGTGAACTAAGGGGCACCAAAGTAAAGCTGAACATTCCCAAAAGAGGGGAGAGGGCCCTTTTGATTGAGAATGCAGTACGAAATGCAAGGGAATCACTGAACAGGAAACTATCAGAGGTGGCAAGTCAGATATTGTTGTTCGAGAGGCTTGCAGAAAAGGTGGGTTTGGATGAAATACCAGAAATAATTGAGGTTTATGACAATTCACACATTCAGGGTTCATATCAGTACGGAACAATGATTTGTGTTGGCAAGGAAGGGTTTCTCAAATCCTCCTATCGTAAATACAAAATCAAGGACGAGCAACTGACTCCTGGTGATGACTATGGAATGATGCGGGAAGTCTTTACTCGCAGATTTCGAAGATTGCTGGAAGAAGATCCTGAAAAGAACAGTATGCTTTGGCCAGATCTAATAATAGTTGATGGTGGGCAGGGCCAGCTGACGGCAGCCAAGGAAATTCTTGAGAATTTCGGACTTGATGAAATCTCTGTCATCAGCGTTTCCAAAGGGCCCAATCGAGATCAGGATATAGAAACAATACACCTTGCCGATACGTCCAGGTTCAAGCTGGAGAAGAATGATTCATTGTTGTTTTTTATCCAGCGCATTAGGGATGAAGCTCACAGGTTTGCCATCGGAACCCATAGATCGGCCAGAAGAAAAAACCTGAGAAGGTCATCACTAGATGCCATACCGGGGATTGGGGCTGGCAGGAAACATGCCCTCTTGCATCACTTTGGATCAGTCAAGGAAGTAAAAAAGGCAGGTATAGACGATCTAAAGGCAGTTCAGGGCATATCGGAAAGCATGGCCCGTACAATCCACTCATATTATCACGATACCTAACAAACCGTGGGATAAAGTAAATTATGACCATAACCTTACCGACCATTCTGAGCATAATTAGGTTATTTGCCGGGTTTCTGATTTTGTTGGGCTTCTTGCTTCTGGCAAGACCCGAGGCGGATATTCTAGCCTTTGTGATATTTGTTAGTGCAGCAATAACCGATTTCATTGATGGTTATATTGCTCGAAAATTCAATCTGGTTTCGGAGTTGGGTAAAATCCTTGATTCGATAGCCGATAAGATCCTGGTCATTATGGCCTGGGTCATCATCATTACCTATTATGAATTCAATTCATGGATTATTTTACCCATCGGATTAATCATCTTCAGGGAATTGTTTATTTCAGGTTTGCGGGAATATCTGGCTTCCAAGAGCCTGAGTCTTCAGGTTACCTTCATAGCCAAACTGAAAACCACCCTTCAGATGATCACGATTTCATTAACCTTTTTCTCGGGCATAATCGTTGACGGAAGCAGTTCGCTTACTACCTTTTTATTACAACCTGTTGCGGGCTCGGGGACAACTCTGGTGGAAATGGCTTGTATCGTGCTTATTTGGTTATCAGCAATTCAAACAATTTATTCTGGCTGGGAGTATTTCAAAACAGCACTTGGCTTGATGGGAACCAAAAATGACGGTTAGGGTATTGTATTTTTCCTGGTTAAGGGAACGGATAGGTGTTCCCTCTGAATCAATAGAGACCGAAGCCGTCAGGGTTAATGATCTACTTGATGAACTCAGGAAAAAGGGTGAAAGGTACAAATTGGCCTTCACACAAACCTCATCTCTATGTGTCGCGATTGATCAAGAGCTGGGAGATATGGATTCGGATATTACCGGGGCTGAGGAGATTGCGTTTTTCCCGCCTATGACAGGGGGTTGAAATGAAACTGTCCGTTCAGGAGGAACCATTTTTCCCGGATGGGAAAATTGGTCACTTTTCCAACCAGAATCAAGAAACTGGAGCAATTGTTACTTTCTTGGGTAAGGTTCGCAGTGACCTTGAAAATCCCCTCGAATACATGCTCATCGAACACTATCCGGGAATGACCGAAAAGGTAATTGAAAAGATAATGGCTGAAGCTGTAAAACGGTGGAATCTCATCGATTGCCTGGTTATCCACAGATACGGCAAATTGACTCCTGGTGAGGATATTGTTCTGGTAGCCACATCTTCCAAACATCGCAGGGAGGCTTTTGAAGCCGCCGACTACCTGATGGACTTTCTGAAATCGAGAGCCCCATTTTGGAAAAAAGAAGTAACTCAAAGTGGAGAGTCATGGGTCGAAAGCAAGGAAATTGATGAGGTTGCTCTGGACCGTTGGAAATAACACCAAGAGAAATTCCTTTCACTGGTGTTTTGAAATTGAATTTTGAACTTTCCAAAGAGATTATGAAGCAGATAACAGAGGAAATCATGGGTTAAGCCATGATTTCCTTCAATTAACAATTGATATAATTTTGATCACGAATAATCATCCTCCGGCCTCTTCGTAAATTTTGGCTTTTTCCTCGTCATACCACCAAAGATACATCTCACCTAGATCGTATGGTGGCAAGTTTTCGGGACGGGAATAGATGCTTCTATAGGCAACCCGATGTGTTCCCGAATACCAGTTGGGAACCCAGATGTGCATGGATCGCAAGACCCTGTCCAAAGCTTGTACAGCAATCGTAAGATCATCTCTGGTTTCAGCACTATCGACAGCATCGAGAAGAGCATCAATGGCTGGGCTTGAGACACCCGCAATGTTGTAACTTCCGGTCAATTCGGCGCTCGCTGAGCCGAATATGGAACGGAGATTTTGTCCCGGGGTTAAAGAAAAACTGTATCGGCGGGAGGTAATGTCGAAATCAAAATTTTTCTCCAGATTTTGGACTTGAGCAGCATCAGGTGAATAGATTGATGCCTCAATTCCCAGTGTTTGGAGGTTTTCAATGAAAGGGGTGATAATTCTATGGGAAGATTCACCTTCCGATAAAAATTGAATCTCCAGTTTCTCTCCTTCGGCATTAACCCTTTGTCCTTCTTCAAGTACCCATCCGGCCTCGTCTAGCAAAGCACCAGCCTTTCGCAAAATTCTTCGATCGGCCAATTTGTCTGGGTCAGATTGTGGGGGAGAGAATGCAGGTTCAGTGAATACCGTTTCTGGTATTTGTCCTCGTAGGGGTTCCAGTAGTACAAGTTCCCCCTCGGAAGGTAATCCTTCTGCCTGCAGGTAGGAATTCTCCCAAAAACTGTCAGTACGCTTGTATGCATCGTAAAAGAGCGTTTTGTTTGACCATTCGAAATTGAATGCCATTGCAATTGCTTCCCTTACCCGTGGGTCTGCAAATTTCTCCCGGCGAAGGTTGAACCAATAGCCTTGGGCTCCTGAGGGGCGACCATCCGGAATTAATTCGCGTGTGATCCTGCCACTTTCTATTTCAGGAAAATCATAACCCGTTGTCCAAAGTTTGGAATAATACTCTTCCCTGAAGTCGTAATCCCCACCTTTGAAACCTTCAAATGCAGTGGTGTAATCCGTGTAATAGACAACTTTTATCGTGTCATAGTTAAATCGCCCCTTGTTGACGGGCAAATCAGCTCCCCAATAATCATCTTGCCGGCGTAGTTGGGCAAATTGACCGGCATCAGCCTTTTCAACAACATAAGGACCCGAGGCAAGAATTGGATCAAGGGATGAATCTTCAAAGTTTCTTTCGTTGAAGTGAGCTTTGGAAAAAACCGGTATTGATCCTGCCAGTACAGGCAAATCGCGTGTCTGGTGTCCTTCCCTGAAACTGAATTTGACTTGGGTATCGCTGAGTGCTTCAGCTTTTTCAATGTTTTCGAAGGACAGTCGATAGGCGGGTGTTCCCTTTGTTTTCAACATTTCAAAAGAGAATACCACATCATCGGCGGTAACAGGACTTCCATCGGAAAATCGGGCTTCCTCACGAAGATCGAATATGGCCCAGCTTCTGCTTGGCTCAGGATAGGTAATTGATTTGGCCAAGAGACCATAACTCGAATCAGGTTCATCGTCAGATTCTGCCATCAGGGTATCAAAGGCAATTCTAAGATAATAGATGTGAATGGAATTTCCCTTGACAATGAAGGGGTTCAAACTGTCAAAGGTACCAAACCCCCAGACCGACATGTTTCCACCCTTTGGGGCATCAGGATTCACATAGTCGAAGTGCTGGAAGTTCTCATCATATTTCAAATCACCGAATACGGAGATACCATGAGATGTAATTATTTCATCAGTTTCATCTGCGAGGAGTGGATGCGCCACAACCAGGCAAATAGAGAACAAGGTAGCAACTAGTTTCAGGATAAGGTTTTGAAACATCAATTTATCCATTCGAAAAGAATAATTTCGGTAAAAAGTTTTCATTCTTCAATTTCCCTTGATTCAATGAGATAAGGAAATTTGTACTACAATTTGGGGAATAACTCAAAGGGTTAGGGTATCTATCACCAAAAGTTGTATTGGGGGAAGTTTCTTTGACTCAGTAACCGCTATCCCTGAGTTTTTGCTCCAATTCAAAAATTTTATCCTGATAGAACCTATGGGTTTTCAGGTAATCGTTGTTCTCTGCCTTAAGTTTTTCAATTTCTTCTTGCCAATATTGTTCCTGCTGGGTCAGGTGAGCTAACAATTCTTCATGATGATGCTGGGCTTTATTGATTTGTCGATTCAAGCGCTTGATAATTTTCTGATCATCGGTTTTTTGGAAAAATTTGGTCTGGACCAGTGACCCAACCCAACCCAAAACAAACATCAATCCTGCAAGCAGGGATAAAATAATAATCAGTTCAAATCGCTCCATAATTCAAATATTGATTATCATTTTTTCACAGGAAAAAAACTCGTACAGGTGCTATTCAATTACGTTTTCGAGGATCTGGATTACAATTCTTCGATTTTTTTCCCGACCTTCCTCAGTTCTGTTGTTGGCAATCGGAAATCTTTCTCCATATCCAATGGCAGATAATATGTCACGTTGTACTCCTGCTTCAACCAGTGCATCAAGAATGGCACCAGCTCTTTTTGAACTAAGCTCAAAGTTCATCGATTCTCTACCCTGACTATCAGTATGTCCTCCAATTTCCCAGGAAAAATGATTGCACTTCATTAATACTTCCGCAAGACCTGGAAGAATGGTACCAGTTTGCTCATTAATTTCAACCGATCCGGAATCAAAGGTGATTTTTTTGTCAACCAATACCTCCGAAATACCATTCCTGCATTCTTCGGCCGAAAGAGGGGGTGGAGGTATCAAATCTTTATCTATTTCAACATTGGATACAAAATCTCCCCGATTTAGTTCTGATGTCAAATGAGTAATGAATGAATCATACTTTTCAGAGGAAGAAACCTTGCCCGAGAAATAGAGTCCTTTTTCTGGAACCACCAATTCTCCCTCGTCAAGTAGGGCCAATGATTTTATTCCGGTCGTTATCAATTCCAGATCAAATGGAACACTTGTTTCTTCAATCTGAATAAAATCACTTATTTCGCCATTGAGGAAATAGGCAGTCGTTATATCGAGCAAGAGCGATTTAATGGAATTGTCCGGTATCGTTCCGAAAATGGTCAAATTGTTTTCCAAATCCTTGGTAATCCGAAGAAAGTCCGGGTTCAATTGAGTAGATTCATCAGTATTGCTGAATATTTGGAGATTATATTCTTCTCCTTGCGAACCATTGAAGATTTCCTCAAGGGAATCAATCACCTGATCAGACAATTTGTTCTTACTTATCACGATCACTGAGAAATCAGAAATCCTAAGGTGTGTTTCCGTGGAAGTGGCCAATGTTTCAAGTAATTGGCTGATTAAGTCCGACCAGTATGGGGAAGGGGCTCCATGAGCTATTTGGCAGTCCGGCTCATGTTCTGGAATGATGGAGGTAAGCAAGGATATTATTCTGTTCTGGCTTGAAGTGTTCGCAACATGACAGATTTCCAATCTGGAATCTTGATCGTTCAGGAAAATTCCGAAGCGGTATGGTTTGAACAGCGGAACCGGATAGGAAAGATTTAATTCCAAATCTACTTCACCAGGCTGATCATTAATCAATTTGGCAGCAATTGTTTCAGCTGCTTGCTGGGTATCGAAGTGTGAAATTACACTGACAATATCATCAGAAATCGTGACCATCCCCTCTGGCAAACTATTCAAAACCCTGGTTCCATATTCGATCGCGATATTTAATTCTGAAGTTGCAACATCCGATTTCAGGGTACTGAAGTCATTTAAGGCTTTTTCAGGATTAGCTGTATTCAAAAGCTCAAGAGTTGAAGCTTTTTGCTCCGTGTTGGCAAACAAACCAAAAATAAAAATCGTACTATCCTTGGAATACATTATGAGTTCAAGTTTCTGTGAAGGAGTGTAGGGGGTTTCGAGTGCCTGAATGTTGTTGATGATTCCATCTGAATCAAAATTCAGGTTAACCAGAGAAATCAAACCAAGATAATCAAGTTGATTGGGAGGCGTTCCTGAAAGTTCCACTTTTGTCCCATTGGGCTTGACCGTCAGCCACTCAAGGGAAAAATCCCTGGTCAGATTTTCAAATTTTGACAGGGTTCGATTTTCGATAAATGATATCGAAAGATAGGTCGTCCCGTAAATTATGGCTAGTGTTAGCCCGAACAGAAAAAAATGATACCTTCTTTGGCTTTTAAATAGCCAGCCATTTGCATGTTTTTCCAGGTTCAATCCTGAATTGTAGGAGGAAGGGGACTTCATAAGAATGAGGTTAATAATAAACCAGCAACAATTATCAATCCGGCATCTCTATTGGAGCGGAACAGTTTCAAACAAACTTCAGGTGAATTCAGTTCCAGCCTTTTGATCTGCCACATCATATGGAACCCAAATAAGGCTATTGATGTAAATGCTAGAGTAATTCTTGTCCCCCCTCCGTTTGCAAACAATACAATACCCACTGCAAAAGTTATACAAAGCAGTGAACCAAGCAGGAAATATACTAACCATTCCTTGGTTTTTTTGCCAAATAACAATCCTGTTGATTTTATACCCGTCAATTTATCATCTGTTGTATCCTGATGGGAATAAATTGTATCGTAAAACAATGTCCAGAATATCCCGGAAATGTATAGAATTATGGGGGGCAATCCCAATGAACCCATATGGGCAGACCAGCCCAGCAAGGCTCCCCAATTAAAGGCTACCCCCAGGAAAAACTGCGGCCACCAGGTAAATCTCTTGGCAAAGGGATAAATTGTTGCCGGAACGATGGATAGCAGCCCCAGAATTATGGAATAGGTATTGAAAGACAGGAGAATCAGGGCAGCCAAAAGTGATTGTACGACAAGCCAAATGAGGGCATTTTTTCGGGATATTCTACCTGAAGGCAACGGTCTGGACTTGGTTCTTTCCACCTGTGCATCCATTTTGTGGTCCATAAGATCGTTCCATGTACAACCCGCTCCTCGCATGAGCAAGGCACCGATTCCAAAGGCCACAAAAAGCCAAATGTCATGAATTGAAAATTGCCCAGAAGAGGTTGTTGCAAGAAATAGGCCCCACCAGCAAGGGATCAGCAGCAACCACGTTCCAATAGGCCTGTCCCACCTTGCAATCTGCAGATATGGCAGTGCCCAGGCAGGTGAGAATTTATATACCAAGTTGTTGGCTGGTGCATCGGAAACCCTTTCCATTTGAGAACTGTATCCCTTGCCGGTCATGACTACTGAATGTTACGAAATTTCCAAGTCAAATCGGCTGTGAAATCCGAACTCCATTTGACGAAACGAAGAGCCAGCCCCTTTGACATTTTATTGTTCCCTGTATCCTGATTTTCAGATACAGGTTGCCATTGGCCGATCGAGTAGTGGTTCATCAGGAATGAGCCTGAAATTAATTGGGTGATTAGGTGGATATCTCATATTTACCTGTCTCGATTAATATATCTTTCTTATTCTTTTGCCCTGGTTGAGTGGCAATTGTTATACTCAAATCCTAAGTTACGGGCTATGTCTTTTCGAAAAAACAGAGCCAGATTATTTGTTGATTCTCCTCTCGATCAGGGTACCACTGTCGAAATAACGGGACAGCAGTTTCATTATTTGAAAAACGTTTTACGAATTCGGTCAAACCAGTCAGTTTCCCTTTTTAATGGCAGCGAAGGTGAATGGAAGACAATTGTAACCGAAATTGCTACAAAAAAGATAGTTTTGTTTTGTGAAGCGAAAACAAGGGAACAGTCCAATCCACCCGACTTTTGGTACCTTTTTGCCCCATTGAAGAAAGCACGTCTGGATTTTGCCGTTGAAAAGGTAACCGAGATAGGGGTTTCCAAAATAATACCCGTGATCACGGAATTTACCCAAAATACCAGAATTTCCACCAAACGGCTCCAGACCATTGCAATGGAGGCCACGGAACAATGTGGAGGACTTAAGGTACCCGAAGTGGTGCCCCTATGCCCCTTGTCTGAAATCCTCCACGAGTGGCCTCGGGGCAGGGCCTTGATCTATTGTGACGAGATGGCAAAATGCTCTGGGAAAATTCCATCAGCAGTATCAAAGGCTGGGAAACTGGCCATACTTATTGGTCCTGAGGGTGGGTTTTCACAGAAGGATAGGGAACTGATTGATACCTTGGACGAATCATGCCGATTTTCCCTCGGGAAACGGATTTTGCGAGCAGAAACAGCTGCGGTTGCAGCTTTTTCGTTGATTAGTTGGTATTACGGAAATAGTTATCTGGATCAGAAAGCCAGTTGATCTATCTATGTTCAAATCGGAATTTTCCTAACCTGATCAAATGTTTGTTATGAAAGACCAATTTTACCTATAGGTAACATGATGAAAATTGAGCAGTTTAAATTTTTTCTATGAATAATTTTTGGAATATCAAATAAATGTCCATTCCCCAACAAGGCGGCAAGGTAATTGAACATTACCATGATCTTGTCGAATATCTAGAACAGGGGTGCAAACCCAAAAATCAATGGCGAATAGGGACCGAACATGAGAAATTCGGATTTGTCCTAAGTAATCGAGACCCTTTGCCCTACCGAGGGGATTGTTCGATTATTGCCCTCCTGGAAGGACTCAGGGATGAGTTTTCATGGCAACCAGTCCTTGAAGGAGAAAACCTGATTGGTCTAATCAAGGACGGAGCAAATGTTTCTCTTGAACCCGGAGGACAGATCGAACTATCCGGGGCTCCATTGGAAACACTTCATGAAACCTGTGATGAGGTAAACAATCATTTGAAGGAAGTTCGTACCATTGGAGACCGAATTGGTGCTGGATTTATGGGTATCGGAGCTGCTCCGGAATGGACCCATGAACAAATGCCCATCCTGCCCAAGGGCAGATATCAACTGATGACAGACTATATGAAGAAGGTTGGTAAATTAGGTGTTCAAATGATGTACAGGACCTGTACTGTTCAGGTCAATCTGGATTTTAGTTCTGAACCCGACATGATCAAGAAACTTAGGGTAGCCTTGGCGCTTCAGCCGATTGCGACAGCCTTTTTTGCCAATTCACCTTTTTTTGAAGGCAAATTTACCAATCATTTGAGTTGGCGAAGCAGGGTTTGGAGAGATTTGGATCCTGACAGGACAGGCATGTTGCCTTTTGTTTTTGATGAAGGTTTTGGTTTTGAAGCCTGGACAGAATATGCTTTGGATGTTCCCATGTATTTCGTATTCAGGGATAACCGCTATCTTGATGCAAGAGGGCTTTCGTTTCGGGACTTTCTAAAGGGAAAGTTACCCATATTACCTGGAGAACTCCCTCTGGATTCGGATTGGGGCGATCATTTGACGACAATTTTTCCAGAAGCCAGAATAAAAAGGTTTATTGAAATGAGAGGTGCAGATGGGGGGACTTGGGGCAGGCTTTGTGCCCTTCCTGCACTTTGGGTAGGTCTGTTATATGATCAGGATGCCCTGGATGAAGCATGGCAGCTGGTAAAGTCATTCGATCACGAAACCCGAGAAGCCTTGCGGGTGGAAAGTTCCCGGCATGGATTTGAAGCCCGGGTTGGTGAAATCAAAATTCTGGATCTGGCCAGAAAAGTTCTTGCGATTGCAGATAGGGGTTTGCAGGCAAGGCAAAAGTTTTCTTCCAATCAACCTCTAGTGGACGAACGGCATTTTCTCAATACCCTCTGGGACAGTTTGGACACCAAAATGACACCCGCAGACGAATTGCTCAAAAAATTCAATGGTGAATGGGAAGGTAAACTGGACCCGATTTACGAGGAGTGCAGCTATTGAGAGGTGGGGGTTGTTAGCACAATCTTGCAATTCAACCGTTCAATTTGATTTTGGATTCCTTGCCAGCCAATAACCTTTTCAAATTAGATAGATGACTTAACCATACCATTATGGCGATGATTACTGCCATAGGCAGGAAATCAAGCATACCCAACAGATACAGTCCGATTGGGAAGAACAGGACAGAAATCAGGGCCGACAGGGAGGCAAATCTGAATAAAAAGGCACAGACCAGCCAAATCACTGCACAGATTAGGCCACCTGGAAAGGAGATGCCGAAAACTATACCAAAGTAGGTTGCAACTCCCTTGCCACCCTTGAATTTGTGCCAGATGGGAAAAAGATGTCCTATGAATGGTGCAAGTGCTACGATTTGAAGTTGAATCGAATCGTTAAGAATATTAATGGCAACCAATACTGGTATCAAACCCTTGGTAAAATCCAATAGGAGAGTTAGTCCCGCCGCCCAATAATTGCCTGTTCTGAGTACATTGGTTGTGCCAATGTTGCCCGATCCGATTTCACGCAGATTGCCGAGGTTGAACAATTTTGCCAACAGAATTCCGAAGGAAATCGATCCAAGACAATAAGACAGAATTGTCAAGGACAAAAAAGCGATTGGTGATTGACCGAACAGTTCAGACATTTTCTTCTCGGCTGTAAACGATCCTGCCAGCCACAACGGTTTTCAATACTTTTCCCTGGAGTGATTGGCCATCAAAAGGGGTGTTCTTGGATTTAGATGCCAGGGTTGTTCGATCCAGAATATACGGATAGTCGGGATCAAACAATACAAAATCAGCTTGATAACCCTTGGCAATTCTTCCGGAATTCAAACCAAACCTTTTTGAGGGATTAAAGGAAAGAACCTTGAAAATGAGAGGTAGGTCAAGATCTTCCGAATGATACAATCTGAGCAGGGCAGGGAGAAGTGTTTCAAGCCCGACAGCACCACTGGATGCCTTGTCAAAGGGTATACGTTTTGACTCCTCATCCTGAGGGGTATGCATTGAGCAGACTATGGTGATCACACCTCTTTTCAGGCCATCAATGGCAGTCTGCCTATCATCCTCTGCACGCAAGGGCGGTTTTACCTTGAAGAAGGTTCTGTAGTCTCCAACATCCAAATCATTCAGGGTCAGGTGATGGATGGAGATTCCCGCGGAAACATTAAGTCCCTTGTCTAGGGATTGTTCCATAGCCATCAAGCCTTCACGGGTTGTAATCTGGTCGGCATGATAATTGGACCTGGTCATTTCGACAAGTGCCAGGTCTCTTTCCAGGCCTATTCTTTCTGCCATTGGAGATACCCCTGCAAGGCCCCTGAGAGTAGCGAATTTGCCAGAAGTTGCCGAAGTTCCGCCGGATAGCCATGGATCCTGTGGATGTCCTATGACAAGGGAGTTGTTTTGTGAACAATAGGACAGGCAATTGGCCATGACCTTGGAATTGCTTATGAAGGAATCACAATCTGTAAAACCTACAGCACCAGCATCAAGCAGCAGGGAAACTTCAGTCATCTGTTCCCCCAATCTCTGCTTAGTCAAAGTCGCAAGTGGATGAATGGGAATTTCGGTAGCCGATTTGGCCCTCCTGGTAAAGAACTCAAGGGTTTCCGGATTATCTATTGGAGGAGATGTGTCAGGCCTGGATATCATGGCGGTAACACCACCCCTTGCTGCTGCCAGACCCGCTGTACCAAAACTTTCCTTGTGGCGCTCACCGGGTTCGCCAATCTTCACCCCAAAATCAACTATACCGGGAGCAAGATATTTTCCTTTACAATCGATAACCAAACGGCTTTCAGGGGTGTCAATCCGTCGTTCGCTTACTTCGACAACCTGACCATCGGATACCGCCACCTCACCATTGTAAACCCTGTCCTCCTCCGGGTCGATAATTTTTGCGTTCCTGTAAATATCCACTCTACGATTCCACTGTTCGAGTATCAGTCATTCTGACAAAGATAGCACATCACGGCCATTCTGGTAGCAACGCCAAATTCCACCTGATTTTGAATGACTGAGTGGTTGATATCATCAGCCAGATTACCATCAATCTCGATACCCCGATTCATCGGGCCTGGATGCATGACGATGGCATCTTTCCTGGCATGCTGCAATTTTTCATATGTCAATCCGTATGTCTTGTAATATTCCCTGACCGAAGGAATCAGTGCGCCGGCCATTCTTTCCTTTTGCAACCGGAGCATCATGACGATATCCACCCCTTTCAAACCCTGCTCTAAATCATGGTAGATTTCAACCCCCAACTCCTCAATTTCCGACGGCATGAGGGTTCGAGGTCCGACCAATCTGATCAGATTGCCCTTTTTTCCAAGCAACTGTATGTTTGATCTGGCAACTCGTGAATGCTTGATATCTCCACATATTGCAACTTTCAAACCTGAAAGTGTCTTTTTTGTCCGCTGGATTGTCAAGGCATCTAGAAGGGCTTGGGTAGGATGTTCATGGGTACCGTCTCCGGCATTGATGACCGAACAATGCACCTTGTCGGACAAAAGATTGGCAGCTCCGGAACTGGGGTGACGAATGATCAGAATATCTGGTTGCATGGCATTGAGCGTCAGGGCAGTATCAATCAGTGTTTCACCTTTGCCAACAGAACTTTTATCAACCCCCAAATTCATCACGTCTGCACCAAGTCTCTTGCCGGCAAGTTCAAAACTGGCCTGTGTTCTGGTGGAGTTTTCAAAAAATATGTTGATTTGGGTCTTGCCTTTCAATTCACTGGAATGTTTGTTCGATTGGCGATTTAGATTTACAAAATCATTGGCCCGATCAAGGATGGTGTCAATTTCCTGAACGGTAAGATTTTCTATTCCTAATAGGTGTTTGATGTTATCATCCCTTCAAGGCTACTATCCAACTGGAAGAAAATTCCTAATTCCTGATTTAAGAATTTAAGTGCATAATTGGTAGTTAATTTAAAAAACAGTTCATAATTTTGAAGAAAAATCTTATCCAAAATCTAGGCTGATCAATCAGATGGCAGATATTCGGGACAATAAAGAGGCCCTCAAATGGCAAATTGAAATGGGGGTTGATGAAATCATTGGCGAAAAGCCCGTGAATCGATTTCTTGAAGAAGACCTGAAAGTTGCCAAGCCAACATCGAATGTGTCCCCCTCGCACAACGTTAATCCTCCAAAACCAAAACCAAAACCAAAACCGGTTGAAAAACCCCCTCAAGAAAACATCAATCCCCTGGATCCAGTAACAGAGGCGACACAACTGGTTGCCGATGTCAGGAGTCTTGAAGATTTAAGAAAAGCAATATTGGAATTTCCACATTGTTCGTTTAGAAATACTTCAAATAACCTGGTTTTTTCTGATGGCAACCCTGAAGCATGGTTAATGATTTTGGGAGAAGCACCAGGTTACGAAGAGGATATCAAAGGAAAACCATTTGTGGGTAAATCAGGCCGACTTTTGGACAAAATATTTTCCGATACCGGAATTTCCCGATCCAATTCAAAGCCACATGATTCATTTTATATCACCAATACCATAAACTGGAGACCACCCGGAAATCGCAACCCGATTAAAAATGAAATCGACATGTTTCGGCCGTTTGTCAGAAAGCATATTGAGTTGATTAATCCCAAAATTCTTGTGTTGACAGGTAACATCGCTTGCACTGCAATTTTAAACCAACAGGGTATAACCAAATTGCGGGGAAAATGGTTGAATATTGACAATTTGGACATTATGCCAATTGTGCACCCGGCCTTTCTGTTGAGAAATCCTACCTTCAAAAAAAACACTTGGCAGGATGTATTGGCAATCAAGAAAAAACTGGTGGAAATGGAATGAAATGAATTCACATGATTTGAAGCCTTTTGTACCAGTCAATATTGCTGTATTGACCATTTCTGACACACGGACCAAGGAAGATGACAAATCCGGTAAGGTACTGGCAGATAGAGCTTCCGGCGAAGGCCACAAGGTAGTCTGTCGTGAAATAATTCCGGATGACCTAGACCTGATCAGACAAAAATTGTTGGAATTGGCTGAAAAAACTGACGTTGATGTTGTGATAACCACTGGGGGAACGGGTTTAACCGGCAGGGATGTTTCAGTTGAAGCTCACAAGAGCATTTATGAAAAGGAAATTTCTGGTTTCTCGGCCTTGTTTACGATGTTGTCCTACAATAAAATCGGAGCATCAGCCATACAGTCAAGAGCTTGTGGGGGAGTATATGCTGGAACCTATTATTTTGCCATTCCCGGTTCCCCTAACGCTTGTAAGGATGCCTGGGATGGCATACTGAAATCCCAATTGGACCTGCGAAACCTTCCCTGCAATCTTGTCGAGATAATGCCTCGTTTGGAAGAGCACCGGACTTAAATACAGCATGTAGTTTTGATCACTATGTGGCTCTTCCCTGATTTGGGTATGCGGGGTTGTCGCTAACTCCTTCGGGATACAAGTTCAAACCACCCAAATAGAGGTAAATATCCGGGATGAGTCGTTTTCATTAGAGTCATCTCTCCACTTGAAAAGAATCTTCTAAAAACACCAATAAAGACAAATTGAATTATTTTTATTTGGATATTAGCCAATAAAAAGGGAGGGAGAGAAAAGACCTATAAATTTAATCGGTGATTAATGACACCCCTGGATTTCATAGGTCTGGTTATCAGTAAGTATTGTTAGCAGTATTTTGGACGCATCCAGTTTCTGACTGGTGTCCTCTAGGAATTCAAAATCAGTATAGATGACACTGAACTCATTGTTTTCCAGAATTTCCCTGGGTTTGAAGAAAAATACCGGATCGGCGGTACTTTCGTAAATCGCAAGAAATGGTTTGTCAGGATTGAGCAGTGATGTGCTGATACTTGTGGAAATCACCGGTGGATACGTTTCATAATTTATCTTGCAATCAATTTCATTTTGATGGTTTGCATATGCCAAAACTTTTGGTTTACTCATTAGGGAATTGTGTAAAGCTGGCCAATGCATTTCACTGGATGGCGAAAGATCAATTGAAATTTCCTCGAAAACGGGAATGCAGACATCCTTGCAAACTCCCATGAAAATTGTTCCAGAACCACTTATGGGGGTTCCTGGCTCTTCGGGTTTGATCTGTAATGGAAATACGACCCTATCGGTATAACCAATGGATTGCTCTCCGGCCATCTCAACAATGGATGGATTGGGCCAGTGAATTTCGTAGTCCTGAAAATTGTCCTTGTCAAGCCATGTAATTGTTAGTGGAACTCCTGTATTTCCTGTTTTACGCCAATAGGTTTTCCAACCTTCAACCAATTTTATGTCAATTCCTACATTGTGAACCTCAATGCCATTGTTCACCTCTCTCCAACCATGCAGAATTTCTATGGTGTAGATCTCTTCTGGAATGCCCGCAGTATACATGACAAGATCAGAATTTTCGGATTCGCTGGCCAGTGAGGGGTTAACATAACCTATCAATAGCAGTATGTAGAAGAACCTGATAAAGGGAATCTTTAATAATGATCGTTTTTGTTTTTTCATTTTTTCACATAACAAGTTATTCTATCTGCAAATGATTAGGTTTGAAGTACCTTTCAAGTTTGAAAGCAATAAAATGGAGGACGGTCCAATCTCAGGCTCCACAAAACCTCCCGTACATTACCTGACTGGTAAACTGTTGATTGCAATGCCGGCAATGGATGATCCTTACTTTCAAGATAGTGTCATATTGATTCTTGACCATGATGAATCCAAAGCCGTGGGAGTTGTAATCAACAAACCCGCAGGTTTCATACAATTTGGTAAGCAGGTAGGAAAGGAAAAATCTGAGGTATGGGACAATTTACAGATACCCGTTTACTTTGGTGGACCGGTTGACAGTGAGTTGGCAATGATTTTACACTCATGCGATATAACCGATTATGAGTCTTCGCAAGTAATTAACGAACACTTTTGTGTTACCAGTAGCTTGCACATTCTGGAGGACATTTCCAAAGGGGAGGGTCCTGACAAGCGTCTTTTCTCACTGGGGTATGCCAGTTGGGCACCTGGTCAACTTGAGAATGAATTACAGGCAAATGTTTGGCTTGTCGGAGAAGGTTCAAAGGATCTAGTATTTGATACGGATGCCCAGGATATTTGGTCGTCTGCAATTCAATCAATCGGTATTGATCCGGGTTTACTGTCAACCAAGGGTGGTACGGCCTAACCATTTTTCTTTGGTGGTTCAATCCTTTCTTGCTGCCCTTTCCAATCTATCATTTATCGTCAACCCCAATCCCGAATTTGGAACAGGTGAGACTACGATACGTGTTGAATTGGTAGATTGGGCTTTCCAGTCTGCTTCTCTCAGGACATGATAAAGATTTTTTGCTGCCTCAACTAAATCACCTTTTTCGGAAAGGTTAAATTCAGCATCAGCAGTCTCTCCAAATCCAATCAAAATCTCGTCCTTTCCTTTTTCGTGGGAATTGATGACTATTGGGGTTTCCGGAGAATAATGACGGAATTTGGAACCTGGTGAAGGTACGCTTTCACCTTCAAGACAGGATTCAATTTTCAAATCGGACAGTTTTTCTGAAATTTCCTTTTCGGTTAAAACCCCCAGTCGAAGTATCCGGATCTTGGTAGGATCACACATTAATATCGTTGATTCCAATCCCATGGGACAATCTTCGCCATCAATTATGGCATCTATTGTGCCATTGAAGTCGGATAAAACATGGTTGGGTGAAGTGGAACTGATTTTTCCAGACAGGTTGGCAGATGGACCCACGATAGGTTTCCCGAACAGTTCAATTAGATTTTGTATGATGGGATTTGATGGAGCTCGAAGGGCAATGTATCCTGAATTTGCTGTTACAATATCAGGTATTTTCGAGGATTTCTTTAACGGTAGGATCAAGGTTAGGGGACCGGGCCAAAATATTTTTGCAAGGTGACGGGATGTGTCATCAAACGTCGCCAATTCCGAAGCCATTTCCAAATCCTTGACATGAACAATCAAGGGGTTTGATGATGGCCTCCCCTTGACCTTGAATACCTTCGCAACAGCTTTCACATTGAATGAATCTGCCCCCAAACCGTAAACGGTCTCGGTCGGGAAAGCTACCAGGCCGCCGTTTTCCAGAATGCTGGAGGCCACAACTAGTGATTTCTTCGCTGGAGGGAGTACAAGAGTTTTCATATTGAATTAATTATGTATGGGTAAGAATTCGTTAGTTTGTGTAAATAATCCGATTGTTCTTGAAAGAATAGTACTGGTTTTTCAGGTCTCAATGGATTGCGACGGGTAAGGGGATATTAATTTGATGGGATTCAAGGCTCCCATAGAAGAATACAGATTTCTGTTCAACCAGATTTTTGATCTGGATGATCTGTTGCAATCAGGGGATTTTGGTGATGCCGATAAGGAAGACATTGATTTTTTCCTTGAAACCATGGCCAAAATAACCGAGGAAACAATCGCACCTCTTCAAAGGGCTGGGGACCGTCATCCGGCTCAATTGGAAAATGGCGTGGTGAAAACCCCACCTGGTTATGGGAAAGGTTATGAGGTCTTGACTGAATTCGGTTTGGTCGGGATTTCAGCCGATATGAAATATGGCGGGTTGGGATTACCCAAGCTTGTACAAAATGCCCTGAATGAATTTGTCAATGGAGCCTGTATATCGTTGGGATTAAATCCACTTCTAACCCAGGGTCAAATTGAAGCACTTGAGCTTTTTGCCTCCGAGGAGATCAAGGACCATGTCATACCCAAACTTCTATCGGGCGAATGGTATGGAACCATGAACATTACGGAACCACAGGCGGGTTCTGATGTTGGTGGAATTAAAACCGTGGCTCGAAAGATCGATTCCGGTGAGTACGAAATTACGGGTCAAAAAATTTTCATTAGCTGGGCGGATGCAGATTTCAGCCAAAATGTATGCCATTTGGTGCTGGCAAGGCTTCCGGATTCTCCTTCTGGTTCAAAGGGACTTTCACTCTTCCTGATTCCCAAATACCTTCCAGATAGTGAAGGCCATTACAAAATCCGGAATCAGCTCCAAATTCTTTCTCTTGAGGATAAATTGGGGTTGCATGGTTCCCCGACTGCTGTGGTCAATTATGATCGGGCCTTGGGCAAGATTGTTGGTCTCCCCAATGAAGGATTGAAAGCCATGTTTGCAATGATGAACAGTGCAAGATTGGGGGTAGGGTCTCAGGGGGTTGGTGTTGCCGAAGCCTCATTGCAATCAGCCGAACACTATGCCCGGGAAAGGGTTCAGGGAAAAAACAGGGATGGCCAATCATTACCAATAAGTGAATACCCGGATATTAAGCGAATGCTTGCAGTAATGAGGGCTCAGGTATTTGTGGCGAGAGCCATTTGTTCATATTGTGCCTATTCACTTGATAAGGCCAAAATGACCAAAGATCAGAAATGGATTGATAGAGCAGGGTTGTTAACACCGATTGCCAAGTATTTTGGATCGGAAACAGGTGTTGAGGTTTCCCTGGCTGGAATCAGAATACATGGAGGCATCGGTTATATTGAAGAAACAGGTGTTTCACAGTATTTCCGGGATTCAATCGTTACGACCATATATGAAGGAACCAATGGAATTCAGGCTAACGATCTTCTACTGAGAAAGTTGGGCAAGAATGGTGATACTGTTCGCACTTTGGTTGATGAAATCATTGAAAAAATATCCTCAATGAAACCAGATGGTTCAATAAATGTTTCATTGATCTTAGAAGCAGCCAACAAAATCATGGAAGTAACCGATTGGCTTATGGAGCAACCTGAACAGTCAAGCAGGTTGGCAGGCGCCCAAGCTTATTTACGGTCGATTGGTCTTTTATTGGGTGGTTACTTCCATTATTTGGCCAGTACACATTCTGATGCCGATGAAAGCAAAAAGGTAATGGCCTTGGTCTACTTCAAAAGAATATTTCCTCAGATACATACACTTTGTGATGAAGTGATGGTTGGTTGTTCTGATCTGGACGCCATTAAGTTCGATTGAAACAATCTTTTTTCAAAGAAATTTGATGACCATAGCGTTCCCATACTCCGAAAAACCCAAGGATGAACATCCCGTCATGATTGACGAGGGGATCCTTTGGTTTAGATTGCCACTTCCCATGGCACTTGACCATGTAAATGTTTTTGCCTTTGAAGAAGACAATGGTTGGACAATAATCGATACCGGGTTTTATACCAGACGAGGGGTCGAAATCTGGCAGAATATAATTGGTAAGCACCTTGACCCAAAACCTGTTAACCGGGTAATAGTAACTCATTATCACCCTGATCATATGGGTATGGCTGGCTGGTTTAGATCAGAATTTAATGCCGAAATAGTTACTACCAGGACTTCTTGGTTGTTGGCTCGTATGTTGGTTCTTGATGTTCAGGAAAAACCTACTGATGAATCCATTTCCTACTTTCAGAATGCAGGGTTGGCCAAGGAGAAACTGGAAGAAAGGAAAAATTCCAGACCATTTAATTTTGCAGACGTGGTTCATCAAATTCCTCTGGGATACACCAGAATATCCGAGGGAGATACCATTATGATAGGCGAAAGGAACTGGATTGTCAGGATTGGCCATGGCCATGCGCCCTCACATGCAACCTTTTGGTCAGAGGATGGAAGTTTGTGTTTGGCAGGGGACCAGTTTCTACCAGATATTACTCCCAACATCGGTGTTTATGCCACGGAACCCGAAGCAAATCCTTTGAAAGAATGGTTGGAGTCTTGTCGGATGTTTCATGAAACAACAAATAATGAAACCCTTGTGCTGGCTGGACACAAGTCACCCTTCAGGGGTGTCAAGGAACGTTTGGGGCAACTCATCGATCATCATAAGATCTGTCTGGATAGTTTGTTGTCTTATTTATCCGAGCCAAGAACTGTTATCGAGTGCTTTGAAATCCTATTTGGAAGAAGAATACCCGAAAGAGAATTCGGATTGGCAACCGCCGAGGCATATGCCCACCTGAATTTTTTATGGAAGGAAGGAAAAATTAGCAGAACCGATCATGAGGAAGGTTATTTCACCTGGCAATTGAAGTAATTTTTCCAGTCGAACTGGGATCCATTTTTGCTATATATTTTGATTAAACATTGTGAATTTGTTAGGTTCTAGGAAAATATGGTTATATAAATGCGCAACCAACAAATGGTAATTTGAAATATTGACCTGCAACTTGTTAAGTAAAGGAAAACCTCGTGTCGGAATATAAACATGGTTCAATGAATGTTAAGCAAAACGAAAAGGATTTTTCCACCTTTGTAAAATTTTCAAGAAATGTAATCATTATCGCAATCTTGGTCCTGATCTTCCTTGCAATATTCAACAGTTGATCAGTAATGTCCCCCAGGAGGTCAAACTGCAAAGTAAAGAGGATTTTCGTCTTTTTTAGCGGGTAATATCCATTTTGAAAAAAACGAGTTGTCTATACAAATGTTGTTAATGTTTGGGTAGAAAAATTACTTCCAGAAACGACCAATACCTTAGTATTGAAGTACTGAAACGATACCAGAGACAACGTTCACAAAAAGATGTTTACTCCCAGTTGTGGGTGGTCTGAAATTATGTCGTGGTGAGTAGGCAGATAACCGTTCCCAACATTTTGGAAGATGAGCCAACATTATTAACAGTGATCTACCACGCATTTAGACTTTGGATAATCCCTCTTTGCCAAATTGTTCAATAACAGCAAGTGTTTCCAGTACGTCTTTCCAGGCTGTGTTGTGATTAATTATGCAGAGCCGTAAAGCAAATTTCTTTTCGACAAGCGTTGAGGAAATGATGGCATTGTCCTCCCAAAAAACCCGGGCCAATACCGTCCTGTTGATTTCTTCAATCAAATCTTCATCCAGATTCTCATCAGTAGGATTGATCCGAAAGCAAACGATCCCAAGAGAAGCGGGAGCCAGCAATTCCAGGATATTGCTTTCCTGTATATATTTTTCTGATTGATCTGCAAAATCCATCCCTCTTTCAATCGCACGACGAAATGCAGCCAAACCAAATGTCTGAATTGACATCCATACTTTCAATGCCCTGAAAGAACGGCTGAGCTGGTAACTTTTATCCGAGAAGTTGGGATGGTTTGCTCCCCAAATAGTATCTTGGAGAACATCATGATGTACTGCAAAGGTATTTTCCAAATTTCGTACATCCTTAACCATGAGTCCACCAACTTCATAAGGCTGAAAGAGCCATTTGTGGCCATCAAGACCAATTGAATCAGCTTTTTCGATTCCACGAAGAAGTTGTTTGCCTTTTTTTGTTAGCAAGGCGAATCCACCATAAGCGGCATCAACATGAAGCCAAATATTTTCTTTCGAACAATATTCGGACATCTCGTAAAGCGGATCAATAGCCCCATTGCCAGCAGCACCTGCATTTGCACAGATGGCAATTGGATTGAACCCGGCAGCACGATCCTCTGATACTGATCGTACGAGTTCCTTCAAATCCAGGCGAAAATTCTTGTCAACGGGAATTTTACGAATGCAATTTGCGCTTACGCCCACAATCCTGGCAGCACGAACCTGAGCGCTATGACTCTGATCACTCATGTATACGGTAGGTTTTTCTGGATTGCCAGCAGCTTCCCTTGCTGCAACAAAAGCGTTGAGTGCTGCTGCTGAACCTCCACTCACCAATAACCCACCTGCACTCTCTGGATAACCAATCCAACTCCGGAACCATTCAATAACCACCAGTTCCAATTGAGAAGGACCACTAGCTGTCAACCAGGTTGCTATGTTGGGATTGTAGGCTGAAGCAATAAAATCAGCCAGTATACCTGGCCAAGTAGGTGAAGAAGAAACAAAAGCAAAACTACGGGGGTGATCGAGTCGAAGTGCATAAGGCAGCACGTCTTTCATGGCCCGCTCTATAACTTCCATAGCTGATGTTCCAGTTTCTGGTGGTGCCTCAAGCAAGCGATTTTCCAGTTCTCCCCTAAAGTCACCATCCCAAGCATTTTCAGAGGGCAGATTCTGGATTCTCTTAATCAAGAGTTCTGCTGTCCTGTTAGCAAGATTGAGCATTTCAACGGGAGACATTTGAAGTTCACCAAAATCATTATGGCTAGAATTGGGTTCTATCCCATCAGCGGTAGGCATACTTTTCTTGTTCATTCTTGGTATCCTAAATCGTCTCAATCCACATATTCATATTACAGTAATTGGTTAGTGATATGAATTCAAACAGTTTGGTGATCTGTAATTCTTCCACATTTGGGTCATTAAAATCAAGGAACTTGATGATAATTATATTGTGGATAATTCGTGACAATCGGAAAAAGTGAACAAAACCCAAACGGTATTATTCACGGGGTAGTAATTGGAAAGTAGGTGAGTTGTTCAATCCGAGGTAGAGATTGAGAAAAAAATTTAGAGATTACCTTCCATCATGGCTCGTTTACGTGCCAACTTACGTGATCTTCTAATCGCCTCTGATTTTTCTCGTGCTTTTTTTTGGGAAGGCTTTTCATAATGTTGACGGAGTTTCATCTCCCTAAAAACACCTTCTCTTTGAAGTTTCTTTTTCAGAACTCTAATCGCCTGTTCAACATTATTGTCACGAACTATTACTTGCATAAAATCAAGCCACCTTTCAAACAAGAAAAAAATAGTAATGCAGCATTTATCCCTTATATTGTTCAGTAAGTCAGGTAAGGAATTTGCTTCAATGTTTAAATAAATCCATTTTATTAATTTTAAAGAACCTGTAGATAAAACAATTTAATTGGAAGCAAGATTAGTGGTGATAGGGGTGTTTTGAAAGAAGTACAATAAATGGAAGGAAGAAAATGAGCGATAATTTGGAAGATAAGGCAATCAAGGATAAGATTCTGGAACATGCCTTGCAACATGTGCCTTTTGACGGTTGGAGCAAGGCTACCTTCGAGTCGGCTCTGGAAGATGCCAACCTGGATTTGGAAACCGGTTATCGACTTTTCCCCAAGGGAGAAGCGGATTTACCAATTTATTTCCACGAATACGGTGACAAGAAAATGTTGGAGGTTCTTGCTGAAACTGATCTTAGTGAAATGAGATATAGTGAAAAAATTGCCGAAGCAATCTGGTTAAGGGTTACTGTTGTTGAATCTCATCAAATTTTGATTAGAAAACTTATGGCGACCTTTTTGCTTCCCATAAACATGCTTCCGGGTACCAAATTGGTTTGGGGTACAGCAGACAAGATTTGGACTTTTATGGATGATGATTCCGAAGATTATAACTGGTACACCAAGCGAATGATTCTTTCAGGAATAATTTCATCAACCTTTTTGTTCTTTATCGGTGATCGAAGTGAGGGTTGCATTGACACGAGGGAATTTATACACCGCAGAATCAATGATGTAATGGAATTTGAAAAGTTTAAATCCCATGCAAAGGGAAATCCCATCTTCAAACCTCTATTCAGAACCCTTGAAAAACTCCCGATAAGAAATATAAGAGGCGGAGTTGACAAGAGCAGGTATCCGGGTTGGGTACCGAATGAGGAATAAAATTTATGTCAAAATCCATGCGTGTGGTGGAAATTTCCAGTTTTGGCGGACCTGAAGTATTAAAACTCAACCAAAGGGAAATCCCAACACCGGAGGGCAATCAGATACTGATTCAAAATGCAAGCGCCGGCGTTAACAGGCCGGATATTTTGCAGAGATCGGGTTCTTATAATCCTCCAAAGGAGGCAAGCGATCTCCCTGGTTTGGAAAGTGCTGGAACCATAGTGGCAGTTGGTGAAAGAGTTACTCGATGGAAAATTGGTGATGAGGTATGTGCACTTCTTCCCGGAGGTGGTTATGCTGAATATTCGCTGACACACGAGAACCATGCCTTGCCCGTACCCGCGGGTATGGATTTCAATACTGCAGCAGCTATTTGCGAAACCTACTTCACCGTCTGGAGCAATGTTTTTATGCGGGGAGGTCTCAAGGCAGGTGAAACGATCCTGATTCATGGTGGCAGTTCCGGGATAGGTACCACGGCAATTCAATTGGCTGAATTGTTTGGAGCCAGAGTATTCACCACTGTGGGTTCTGCTGAAAAAGCAGGGGTTTGCAAAGAACTTGGGGCTGAATTGGCCATCAACTACAAAAACCAGGATTTTGTTGAAGAAATCAGGGATATTACCGGTAGAAAGGGAGTTGACCTGATTTTGGATATGGTGGGAGGAAATTATCTTCCAAAAAATGTAAAAATACTGGCTGATGATGGAAGACTGGTTCAGATTGCTTTTTTGAAAGGACCCAAAATTGAATTGAACTTTGCCCAGTTGATGGTAAAGCGATTAACCATTACCGGCAGTACTCTTCGACCCCAATCAGATTTGGCCAAGGCAAGAATTGCCGAAGACCTTATGGAAAAGGTATTTCCTTACTTGGAAACAGGTCGGATAAAACCCATTATGGATTCGACTTTTAAACTTGATGAGGTTGTTGAGGCTCACAAGAAAATGGAATCCTCCAAACATATTGGAAAAATAATATTGGAAATCTAAATAAGTAAATAAGTATGAACCTACTATTTTGATAAATTGCCAGCTCCAGAATCAAAGAGTAGTGGGCCCTTGGCTTGTAGTTCTGGACTGTTGAATTAATGGAAATGTAATGAAACCTATAATGGCTAGAGCAACTGCCGTATGGTTGGTTGATAACACATCGCTTACTTTTGACCAGATAGCGAAATTCTGCGGTATGCATTTATTGGAAATTGAAGGCATTGCCAACGAAGATGTTGCAGTGGGAATTTTAGGCATCGATCCCATAGCAGGCAACCAAATCGAAAAATCTGAAATTGAGAAGGGGGAAGCGGATCCCAATTATGAACTTCAGTTGAAGATTCCTCCAATGGTCAAGGATGAAAAGAAAAGGACAGGTACCAGATATACGCCAGTTGCCAAAAGGCAGGACCGACCTCGAGCAATCCTCTGGTTGATCAAGAACCACCCTGAAATAGCTGATAGTCAGATTTGCAAACTCATCGGCACGACAAAAACGACGATTGAGGCAATCAGGAATCGGACACATTGGAATATCAGCAATATCCAACCAATTGATCCGGTTGCACTTGGATTATGCAGGCAAACGAGTTTGGATGAAGCTATTCAGAAGGCCCAAGCAAAGCAAAAAAAGGAATCAGAAGTACAGCAACCACACAACGACAAATTTCTGAGTTCAATCAAGGACAACCTTAAGGATTTGGATCCAGCAAATTAGGTTTATCAATAATTGAATAATCAGGCCTGATTATTCTTTATTCCATAACGGGATTGAACCGGTTTTATTCTTTTTCGATTGTACACATAAGCGGATGACCATGCTCCTGTGCAAGTCTCAATACCTGATTGGCCTTGGTTTCAGCAATTTCATGTATGAAAACACCTGCTACTCCTACCCCCTTGTTATGAACGGTTAGCATCAGGTCGAATGCCTTTTCGGGAGAAAAGGTAAAAACCGCCTGTAATACCGCAACAACAAATTCCATAGGCGTGTAATCATCATTCAAGATCAGGACCTTGTACATTGGAGGCTTCTCGATTTCCTCCTTACGTTCCGGAACCAATACAGCAGTGATGTCATCATTTGGATTGGATTGCTCATTTTCAGCAGATCCAACCAGGAAAATTGCTTTCAATTTTTCCCTCTTTTCTTTATCAATTCGCTAACTATTCGATTACCATAAATTAGCAAGTAGACAAAGATGATTTCGACAATAGCTTTTGATGCAGATGATACTCTTTGGTCAAACAACAAACATTTCAATACAACTGAAGATACCTTCAAAAGCCTGTTGGAAGAGTATTCCACCTCTTCTGACCTGAGTGCACATTTACTCAAGGTCGAAAAGAAAAACATTGCTTACCATGGTTTTGGAGTGAAGAGTTTTACCCTTTCCATGATTGAAACCGCCATTGAAGTTACTCAGGGAAGGGTACCAACCAGAATAATTTCACAAATTCTTGATTTGGGCAGGGAACTGCAAAGATATCCCCTGGTACTTTATCCCGGAGTCAGGAATTTAATCGAAAAATTAAGCAACGACTATACCCTGATAATGATTACAATGGGAGATTTATTCGATCAGGAAAGGAAAATAGCACAGTCAGGTCTGGGCAATCTGTTTGATCAAATTGAAATAGTCAGCAAGAAAACACCCGAAAATTACAGATCGATTTTTGATCGGTACGAAATAGATTGTTCCTCTTGTGTTATGGTTGGCAATTCCATTCGCTCAGATATTCTTCCATCCATGAAGTTGGGTTGTTGGGGAGTCCTGGTGTCCAATGAGCCAAACTGGGAATACGAAAATGAAGCTAGTAAACCGATGGATTCAAACAGGTATTTTGAAATCTCGGAATTGATACAACTAAAAAATGTATTGTTAAAAATAAATTCTGCTTGAATAGTCTTGAAGATTACAAAGTTAAATGATATAGAAACCGTTGGAATTGTTGGTCACAAAATAAAATCAATATTGTGGCATTGAAATTAAGTACAGACAAGTGATTACTAAAATCGTTACATCAGAATTCTGCGCAAAATTTATAACTGCTTTGGCAGCGTTTATAATTGCCTTTTCGATTCATGGCGAAGTCAAGGCAGCGCCATATGCTGCGGTTGTAATGGACGCAAGGAATGGAGAAATACTGCATTCAAGAAGCGCTGACAGGATACTTCATCCTGCATCCTTGACTAAAATGATGACCCTCTACGTTGTATTCGAGGCAGTTGAGAATGGTGAAATTTCCTTGGATACACGGGTCAAGATTTCCAAGCGGGCTGCAGCTGAACCTCCGTCAAAACTTTACCTGCGAGCCGGATCAAGCGTTCGGTTGAGATACCTGATCAGGGGAGCTGCCGTAAGATCAGCCAATGATGCTTCAACAGCCCTTGCTGAAGCCATTGAGGGTAGTCTGGAAGCATTCACCAGACGAATGAACAACACGGCAAAACAAATGGGCATGAAAAATACCCACTTCAAAAATGCCAATGGATTGACCCAAAAGGGGCATTATTC
>VYFX01000016.1 GCA_009842205.1 Paracoccaceae bacterium | reverse complement strand
TTGTTTGTAGAAGATGTTAGGACTAATACAATTTTCAAGTTTGAATATTTATTTTACAAAAGTTTAATGTGTCAAAATCGTTAACCCAAGGTAGAAAGATATGTATTTTGAAATATCGGGAATGAAAACTGCAGGAGAAAATCAATGCCGTTGGAAATGAGTCGGGAAGTCTTCATAACCTGTGCAGTTACAGGATCTGGAAGTACACAGGACAGAAGCGAATTTGTCCCAAGATCGCCCAAGGAAATAGCAAATAGTGCCATCGAGGCAGCAAAGGCTGGGGCAGCCATAGTCCATTGTCATGTTCGGGAACCCGATACCGGAATTCCTTCACGCAAGATTGATTACTACAGGGAGGTTACCGACCGGATCAGGGATTCAGATGTGGATGTGGTGTTGAATCTGACTGCCGGGATGGGGGGAGACCTGGTGATGGGGCCTCCAAATTCACCCCTGCCTCTAGGTAATGGTACGGATTTGGCAAGTGCCGAAGACCGGGTTGAACATATCAGGCTTTGCCGGCCGGAAATTTGTACCCTCGATTGTGGTTCAATGAATTTTGCCGAAGCGGATTATGTCATGCTCAATACCCCAGGCATGCTTGACGAGATGTGTTCATTGATGATCAAAATGGGGGTGAAACCTGAAATAGAGGCCTTTGATACCGGTAATCTGTGGTTTGCCAAGAGATTGGCCCAAAAGGAAATATTACCGGAACCCGCCCTGGTACAACTCTGCATGGGCGTACCTTGGGGTGCACCAGATGATTTGAACACATTCATGGCTATGGTTAACAATGTTCCTGAGACATGGACCTTTTCGGCTTTTTCACTTGGCAGAAACCAGATGCCATATGTTGCTGCAGCCGTTTTAGCGGGAGGCAATCCCCGCGTAGGATTGGAAGATAATCTGTATTTGAGCAAGGGGGTTCTTGCCAAAAACCATCAACTGGTCGAAAAGGCCGTGAATATTGTCGAATCACTTGGTGCCAGGCTTTTGGAGCCAGGGGAAGTCAGGGAAAAATTGGATCTTACCAAAAGAAGTCCCTTATCTGAATAGCGGTAATTGCGAAGCAAGTAGGTATTTTAAACCATGGATTCTTTGAGATTTGTGATTCAACCAACAGGTGTTGCCAAAGTTGTTCTCAATCGCCCGGACAAGAAGAACGCCTTCAATGGTGAAATGATTGCAAGGCTCAGGGAAATAGCTGAGGTCATAAACAAGGATCAGGAAATTAGGGTCGTCAACCTGATTGGAGAGGGCAGCTTTTTTTGTGCAGGGGCAGATCTTGAATGGATGAGAAAGCAAACCACAAATTCACTTGAGGAAAAATCCCGGGAAGCCATGGAATTGGCCTGTATGCTCAAGGCGTGGTATAACATAGGCGTTCCGGTCCTAACTGGCGTTCAGGGTGGTGCCTTCGGTGGAGGGTTGGGATTGGTGGTCCTGTCGGATGAAGTCATCGGGGCAAGGGACACATGGTTCAGTTTCTCGGAAGTAAGGTTGGGTCTGATACCAGCTACTATATCTCCCTATGTACACAGGGTTCTTGGCAACAAGACAGGTGGCAAGCTTCTTCTGTCGGGCAGGATTTTTTCTGTCGAGGAAGCCCAATCCGTTGGGTTGGTGGATGAAATTGTACCTCTGGACACAATGGAATCTGCCCTGATTCAAAAAACGGCAAGTTATCTTGAGGGTTCACCTGAAGCAATCAAGTCCACCAAGAGGTTATTGAGGGAATATGGTGAGCCAATAACCGATGAAAAAATCAAGAAAACCGTGCAAGCCTTGATAAAAGTCTGGGAAGGTGAGGAAGCCAAAGAGGGGATCAATTCATTTTTCTTGAAAAAGAAACCATCCTGGAGTTCAAATGCTGGTGACATTTGACTTCAAGGATATTGTGTTTTATCTGAACAAAGAAAATTGAGGTGAATCTGCAATTAGGGTATTGCATATCAAGCAAATTCGTTTTATTTTCTTTGTAAATTTAAAAGGCTTCCTATATAAGTGTAGGTATAAGTAATAAAGGGTCAAAGTTTATGGACATAAATGCCACCAAAGAGGGTAATATCCTGATTTCAAAACCACTGGGCAGATTGGATGGTACCAACTCCAGGGATTTTGAAGAAAACTTAAAATCACAGTTGAATGATGATATACAAAACTTGATTATTGATTTGGAGGATTTGGTCTATATCAGTAGTGCTGGTTTGAGGGCTATACTATTGCTGGCAAAAACTCTCAATTCGAAAGGCCAGAAGCTTGTACTTTGTTCCTTGTCAGACCAGATCATGGAAGTTTTTGAAATTAGTGGATTCAACAAGGTCATTTCAATCCACTCTGACAGGGCAAGTGCCATTTCCAGCATGGGTTGATTAAATTACAAGAAAAGTGGATAAGTAGGTCTTTTCAGTCCCAATCTTCTAAATCACTCAGATTTATCGACAGAAATTCTAATGATGTTTTTATCGTTAGTCCTTTCGTAGGAAATTTCTGATACCATAGTTTTGACCAGATGCACACCCAATCCGCCAATGGGGCGGTCTTCCAGCAATGCTTCAGTATTGGGGACAGGTGCTTCTTTCAAAGGGTCAAATGGTCTGCCATCATCAATTATTTCCATGGAAATATCCTGCCCATTGTCAATCAATTTGAGACTAACGTTCGTTTCTTTTCCGGGATGGCCGTAATTAAGGGCATTCAATACTATTTCCTCCAAAATCAATTTGATTTTGAAGTTCAGTGCAACAGGCCAACCATGGCTGTCTGAAAAATCCTCGACAACGTGCTCAAGCTTTACCAACCCTTCATCAGGGTTGTTAATATTCATGTTCAATTCATTGCTCAAGAAAGTGACCCTTGGTATTTCGTTGGTCCATCGTATCTAATGACCAAACAGGTAATATCATCAGACTGCGGTATACCCTTGGAAAATTCATGAACAGAATCAACCAATGTTGTAACCAAATCCTTATCACCCGCCTTGATGGTTTCCTGGACAAATTCGATTAATCTGTCTTCACCATACAGTTCACCGTCAACATTCATTGCTTCGGTTATACCATCGGTATAGAATATAATTTGATCACCTTTCTCCAGGATAATCTCCTTGTCTTCAAAACTGAATCCTGGAAACATGCCCAGAGCAATTCCACCTGGCATGCCAAGGTATCTTGCATTACAGTTTTCGTTTACAAGAATAGGTGGATTGTGGCCTCCATTGGCAAAAATAAAGGAACCTGTTTTGATATTGAACACTCCATATATGAGTGTTACAAACATGCCAGCATCATTATCTTCAATGAGTAGTTCATTTACATCTTCGAGAACAGTGGTAGGATCGCTTTTGGAAATTGCAGAGCCCTTGAGCAATGTTCGACTGGACATCATGAACAAGGCGGCTGGTACGCCTTTATCAGACACATCTGCAATGGAAATAGCTATTTTGTCATCGGGTAACTTTACCGTATCAAAAAAATCTCCACCAACATTTCTGGCGGGTTTCATGGTTCCAAAAATCTTGAAGTTTGATCCTTCTGGAAGGACAGAAGGTAGAATTGATTGCTGCATCTTATTGGCGATTTGCAACTCCTGATCAAGTGCAATCAGTTTTTTCTTTGAGGCTTGTGCCTCCCGCCATAGCTTGATGTGATTGATTGTTCTCGTGATAGTTACCTTCAGATCCTCGAAATCAATGGGTTTGACTACAAAATCAAAAGCACCTTCATTCATGGCCATTCTTATATTCTTCATATCACCATAGGCAGATACGATGATAGCCCACAAATCCGGATTTACTTCGGGAATTTTCCTGAGCAGGGTCAACCCATCCATTTGAGGCATATTGATATCGGAAACAACCATGTCAATTTCCGGGTCTTCCGAGATTAAATTCAAGGCTTCGACACCATTTTCAGCAAAAACGAATTGATAGTTCTTCTTGCGAATTTCTCTTCGAAATCTTTGCAGAACCAGAGGTACTAGGTCTGGTTCATCATCAACAAATAAAAGTTTATAAGTGTCTTCCATCTAATTCGTCCGAAAATCTTGTCTATAATATATTACTATTTTGGCTCTTCCCCAAATACAGTGGGTAAAGTCACCTGTCAACTCCTTGAGGATATAGGTTCAGATCACCCAAATGGAAGTTGATATTGGTAATGAACCTCTGCTTGTTGCGATATCCCCTGTTCTTCACCTTGATCATTCTGATCCGGCTGTTGAGACTCTCGGCCGGACCGTTGCTAACCTTCAGGACCACCGCATTGATGATTCCCCAAAGATGTTTCCTGACCATCTTGGCGGCTTCCTTCATCGGCTCAAGACGACACCACATGGCCCAACTCAACCAGCGCTTCCATCCTTTCAATGCCCAGCCACGGCGGATATACCGCCACAGCGACATCGCCGTCTCCCTGATCGTCCAGGCCCGGGCCGTCTTCAGTGATGAATCCCGTAATCGGCTTTGAGGGTGGACCGATTCCAAGGTTAATTGGCCCATCTTTCGGAAAACTACCTTGTCAGGGGGAAACTCCTATAGAGAAAACCTTTGCCAGATTGTTTTCAGTTTTCTTAGTATGCCAATCCTGATGTCAAGCTTGGCCTCCAAAAACAAAACATATACTCCGGAACCAAGAATCAATAACATGCCAAGGGCTGAGACGATACCTGGAATTTCCCCCCAAATCAGGTAACCCCAAAAAATTGACAATACCAATGCCGTATATTCAAAGGGAGTTACCAACCCTGCCTCACCATAGCGGTAGGCCTGGGAAACCAAAAAACCGGCCAGAGCAGTGCAAATCCCGATAAGTGGGAAAAAGACCAGAGCTATTCCCGTTGGTGTTTTCCACCCTCTGGTTAGGAAGTCGATTGATTGATTAGTAGAGATATTATAGCTGCCATCCCAAAGGACCAGACTCATGGTCCCACTTACCACCAGAAACATAATCTGAATATAAAAGGAAAGAGCACTGGCACTTTCCGTAAGGCCAACACTTCTCGTTAAGGTATTGGTTATGGCATAGCAAATGGCAGCTAGTATAGGTAACAGGTAGGCCCACTGGAACTGGGTGGTCCCCGGCTTAACAATCAAAAAGACGCCTCCCAATCCGATTATCAGGAGGACCCACCTGACTAAATTGACATGCTCTTTCAGGAAAACCGCAGAAAAGATTGTTATCAACAATGGAGCAACAAAAAAGATTGATACGGCCGTACCAATAGGAATAATAGCCAGCCCGGCGAAGAAAGCCACATTAGCACAGACGATGGCCAATCCTCTGGAAATATGC
>VYFX01000022.1 GCA_009842205.1 Paracoccaceae bacterium | reverse complement strand
ATCTGTTTGAAGGACGTATATATAGCTAAAGGAAAAAATTGGCGGGAATCACTGAGGAAATATTAACCTTATGACGATGAATATACCTACATCCTATATTGAGGGGTATGATAAGGCTCTGAAGGAAAATCCAGCGATTGCCAAAAATTATGTAGCCCATACCACTATTGGTGACCCTTTGGCTGATAACCTGATAAGGGATACCATATCTCTGGAACCAAAACAATTCCAACGATATATTCGATTGGGCATGGTTGGAGAAACAAATCTGGAAGAATTCAAGAGTGCGCCCAAAACCATCAGGGATTTTTTTGAAGCCAATGAAGCACCTCCCGATTGGGTTGATATCGACAGTTATAAACCCGGCGCAAAGATGTTTCATAATAATACCCGTCTTGTGCTGGCAAGTATGGTTGGCGGTACGTTGGTTGAGGGATTTGCAACAAATATCGCCAAATCCTTTTTTCTTACTGGTCGGTTGGTTGACAAGGGTATCAGGAGGTTGAAACAGAATAACCGTCACATGCTTGAAATTTTCATGTCCAATGGAATGGATAGGCATAATGATGGCTGGGTTTTATCAATCCGAATACGATTGGTTCATGCCAAGATCAGATGGTTGTTGTCACAATCCCCTGAATGGGATCATGAAGTATTGGGCATGCCCCTGAGCAGTGCCAATTTGGGTTTTGCCATTGCCTCATTTTCTGCAAGAACTCTCCATTTCCTTGAAAAACTAGGTGCCTCAATGACTGAAGAGGAGAAAGCCAGTTTCATGCAAGTGTGGAGATATTCGGGATATTTGATGGGTATCCCGGAATCGATACTTTACACCAATGAGCTAGATGCAGTGGAATTGAACCGGATTGCACGTATATGCGAACCCCCTCCATCAATGGAATCAATAATTCTGGCTTCGGCACTCATCAATTCAGCTCCATTGTTTGCTGGCATTACCCAGCGTAAGGAACGAAAGGAATTGGCCAATTACATATCAAAATTATCCCGTGCCATGATAGGGAATGAACTTGCAGATAACTTGAAGTACGAACCATCAAGCACATTCGGGGTTATTTTGAGGTTCAAGTTGGTGAACAAGATACAAGATTTAGTTGGGTTATTCAGTTCCGGTAACCACAATACCAAGAATATGATGACGGCTTTGGAAGTATCAATGTATGACGATAGAGGGATACCCTTCAATTTGCCAGATCACTACATTTCCGAAAGTTCATCACCTTGGTGATGTTATTGTTTACCACCAGCCAAAATCCGGCAGAAGTGATAATGAGACAGGCCTGATGGGTTTTTTGAATGAAATATTGTAGCGTTTCAGATTGACATGAAAATTCACGCATTTCCCGAATTCCTTATTCGCTTTCGATGGATAGTCATAGCAAGCACTTTGATTGTGATGCTTGGAACATCTGTCGGGATCGGGTTTTTCGGAGTTACGAATGATTACCGCAGCCTGTTTGATGACGATAATCCGCAGGTGGTTTTGTTGGATGCGCTAGAAAATATCTATGGTAAATCTGAAAAAAGCATAATCGCTATCGAACCCAAGGGTCAATCGGTCTTCCAAAGAGATGTATTGGCGGCAATAGAGTCACTGACAGATTCAGCTTGGCAAGTACCATATTCCACCCGTGTGGATTCGCTTACCAATTACCTTCACAGTTGGGCAGAGGAAGACGACCTTATTGTTGAGGAACTGGTAATTGATGCTCCTTCTCTGTCAGATGAAGAGGTGATGAGAATCAATGAAATTGCCATGAGTGACAATGATGTTGCGGGCCGGCTTGCTTCTATGGATGGAAGGGTTGCCGGATTGGTAATCAATTACGCACTCCCGGAAGGCCATTCGGATGAAGCTGTATTTGAAATAACCGATTATTTGAGCGGAATGCTTGAGCAGGCCCGCGCAGAGAATCCTGATATCAACTATTACCTGACCGGAGAGATTCCACTCAACAGGGCGTTCTCCGATGCCACAAATGATGATCTGGAAACCCTGATACCGATTGTTCTTCTGGTCATAGCTGTCATTGCCACCCTTTTATTGCGATCATTATTGGGAATGGCTGCATTAATGGCTGTTGTGATTTTTTCCGTGAACATGGTCATGGGTTTTGCCGGATGGCTGGGTGTCGTGTTCAATCCTGCTAATGCTGGTGTACCGATTATTGTTATGACCGTAGCGGTGGCACATGCTGTACATATAGTGGAATCCACACTTGCTGGGTTAAGTCGTGGTCTTGATCGCCGGGCAGCGGTTGTGGAAGCCATGCAACATAATATTTGGCCGATATTCCTTACCTCTTTGACAACCATAATCGGGTTTCTCAGTCTGAATGCTTCCGATTCACCCCCATTTCGAGTTCTCGGCAATCTTGTGGCTTTTGGTGTATTTTGGACTTTCCTGTTTTCCCTGACCTTGTTGCCGGCATTACTTGCCGTCATGCCGCTGAAATCCAGCAAAAGAATTAGCCTTTCATCCAAATATTTTGATCGGTTCAGTTCATTCGTGATCGTACGAAAGAAAATTTTGCTGGTGGCTACATCCCTGATAACCATATTCTTGGCCAGCGGGATATCCCAACTAGAACTAACGGATAACTGGTTGAAATATTTTGATAAACGTTATCAATTCCGCGTGGATACCGATTTTGTGGCAGACAATCTGACAGGGATCCTGACATTGGAATATTCACTTGATTCCGGATCGGAAAATGGCATTACAGACCCAGATTATCTGCAGAAAGTGGAGCAATTTGCCGAATGGTTCAGGGAACAGCCAGAGGTTCTACACGTACAATCCTTTACGGACATAATGAAGCGTCTCAACAAAAACATGAATGGCGATAACCCTTCCTTTTTCAAACTTCCCGATTCTTCGGAACTGGCTGCTCAGTACCTCTTGCTTTATGAATTGTCCCTACCTTTTGGAAGGGATCTGAACAACAGGATTGATATCGGTAAAACCTCAACCCGTTTGACGGTCTCTCTCAGTACACTCACAGCAAGCCAGCAGCAGGTTCTGGACGCTCGTGCCCAATCCTGGTTGAGTGCAAATGCACCTGAAATGGTTACTGAAGCATCAGGTGTAAGTATCGTTTTTGCCCATTTGTCACAGCGCAATATCAAGAGTATGCTCAGTGGAACAATAATTGCCATGGCTCTCATTTCCCTGATTTTAATCATTGTGTTTAGAAGCCTTCGAATTGGTCTGATAAGCCTTATTCCAAATTTCATACCGGCGATACTGAGTCTGGGACTTTGGGGATATCTGGTCGGCAGGGTTGGGCTTGCCGGTTCGGTAATGACGGCATTTGCCTTTGGAATTATTGTTGATGATACAATTCATTTCCTGACAAGTTATCTCAAGGCACGGCGTAACAACGACAGCCCTGAGGAAGCCATAAGGAAAACCTTCAGGAGCATTGGACACGCCTTGTGGACTACGTCCATGATCTTGTCATTGGGATTTCTGACCTTCGCATTATCCGGTTTTGAAGTGAGTTGGGTCCTAGGGATGCTTGTCACGTTGACGATCTGGTTTGCCTTCATGGCAGATTTTCTGCTTTTACCCTCATTGTTGCTTGTTCTGGACAAAAAAAGACCCTGAATCGAAATACTTGGATAAGTGAAAACCCATTCTGATTATCAGGTTCAGCGATTTACCCAAATCCTCTTCATCAGTAATTCGCATTTGACTTTACCTGAACACTTGAAATTTGAATTTCCTTCTACAAATCAATACCCCATCAGCGAACAGAAAAAGGTATAAAACTCATGGCCAACTCTCGCCAAGCAAAAAAAAGGGCACGACAATCTGTGGTCCGCTTCAAGGTAAACCACTCCCGGATCATGCGGGTAAGAACCTTTATCAGAAAGGTTGAAGAGGCAGTTGCCGGAGGTAACTATGAGGAAGCCAGGTCAGCTCTGCGCCAGGCCCAGAGTGAAATAATGCGTAGTGTCTCAAAAGGGATTATGCATAAAAATACAGCCAGCCGTAAGGTTTCCAGGCTGTCACGCAAGGTAAAACTACTTGCTGCCTGATTGATTCCCCTTCAAAACCAACGATTGTTTCATCAAGGAAACAATTCATCAGTTTCAGAAATTTACATTACCCTATCCATATAAGATTGGGGCCCAACTTCTTTAGGTCATAATTTTGCAGTGAAACACTATTTATTTTTGATATCTGCAATAGCATTACCTAATAATTTACACATATGATGATTTAGATTTTGTGGGTGGCAATACCTACAAAATGATTATTCTTCCAGCCCTTTTCTCAAATCTTCATGTTCAAAAGCAGAAGTCATACGATCAATCTCTTTCTTTTTTAACCCAAACCGAGTAGCGACTGATCTCCACTCTTTGACTGCTAGCGCAACTTCTTTTATGATTTCAGATGCCCTTGTTTTCTTGATCCGGAAATCATCACGAACCGAATGTGCCAAATCAATAGAAGCCGTTGGATCATCAAAATCAATTGAGGTGGATAATAGACGTGCTTTAATCTCAACTGGTGTGGGATTTACATCATAGGCAGGAGATAAACGCCATCCTCTGTGACGTTCATACAAAAATCCATGATTTCTTAAATGATCATCCGTATTTGAGATCAAAACATTGAAAATTATACGCCTCCATAATTCTTCTAAATCATGATTGGGGCTTGCACCATTCAGCGTAATCGCATAAGCGATTTCAAGATAGCTACGGGTATCATAATCCTTTGCACCGAGCATGCTCATTGCAGACAAAAAAGGAACTCTGTTGTCAGTTTGGCGATCAAATCGACGCAAAAGTAGTACCGGTCTGTCCATAATTTTTTCCAAACGCCATTTTGCTGTATTTATACCTGCTTTTTCTGCGAGGGATAATGCAACAGCTTCCCAGACAACCACATTTAATCCATCATCATTTTTTGGAAATTTAGCGATTGCGAGATGTCCGTCTTTATCTCTGACTGAGGCCTTTGGTCGTGCTCCACCAAGAGATGATCCAGGTGCCAATAATATTTTCAAATCTTCGTTTGTTTCATTATCATCGAGATAGCGCTCAGTTGCTGTAAGTAATCGGGGAAGGTCGATTAGGGGTGGTATGCTTTCTCTATCTTTTGATGCTAAAAACGGCCCATCATCATCCAGCGAAAAGCGTAATGCACCTTGTCTGGCTTCGTCATTAACACCCAATAGGTAATCCAATTCTGAGAGGGTTCGTGTGGGTTCTCCGGCAGTTTTAGCACGCACACTTTCAGCACGTCGCATCAGTACACGACCCCAGCGATCTGGTGCCGAATCCCCTATAGAACCAAATAATATCTGAACTGGTGTTGTATGAAATGCACCCTCGGTCAATTGCAGGGCGGGATCAAGTGCAAACTTTTCAGAGTGCTTGAGCCATTCCTGATTATATTCAAAGGAGGCGCTTTGCCTTCCCCGGCGCAGGTGAAACCATAGTCTGCCAACTTTGCAGTGATTCCCGCCAATTTTTTCCTTTAGCTATATATACGTCCTTCAAACAG
>VYFX01000044.1 GCA_009842205.1 Paracoccaceae bacterium | reverse complement strand
TTTCTTGTCGGCTTCAACAGCGGTTATGGATCCAAACCGGATCCGGACATGCTGTTGGCCTTTTGTCAACAAACACGGATTCAACCTGCGGAAACCGTCATGGTCGGAGATAGCAAAAGCGATCTTGTAGCTGGAAAAAGAGCCGGCATGTTTACCGTGGCAGTCTTGTCTGGTGTTGCTAAATCCGAAGATCTTGCACAACATGCAAATTTAATTATCCGGGACATCGGTGGACTTTGGAATGGTTTAAATTGAAAACTCCAGCTGGTCCCATGCTTAATAGAAGCAATATTTGCACTGCAATTGAAAAGATGAAGGGCTAGAATGTGCATTATCCCCCTGCAGTTTTGATCAATGCATGTTCACTCCAGGAATGATCTTCTTTCAAATAGGGGTTCAATAATTCTCACGGAAAAAATTAGATTCTAGCGAATGCCCCCAATGTTCTCCATGTGATTTATGATTTCCTTGATGCCTTTGCCGAATTTCAATTGGCCAAAAACGTAGGGTCTTTGAGCTCGCATCTTCTCGGTATCTCGCTTCATAACATCAAGATCAACTCCTACATGGGGTGCCAAATCGGTCTTGTTTATGATCAGAATATCAGAACGGGTTATGGCTGGACCTCCCTTGCGCGGTATTTCCTCACCAGCAGCAACATCAATGACATATATCGTCATGTCGGCAAGTTCGGGGGAAAATGTTGCAGAAAGATTGTCACCACCAGATTCGATCAATACCAGTTCAAGATCGGGATGCACTTCGCAAAGCTCTTCGATTGCAGCAATATTTATTGAGGCGTCTTCACGAATTGCAGTGTGTGGACAACCTCCAGTCTCAACGCCCTTAATGCGATTTGAGGAGAGAGCTTGTAAACGCAAGAGGGCATCGGCATCCTCTCTCGTGTAAATGTCATTGGTTACGACAGCCATGGAAATATCTTTACTGAAAACTTTGCACAAGGCAGCGACAAGTGTGGTTTTACCTGCACCAACGGGTCCTCCAATCCCGACACGTAGTGGGCCATGGGGGCTTCTCATGTTCGAAATATCCTTGTGTGCTGGGTTTCATGTTGCATTGAAGCTATTTCAGTCAAGAAGGCAACCGAGGCAAGCTTGGACAAATCACCATCGCGTGTTTCATCTGCAACCTCAGGGCATTTCAGTGTCAACCGCCTGAGAATTGCCTGTCCCTCCAACTGCCCCACAGCCAGCAGTCGCTGACCGGCAGCAACAAGATTGGACATGAAGGCCTGAAGATAAAGTTGTTGCGTGGCTTTGAGAGGCAACCTTGCCTGTACTGCAGCAGTACCAAGTGCGACAGGATAAGTCAACTCATCCGCTCTAATATCCCAGACAGACAAGACCTTGCCAAAGGCCCGGCCCAAAGCCTCTGACTCGAACCTTCTTTCGGCAGTAACTGTAAATGCACGGGCTGTCTGGTTTATTTCGATAAGTCTTTGAGAGGTCTTGGCCAAATATGAAGCTGCCAGTAGAAGAGAATCAGCCCTGCCAGTACCATGGAGCAATACATCTTCCAACCAACATTCCAGATCTGGTCCATCCTTGACCCATCCTTGTCCGACAGCACTTTCCAAACCATGACTGTATGCAAATGATCCCACGGGGAAGGCCGGTGAAAGCCATTGGGTCAGGGTAAGGAACTGAATATCAGTGAGCATGTGTTCGGGTGTTTCCATAGGCACCACCTTCAGGTGTAAACGGTTCATTTACACATGTGACAATGGCACCGAGTTTGAGGAGCATGGCCTTTATAACATGGTTGTATTGGATCAACAACCGCCCAGACTCAATTTGACAAGGCGCGTGTCGGTTGCCTATGTGCCAGGCAAGACGGACCAAATCTCCCTTGACTTCCAACAAATCTTCATCGGCCGGGACAACACCAACCAAGCGACCATCTTCCAAAACAAAAGCATCATGTTGATTCAATGAAGTCGTTTTGGCCAAATCCACCTGAAACCTTATGCCATTTTCGGAGGTGAGGATTTTTCGGCGAAGAAATCGTTCCTCATAATCCATAACGATAATATCATCGGTCTTTTTTGCGTGTTTAATGTTCCGACTGACAACAAGAGACATTTTTATTCTCAAAACAGAAAATATCTTTGCGCCAAAGGTAACGTCTCTGCAGGCTCGCAGGTCAAGAGCTCACCATTTGCCCTTACCTCATAGGTTTCCGGGTCCACTTCCATCTCAGGAGTTGAATTGTTCAGTGGCAAGTCCTTTTTACCAATTCCACGTGTGTTTTTGACGGCTATGGTTTTTTTGGATAATCCGAATCGGGATCCGATTTCCATGCTTTGTGCTATCGCGCTGACAAATGTCACCGCCGATGACTCTACACTTTTGCCATAGGCACCAAACATCGGACGTGAATAAACAGGCTGCGGTGTTGGGATTGAAGCGTTGGGATCACCCATTTGAGCCATGGCGATTGTTCCACCGATGAGGACCAAATCGGGTTTAACACCAAAGAATGCCGGATCCCAAAGAACAAGATCAGCACGCTTACCCTCTGCAACTGATCCAATTTCATGTGCGATTCCGTGTGCAATGGCAGGATTTATTGTATATTTCGCGATATAGCGACGTGCACGAAAATTGTCGTTATCCCCTTTTTCTTCAGGTAAACGTCCCCTTTGCTTCTTCATTTTATCAGCTGTTTGCCATGTACGAATAATCACCTCTCCTACTCGTCCCATGGCTTGACTATCTGAAGCGATAATCGAAAAGGCACCCATATCGTGCAGTATGTCTTCGGCAGCAATAGTCTCGCGTCTAATGCGACTTTCGGCGAAGGCCACGTCTTCCGGTATGGTTTTATCGAGATGATGGCAAACCAGAAGCATGTCCAGATGTTCGTCCAGGGTGTTGACAGTGAATGGTCTTGTCGGATTTGTCGATGAAGGAAGAACGTGATCCTCGCCACAAATCTTGATTATATCTGGTGCATGCCCACCTCCTGCACCTTCGGTGTGAAAAGCATGGATTGTTCGACCCTTCATGGCGTTTACGGTGTTTTCAACAAAACCACTTTCATTGAGTGTATCGGTATGAATCATGACCTGCACGTCCATCGCATCGGCGACGTTCAGACAACAGTCTATGGCACCGGGGGTTGTACCCCAATCCTCATGCAGTTTCAATGCACAGGCACCTCCGTTGACCTGCTCTTCCAAGGCTGCAGGCAGAGAGGCATTTCCTTTGCCGGCAAAAGCGAGATTCATGGGGAAGGCATCTGCCGCCTGAAGCATTCGACCGATGTGCCAGGAACCTGGTGTACAGGTGGTAGCAAGAGTGCCTTGGGCTGGACCAGTACCTCCTCCAAGCATGGTGGTCAATCCTGAATGTAAAGCATCCTCGATTTGTTGTGGACAAATAAAATGAATGTGACTATCAAAGCCACCAGCTGTCAGTATCTTGCCTTCACCCGCAATTGCTTCGGTGCCAGGCCCGATAATTATATCTACGCCTGATTGTGTATCTGGATTTCCAGCCTTGCCGATTTTGGCTATTCGGCCATCCCTTATCCCCACATCTGCCTTGTAAATTCCGGTATAATCAACGATCAATGCATTTGTGATGACCGTATCCATTGCCCCTTCAGCACTGGTACTCTGGGATTGTCCCATCCCATCACGTATCACCTTGCCACCACCAAATTTAACTTCTTCACCATAAATCGTGTGATCTCTTTCAACTTCAATTATCAAATCGGTGTCGGCGAGCCTTACCCTGTCCCCGGTTGTAGGGCCGAACATGGCTGCATAGTCATAGCGTGAGATTTTTGTCGGCATTAGAGATTTCCCATTATCTTTTGGTTAAATCCAAACACCCTTCGCTTGCCACCCAGAGGAATGAGTTGCACTTCTCGACGCTGACCTGGCTCAAAACGTACTGCCGTACCTGCTGCGATATCAAGTCGCATGCCCCGTGCTAAATCACGATCAAATTCCAAGGCCGGGTTCACCTCACCGAAATGATAATGCGAACCAACCTGTACAGGCCGGTCACCTGTATTGGCCACCATTAGCCTGATTTCTTTCACACTCTCATTGAGAGTAATTTCATCAGGACCAACAAATATCTCGCCAGGAATCATGTTCTTGTCTTTGTGGGTTCGGAAAATATATCGAAAAAATGTCGTAGAATATCAGGCAAGGCAACTCCTCAACGAATGGGATTGTGAACTGTTACAAGCTTTGTTCCATCAGGAAAAGTTGCTTCTACTTGCACATCATGGATTATCTCGGCCACACCATTCATGCACTGATCCCTGGTTATAACATTTGCGCCAGTTTCCATAAGGTCAGCGACCGAACATCCATCACGTGCTCCTTCAACCACCGCATCAGTGATCAGGGCAACAGCCTCAGGATGATTCAACTTCACTCCACGTTTCAACCTTTTCCTAGCAACTTCAGCTGCCATGGCTATCAGGAGCTTTTCTCTTTCACGTGGTGTCAGTTTCATCTCAAATAATCCAGCATTTGGGTATAACATCCTTGTTCAGATGTTTTATCATCGGTACCAGATTGGAGCGCAATTCATCACTGTCTTTTGCAAGTAGGCGCATGGTCAGTACATCATCCTGGATCAGACTGACTCCTGCATGCCGTGGTAACATTTGATGGAGGAGGTCCCTTTTGACATCCGCATCATCTGCCACATAAACCAGAGAAGCCATTGTGTGGGCACCATCAGCAATACCAAGACGATTCAACTTTGCTTGCACATCCGATTGCAATCCAATTCGTTCCAGGAAAATCGGGCTTCCATTTCGCCTTATTTCAATAAAATCCAGGATCGAGGCGCAATTCAGGACCTCTCCCATTTCGAATCGTCCGAATATCAAGGGTTCTGCCATCAACAATCTGGCATCTTCCGACAAATCAATTCTCAAGGACCGATTCAGGGAACAACCATCAAAGAGAATGGTCTCTTGTGGCAGCCAGTTTATTCTTGCTCCCTTTCCTACTTTCAGATGGGTATGAATTTGTCCCCGCTCTCCCGGCAGGGCACGATAGATACGCTCAGCAGCCTGGGTAGTAAGAGTCAATGTTGTCCCTGGCTCTGCTTGTACCGAAAGTGAAAAATGATCACCCCCCGTGACTCCACCAGCACAATTCAGTAGGACAGCTTCCAGTGAATCACCATTGCAACGTGGAAAAAGGCATTTTAATGAACCTGACTGACGTAATCTCCTTATTGCGGATTGACCATTTCTTGATTTGGTTTCAAGTACAACTTCCCCTTTGGCCCGTTCCAATATTGATTCGATATGAATCACATCAATCAAATCATGCCTGATGTCAAAATCACAGGTACTCACATTGTACTCCATTGAAGGGAAAGTCGCCAAAAGTGCCCATATTAATCATTGTGCTCTGTGTTGCTGTTCAAATTTTTTTGAATCGCTTTTCTCGCAATATTTTGGTAACGTGCGTCAATTTTTTTCCATCATTCGAATTTTCTCACCAATTGTACCTGCCTGACAATTTTTTTCAAATTGGAACTAAACAAAGCCAGACCACAAACCCCGCCCTTCTTTCAAGGGAAAATCGGTTCAAACCAAAACTGTTGCTTTTCCTTGTTGTCCTTCTGCTCTTTGCAACTTGCCGTATCCATCCGTAGGGAAACCAATTGAAATTTTATTGAATTTGGTGTTTTTCTTTGCAAGGAAATAAATCTGAATTTTCAGAAAACATTATTTATTGGGAGCATGTCAGGGAGGTTTCCATGCCTAACAGGAGAAGGGGAAGAAGCGGCGGAAGGTCGGCAAA
>VYFX01000054.1 GCA_009842205.1 Paracoccaceae bacterium | reverse complement strand
TTGCTTCGGCCAGGACAGAAGCCCGTCGGCCTTCGCCTGCAAGCACAATCCCATTTCGACCAGCCGATTTATCAGGCTGAGCCAATGATAGCTCCTTGTCGTGTGCCAGGCTGAGAGCAAGCCTCGAAAATCTCGGTCGCCGACGGCAGTTGGGTAGATTTCGAAACCCAGTCGCGGTAGGATGCCTTCAGGGGTAACATCGAACGCCATCATGAAGCGGTTGGAGACATCGTGGAGTCCCGACAGGAAATTCCGAACTGTGGCGATCGAACCCGGCCACCCGAGTCGATCGAGAAATGCTCCCAACTGAGCTGCCGAAACCTCCGCGACAACCAGCCTGACGGATTGAGACGTGCGTTCGGGAAAGGCGGCGGCGAATGCGACGACTGCGCCGGGGGGCAGCACAGCAAATGCGCGGGACAACGCTCGGTGTTCATGTCCCGCTTCACTTCGGCCAAAGACACGACTGAGCGTGTCGGCAAGTCGAGCCGGTTCGAATGTCGCCCCGCCCGGGGTTAGCGATGCATCCGATCGAAAATTGATAGCAGGAGCCGCTTTCCGCTCCTCGGGGATGTCAATGAGATCGTATTCGAGCATCAGCCATCTGTACGATTCCGGCTTGCTGGCCAGATAAGCGTCGAGCCCGGCTTTCAGAGATGTCGCCGCTGCCCCGTCGGAGCTCGTCAGGTAGTGATGCGGAACTCGTGAGGAGGTCACGGTGACCGAGAAGTCAGCAGCCGGTTCCGGGTCGTCGAGTCTCATTTCAAAAATGCACAGGTTCGCCGCGACGACTGCGGGAAAATCTCCGACCCGCAGCAACAGTTGGTCCCGACCCCGTCCATCAAGCAAGGAATCGGGAATCTGTGGCCGCAGTGCCTCGAGCAGGTCCCTAAGCTGCGTCATTGCGTTCATGCCTTTCTCCACTGATGGTTCCTAGAGGCGTTGACATTCATCTTGTGGCCAACGCCGGCGCCTAGGTGAATCCCCGCTGCAAAGCTTGAGGCGGTCTTGTCGTACCGCGTTGCGATGGCGCGGAACTCTTTGATTTTGGAAAAGATGTTCTCGATCCGGTGCCGCTCCTTGTCGGCATCCCATCGGTCAAGACCGTTCTCTCTGCATTGATCCTGACACCGTGTCAATAGTGATTTAAAAATAAACCATATTGATGTCGGGAGTCGTGGCATCAGATGGGTTGCGCTTTGCAGTAATCGTCAATGAACCGCTGGTGGTCAGGAAGCTGATTGACATGCTTTTCGACCTGTCGGTGGATGTCGACCAGATATTTCCCGAGTTCATACTTGCTCATCGCATTGACAACAGGGTGATACTGTTCCGGAATCAGGCCCTGTCCGAGCATGAGCTGCACCCAAAACGTCGTGCTGAACAGTTCCCCCGGGTTCCAGGCAATCCGGCCCGTTTGTCGAAACAACTTGATTCGGTGCGTCAGAGAGTCGGGAATGTCCATGGTCTGGCCCTGTCGCCAGAAAGGCGTATCCGACCGGTTGGTTACATGGTAGTGGAAGATGAGAAAGTCCCGGATATTGTAAATCTCGCTCTGCATCTTGGCGTTGAATTCAACGATGGCGGGTTCGCGAATTCCCTTGTCTGGAAACATCTGGACCAAGCGGGTGATGCCGCGCTGAATGAGGTGGATGCTGGTTGATTCCAGCGGTTCCAGGAAGCCTGACGCCAGCCCTAGGGCAACGCAGTTCTTGTGCCAATACCGCCGCCTCTGACCGGCCCTGAAACGGATCAGCCGGGGCTCAGCGAGCACGGCACCTTGGACATTATCAAGCAGGCGTGCCCGGGCCTCGTCGTCGGACCAGTGCCGGGAACTGAATACCATGCCGTTTCCAATCCGATGCTGCAACGGAATGCGCCATTGCCACCCTGCTTCATGGGCTGTCGCGCGAGTATACGGATGCAGGGGTCCGAGCGCTGTGGTGGGTACAGCGATTGCACTGTCACAAAACAGGAAGTCGCTATAGTCATCGAAACCGACATTCAGGGTCTGGTCGATCAGGAGCCCTCGAAAGCCGGTGCAATCGATAAACAGGTCACCCATGACCCGCTGTCCGGACTGCAGGCGGAGGCCGGTGATGAACCCATTGGTCGGATCCTGTTCCACCTGGTCAATTCTTCCTTCATGGCGAATGACACCGGACTCCTCGGCAATCCCTCGCAAGAATTGTCCGTAGAGTCCAGCGTCGATGTGGTAAGCGTAGTTCAAGCTGGTGTTCAGGCTAATGGCAAACTTGTTGCGTAAAGCCGCGGATGTTTCCAGACAGTATTCTCCGTATCCCCGGGCCAGCCCCAGGAGGTGCCCCCTCAGCCAATAATTATGAAAGCCAACCGCCCAGTGTTCCCTTCCAGCCCATCCAAAGGAACCGAAGTAGTTCTCGCCTAGGTTCCGCCAGTTCTCGAAGAAAATTCCAAGCTTGAAAGTACCCTGAACGGCGCGGAGGAACTCGGGTTCCCTCACGTTCATGTATTTATGGAAAAGATGCAGCGGTGGGATCGTTGCTTCGCCCACGCCGACAGTTCCGATTTCATCGGATTCCACTAGGGCAATGTCGAGAGTCTTGCCGAAATGGTGTGCGAACATTGCCGCAGCCATCCATCCCGCCGTGCCGCCACCGGCGATCACGATTTTCCTGATGTGTCCGTTATGCATATCCCGCCTATGGAGGGTTCAGCCTTCCAGCACGCATATTCTGGACCTGCATGAAGCGGACTGCGGGGATGCCTTCAAGAAATACATGTCCTGCCTTAAGAGTGGGGGCACCCCACCGCGGCACGGTATGCAGACTCTTACTAGCGGGTCTCGCAAACGACTGAAAGCCTTCCCCCTCTGCCTCAAAAAAACGGTGGAACGCCCCTCCAAGGTGTTTTATGGTTTAGTTTCGTAAGTTTATGCGCCAAGCGAAATAACCCCTACAGGATCACCCAGCACCGGGCCTGCCGGCGCGGTGAACCATGACCGTTGGAGTCACGACAAAAGGCTCACCAAGTGTGTATATCACCAATACCGCCGGCCACCCCACCGATTTCCTGGTCAGACAGGTTCCGGCCTGCAGGTGGAAGGACAAGATGATAGTCTGACGCATCGTCTTCCACAACACGGATGTTGATGCCATCTGGAACCGATAGTCCGGTCTCGTCCTTGATGGCTGCCTTTGGATTCTCCAAGAGCTGTGCTCTGAATTTTTCGTCCGCTTCAGCCCTGGCAATTAATTGTTTTTGGATTTGTGATTGTGTGTTCATGTATTTTTTCCTTTCACTCTCATTCATAAATTTTAATTTGTACATAGCGTTATTATAATTTTCAAGGGGAGTCAAGCATTTATGCAAATCCATCCTGACCAAAACCATTGAACTGGACATCGAGGACAAATCAATTCAATAAGAGGTCGCGGTTTTCATAAAATGATCATTCTATCCGGCTGCAAGGGCCATTTTGGAAAAAAGTTTTTTTCTGGTATATCAACCGGGAAAAGTAGTTAACAAGAAGGATAATGGCTCTTTTACTTGTTTGAGAAGGTGCACCATTCCCCTCACCATCGCGTTGTCACGTCCACCCCGACCGAATAATCAGGTACCGGTCCATTCCCCTCACTTCTCCTTCCCATGACACCCAATTCCAGGTCCGGGGAGCCATGCTCACGTGTCAGTCGTCCTCCAAGGGTAAGGTCGCGCGTATATCCGGATTCGCTTGCAGCCATGTATGGGCTGCCCGTATACTGCCCATCAAAGGCCGGGAACCCATAGGATACCTCGGCCTGCCTGCTGATGGCACCTTCGCCGTTGAATTGGCCGGGTTGGGGGAGGGCATTCAATATGTCATTTTCCGATCCATTGACGGACTGGCTGTAGCTGGCGGACAGGCCCCTGTTCGAGTGGGGATTGGGATCATAAAGCACCGAAAGGGAATACCCCCAGTCCGAAAAGCCATCGGAGGTGTGGGCAATCAGTTTCCACCCGGAAAGGTCAACGGTCAATCCACTTGACGCATCATGCCAGTTGATCCCGGCACTGACTTCCACACCCCATCCCGTTTCGGCATCCCCACCGTCATGGCGCAGGGAAATGCCCAGGACGGGTGTCAGATACCCATTGTCACCAAGGGCCATTTCCCTGGTGCCCTCCAAGCCGACCCGAAGCCTGGTCGTCTCTCCGGAAAGTCCATACCTACCTTCCGATTTCGTGGCAGTCCAGAATGCATCCGCAACCACCGCAACTTCCAGGTCACCCGCTTCCACCGCTGCCAGAACGTCACTCCGGACACCGATTGCAGCCAACGACCATGAAAGATCCGCCCTGTGGACCCGGTCGGGGTCGGAACCATGTGCTATCCAGCCATTCCCGTAGCCGAGGGCACCCCACATCCTGAATCGTTCCGAAGTCGTCAGGGAGGCATAGGGTACCATGGCGGTCAGGGAGGCTTCGACAGCCTTCCCCGGTTCACCCCCGAAGGAATACGTGCCTTCACCGGTGCTCTGCAGGACAGCCAGGCCTACCAGCCATTTTCCCCTGGTCCGGTCCGCACCAAGCATGGCCGTCGTCACCTCCCCTCCGAACGACAGGTCGCCCTCGCGGCCTTCAAAGGACGATTGGGAAATCCTGCCCCAGAAGGCATGGCCCTCCAGTGTGGAGCCATCGCGTCCCATGGTCGTGAAACTGCTGTTCAGCAGGGCCTCGTGCAGGGTCATGGTATTCTGTTCCCCCGGATCACCTTCGGAACCGGGGGTACCTCCTGCATGGTGGCCCGTGTTTCCATTGCCACTCAAGGCCGGGATCGACTCCGGGTCGGATGTGGAACCCGCCGGGTTAAGGTCAAGCTGGTAACCGGCCAACTGTATTTCGGTTTGGCCATGCCGTGGTGCCTCGATGCGGTTGGAGACCCCTTCCAGCGCATGCTCGGCGACCGTACGTCCGAACCTTGTCTGCCATGCTGCAACGGGGTCGGATTTCGCGGATTGTGAATCATTGTCAATGATGTTTATTATGTGCCTGTCGATGGGCCCCATCTGGTAGTCAGGACTTTCCATCACTTTCATTGTGACGGTCTCCTCCTCCTCCGGAATGTCATCCTCCACGATTTCCACCGGAATCCGGACGGAAGGTTCGCCGGCGGGAATCATCACTTCCGGTTTTACCATGTGGTCCATTTCCGGCGTGGCTGTACCGTCCAGATCGAATTCAACCATGAAATCCGCATCCGATACAGGATCCACTGTAACCATGACATGGTGCATCCCGGCAGATTCATCCGCTTGTGACGAATCCAGGACGAAACTTACCATGGGCATATTGTCATCATTAATATCCAGTTCGACATCGTCGACTGGAACTTCCTTGTAATCCGAACTTTCCTCCGCGATGGTATGGTCAATGATGATCTTGTATACATCACCCGTGTTGTCGATGTTCTCAGAGTCGACGGTCACGGTTACCATCTGTGGAGAGGACCATGCCTTAATTCCATCCAGGGTGAAGGTCAGGCTGGAAGGGGTTACTATTATCCCCTCGGGAGGTGCCAGGTCGATCACGACATTGCCGGTCGGTTCGCTGTCGAGCCTGACGGTGTAGGTTCCGCTGTTCTCCTCCGCTTCGGTGGTTGCCGGGTCATCGGTTTCCCGCAGGGTGAGGCTGGTCGGGACGACCGTGACCCCCCTGGTGTCGTCGTCGTTGATGGTGATTGAGGTTCCGTCAACGGTCGTGCCGGCAGCCGTGCCGGTGAGGGTGACGGTCTCGGTTGCCTCGTCCAGCCTGTCGTCGGTCGGGGTCAGGGTGAAGTCCACATGGGCACTGGCGGTGCCGGCGGGAATGGTGATGGTCTGGGCGGCGACCGTTGTGTAGTCGGTGCCCTCGGTTGCGGTGTCGGCCGCCTTTCCGACCTCGACGGTTACGGTCCTGTCATCGGTGAAGGTCGTGCCTCCCTGCACCGTGGCGGTCAGGCGGACGGTCCTGGCCCCGCCATCCTCGGCGAGGCCGGTCTGGACCCAGTCGAAGAGGAATTTGTGGTCTCCCGGCTTCACGCCCAGAATGAAACGG
>VYFX01000062.1 GCA_009842205.1 Paracoccaceae bacterium | reverse complement strand
CTCTGGGGGGGGGTACTTGCGAGATGATTCTCCCAACCATATTTTTTCGGACTCTTTATACTTAAAGGTTACAATCATATTTACTCAATTCAAAATAGCATGATACATGATACGTATCAAGTATCCAAGCATAAATTTATTCCACTTTCTTCCAATTCCAAAAAGATGAGGAAAAATCTATTGTTGTCTACTAGTGAAAGAACAAGATGGAAAAAGTCTTAAGGAGGTAATTGTGAAAAAAATTAGTGACCAATTTATAAACTAAACTGCACTTGAGTATCACCATCAAAAGCCTATCAATTATCTGAACATGGTCACATTTGCCAAAAATCCATGCTTTGTTATGGAGGGAAGTTCTCCTGATCCAGTTTGCCTTTCTTTGGATCTGGAAGTGAACAAGAGAAATGTCATATCAGCCATTGGTGCTACACGTTCTGACAATAACAAGGGGTTTTCCTATTCTGGAAAAGACATTGCTCACAATCTCAAATTGCTTGATGAATTTGCCAGGGGAGTGTCATTTGTACTTGGACACAATTTGATTTCGTTTGATCGGCCCTACCTTGAAGCAACAAAACCTGATCTGAGATTACTCACCCTGCCGGTTGTTGATACATTGAGACTAAGCCCTTTGGCTTTTCCGAGAAATCCCTATCACAGTTTGGTCAAACACTATAAGGATGGCGCAATCAAGCAGGGACAAATCAACGATCCTGAATTGGATTCCCGCCTCGCACTAACAGTCTTTTATGATCAGTTGGGGGAATTTCCAAAAGCACCACCAGATTTGCTCACAGCTTGGCATTGGCTCTGTACTCCTCAACCGGAAGGATTGGATTATGCCCTTGACGAGATGTTTTGCCTTATTAGAAAAGCCCAAAGGCCTACTCAAGCAGAAGCTACAATTGCCATTGAAAGGTTGTTGGTAAACATAACATGCAAGTCCTACAGCTATGAAGTATTTACCTCTGCAAATCAATATCGCTGGGAATTGGCCTACACTTTAGCTTGGCTGTCTGTTGCTGGTGGCAATTCGGTCATGCCACCCTGGGTCCGAATGCAATTTCCCAAAACGGTAGAGCTGGTCAATCGACTTCGAAATCAATCCTGTGGAGATGTGGCCTGTACTTGGTGTTGCGAACACCATGACGTACGTAAAGAGTTGAAACGCTGGTTTGGTTTTCAGGATTTCCGACCTGAACCGGATGATGGTAAGGGCAAGCCACTGCAACAAGCTATTGTTGAAACGGCCATGGCAGGGAAAAGCGTGCTTGGTATTCTTCCAACAGGCACCGGCAAGTCCCTCTGTTACCAATTGCCGGGACTATCACAATATGACAAGACCGGAGCTTTGACAGTTGTTATATCCCCTTTGGTTGCACTCATGAAAGACCAGGTGGATGGAATGGAGAAATTGGGAATTAGCTCCAGTGCAACCATCAATGGCATGCTGTCTATGCCTGAAAGGGCTGACGCATTGAATCGTATCCGAATGGGAGAAATAAGCATCCTCCTGATCTCCCCTGAGCAGTTGCGGTCCAGATCCATAAGACGGGTTCTTGAAACAAGGGAAATCGGTATTTGGGTCATCGACGAGGCCCATTGCCTGTCCCGCTGGGGGCATGATTTCAGACCTGATTACCGATATGTTGGCAGGTTCATTCGTGAAAGATCGAAGGGTGTATCCTCACCTTCAGTAATGTGTCTGACTGCCACTGCCAAGCCGGATGTGGTTGAAGATATTACCAAATACTTTCTTGAAAAGCTTGGTATTGAACTTGTTGAATTCAATGGTGGATCTGAACGAACCAATCTAAGTTTTGAAGTCATTCCAACCAATGGCGATAAGAAGTTTGAGGATATTTACCTGGTATTGGAACAATATCTTCCAGAAAAGGGTGGTGCCATTGTCTATTGTGCCACCCGGAAACAAACCGAAATTATAGCTGAATATCTGAGGTTGAAGAATCTTTCTGCCAATTATTTTCATGCCGGTTTGTCACCAGAAGCCAAGAAAGAAGTACAACATCAATTTCTTCAGGGTGAGTTGAGGGTGATTGTTGCGACCAATGCCTTTGGAATGGGTATTGACAAGCCTGATGTCCGGCTTGTCATACATGCTGATATTCCCAGTTCACTAGAAAACTACCTTCAAGAAGCTGGTAGAGCAGGACGAGACAGGGAAGATGCTCATTGTGTTTTGCTTTATGAACCCAAGGATGTAGAGCGACAATTCAGCCTATCAGCTTTCTCCCGACTTACCTTGAAGGATATACAAGCAGTATTGAAAGCACTTCGCAAACTTGAACGAAGGAAGCATTCCCACGATGAGTTGATTGCTACTGCGGGAGAAATACTCACCGAAGACAACGAAGGTACTTTCGATCGGGATTTCGCTACTGATGACAGCCGTGTCCGTACGGCATTGTCCTGGCTTGAAGAGGCAGAATTATTAACAAGGGAGGAGAATGCTGTCAGGATTTTTCCCTCTTCACTCCGGATTACAACAATCAGGGACGCTAGGAAAATCATCTTCCGCCAACCTATTAGGGATGATTACAAAAAACAGTTGGGAAAAATTGTAGAAGTACTGATTGAGGCGGATTCATCCCAAGGAATTACCACTGATGAATTGATGGTTGTTTCTGGCTTGAATTCTGAGAAAGTACGAAAAGCGTTGTACGATTTGGAAAGTTTCGGGATTGCCAGCAACGATACGGTAATTACTGCTTTTGTACATGTTGGTATCAAAGGACGGTCGGAAGATCGCCTTGATGAAGTCCAGCAACTCGAAAAAGCATTAATATCTCAAATGCGTGAAACTGCACCGGATATTGGTCGAGGTGACACCACAACACTCCATTTAAGACATGCATCAACATCTCTTCGAAAACAAAACCTGCAAAATCCACTCCCTGAACGCTTATTGCGAATTATCAGGAGGATACGCGATGATGTTCCTTCCCATGGTGATGAAACTGTTCGTAGCCTGACTACCCGAAAATTGAATTCGGAAATGGTAAACATCAAACTGGAATGCAGTTGGGGACAGTTGGAAAGAAATGCACAGTATCGCCATGAAGCTGCCAGGATTTTATTGAAGCACCTTATTGATCGTCTACCCAAAGGTTCTCGGGGGAAAGATCTGTTGGCCGAAACAACGATCGGAAACCTGTTGGGAGCAATCAAATCGGACTTGGTTCTAAAGTCACAGGTCAAAGACCTGAACAAGTTGCTGGACAGTTCACTATTGTGGTTACACGAAATGGAAGTAATCCGCCTCAATAAAGGGTTGGCAATATTTCGACCTGCCATGACAATCCGAATGAACAAAAGCGAGCGAAGACGCTTTGTCAAGGCCGATTTTACAACTTTGGATCTTCACTACAAGGGCCAGATTTTACAAATTCATGTCATCAAGGAATTTGCAACCAAGGGCATGGAGGAAATGAGGGAGGCATTACGGTTGTCAAAAGATTATTTTTCGATGGATCAGAAAAGTTTCCTATCTTGTTGGCTCCCTGGCCGAGACAAGGAGATTTATCGACAAACCACACCCGAATCCTGGAAAGCAATCGTTGAAAATCTAAAGAACCCCATTCAACAGCATATTGTTGCAGATGACCGTGAAGATACCAATGTACTAGTACTTGCAGGCCCTGGTTCAGGTAAAACCCGGGTTTTGGTCCATCGTATTGCATATCTCATTCGTGTAAGAAGGGAAAATCCAAAAGGAATTATCGCCTTGACTTACAATCGTCATGCATCCATTGAGATTCGCCAAAGACTTAAGGAATTGATAGGAGTGGATGCCCAAGGTGTAACTATTCTAACATGTCACTCCCTTGCGATGCGTTTGGCCGGAATCAGTTATACCGATCAGAATGAAACTGACAATGGGAATTTATTCAAGGAATCACTACGTCTTGCAACTGACCTGCTTAACGGAGAGGAGTTGGATGATGATGAGGCTGATGATCAAAGGGAAAGGTTGTTGAGGGGTTTCCGTTGGATACTGGTCGATGAGTACCAGGATATTGACAAGGAGCAGTATGAATTGATTTCTGCCCTTGCCGGAAGATCACTTCAAGACAGTGAAAGCAAACTCACCTTGTTTGCGGTCGGGGATGATGATCAGAACATCTACTCCTTCCAGGGTGCATCCGTTGAATTCATAAGAAAATTTGAAACCGATTACAATGCCCAGCTCAGGTACCTGACTGAAAATTATCGATCTACCCATAATATAGTGGATGCATCAAACACTATAATTCAAGGTGCTCGCGACCGCATGAAGGCGAATCATCCAATTCGAGTGAACAAAGCACGTATAAAAGATGCGCCTGGAGGTGTTTGGACCGATCTGGATGTTGTTTCCAAGGGACGGGTACAAATCCTGCAATTGGAGGAGGATAATCCGGTTTTCCAAGCTAGGATGGTTATGGAAGAACTCCTTCGAATGTCCAAGCTTGATCCCGATTGGGACTGGTCTCGTTGTGCTGTTATTGCCCGGAAATGGGATTCTCTTGCTCCGGTACAGTCATTTTGTGAAGCTCGAAATATTCCTGTTGAAATGGCCCGAGATGAAATTCCTAACTTTTGGAGGCTAAGGCAAACACGATCTTTGGTTGATTGGCTTAGGAAGAGGGAATCAAGATTGGTCAAAGACGAAGAAATGAAAATATGGCTGGAAACTCAGGCTCCTGATTATTGGCAAGAACTTCTGGTCCAAGCAATTGATGAACACGCCCTTGAAGTTGGAGGTGAGGAGTATCCTGTTGATCAAGTTATCGAATGGTTGGTCGAATGGGGTAGGGAAATTCGACGTCGTCAAAAAAATCTACTATTGCTCACTGCCCATCGGGCAAAGGGACTTGAGTTTGATCATGTGGCTATCTTGGATGGCAATTGGAACCGTGATAAAAATGAAGATTCTGATGCACACCTTCGTTTGTATTATGTTGCAATGACTCGGGCACAAAAAACACTTACACTTGCAAGATTCAAACGATTTAAATCATTGCAACATGTTGATTCAATTATATACCGCTCACCAACTGAACTATCGCCTTGCTCTAAACAGCTTTATTACAAGTACGAACGTGCATCACTCAAGGATGTAACTATAAGTTTTGCCGGAAATATCCCCCCAAACAATAGGATTCATAAAGCGATAACAGATTTGATGATTGGTGATACCCTCAAAATCCAGCTCGGAAAGTATAACAAATGGATTGTCATGGATGCCCATGGTCGAATTGTTGGGCGGATGGCAGGTTCCTTTCAGCCCAGAGAAGGGATGAGAATTAAATCAGCTCGTGTTTTCGCAATAGTGGGCTGGAGCAAGGAATTATCCAAGCCTGAATTTCAAAGCAAACTCCAGTCAGAAAATTGGGAAGTGGTTTTGCCTGAAATAATTTATGGGTAATTATATACCAAAGTGCCATTTAGCCAAAAAACAGTTTGTGCAAGGCTCTTTGACTGATTTGCCAAAGATGCAGTTTTTCATCACCAACTTTCAATTCACACCTGGCCTTGTCAAGATTCCATTCGTGATTGATGGTAAATGATCTTTTTTGTCCATTTGTAACCTCGATTGTCTTTTCGCCTTTTTCGATAAAGACAGAACTTCTTGATCCTCCATATACCCGAAATTCCTTGCAGGACATTTCCTCGACCTTGAAATGGCAATTTTCACGTTTCGCTGTTTGGGTGGCATTCATTCGCTCAACATCCTGTTTCACCCGATCAACAACAAGTTTGAAAACTGCATCATGTCGGCAGGAGTCACGCTTGTTCACCCAGTCCACATTTTTTTCTTTATCGGCCATTCCCTAATCCCCTTCAAGTTCCTCGAACAGCAGATCCCCGACAATTTCCTGACTGGTGCGGTTGAGGCATAGGGTTTGGGGTTCTTCATCATCGACCTTGTGATTTGAAACCCAAAAATCGCAGTTCGCACTTTCCTTGTTCCAGACGGGTTTAATCGTTAATTTCAGGCATGATTTTCCACAGATGTTAGTATTTACATCAATTTCCCTCCCCTTGATTGACGCAGTGACGAAACGTGAGTGTGGAGATATATCACCATTCTGTGGGCTGGGCTTTCCGATAGAAAAGGTCTTTTTGCTGTTTGCAACAAATCTAAACTTGTTTTGGGTATTCAACTCGTTGAATATCTCAACATCACGCTTCACGATACAACCCAGCTTGTTGAACGCACCGGAAATAGAACAATTTACCCTGCGAGCAACCCAATCTCTTTGAATTTTTTTTCGGCTCTTCGTCCAAAATGGTGGGTAATTCACCTTTTTACTCCCTCTGGATATAGG
>VYFX01000013.1 GCA_009842205.1 Paracoccaceae bacterium | reverse complement strand
CAGAATGAAACACTAAAGATTTGTACTTTTCATCACCCATTAGAATGGATTTCTGAGGACATTACTCAGCGAGTATTGAAACTACTAACTGAGAATTTTGATCTAGTTTTATTCGGACACAAACACAATCGTAATTCTATTTCAGGTAATTTCAATAACAATAAATGTTGCTTATTACAGGCACCTGCTCTGAAAGATTCTTCCTCTTCTAATTCTTATACGATAATTAGAGTTGATAATAAATACTTTGAATTTAACTATCGATGTTACTCAGATACGCTTCAAAAATTTGTTGTTGGGGAACAGATAGTAGAGGGTGGTGTTGATTATCCTAACATAAATCACAAAAAGCATTGGGACAGGATAAAAAATGGAACCAAATCAGGTCTGTTAAAGAAATTTCAAAGCGCTTACGAAAAAATAAATTTCCAGGATTGGTATAATTCAAACATTATTGCCAAGAGCAATTATGACGATACAAAATCCTTTGTTGAACCATTAGTTACTAAAATAGAATATCAAAATGGTGAAAGTACCGAAACAAATCCAAAAGGATTGACCGAATTTTTGGGACGGAAGGATCAATTTCAAATTGTTACTGGACCTCAGGACAGTGGTCTAACAACAGCTGCATTTCTTACATTTAAGTCACTTTGTACAAATTTTGAAAAATATCAGAAAGTACCCGTTTATATAAACCTGAAGTCTTTAGAAATTACCAAAGGGAATATTATCAGGGCTGCTATAAAAACAGCACCAATACACTTTTCGTATCCTGAGATGAAAAAATTGATTGAAGAAGGTGGTGTGGTTTTCATTTTTGATCAGATTGGTTTACCTGAAACTGAGAAATTAAACAAGCTGAAACTGCTTTTGGAAAAGAATTTGCAGTTAGCCAATGCTATAGTATTTTGTTCGGATGATGGTGGTTTAAGCGGCTCTGTAAAGAACTTTCAGCTAAATCTAGACCCACTTAAAGATACACAAATAAAACTGAAACAATTAGATGTTATAAAAATACGAGACTTAATAAGATTACACAAAAAAGATAAAACATGTAATGAAGGTGAAGTAGAAATCCTGTTACAAAATGTTGTTCAGAGTTTTAAACAAATGGATGAACCTATTTATCCAAGTACAGTTGTAGTTTTACTCGACACTTTAAAACAATTTCCTGAATTCCTTCCAATTAATCGAGTGAGGCTACTGGATAGATATATCGAATGTCTACTTGGACGCTTTGAAAAAGAAGATATTGAAATAGGTACCTTTAATTCTACTGAAAAGGTTAATCTCATTGCTTACATTGCAGGTCATTTTGCTAGGAAGGGTAAAGAAAATATTTCTATACAAGATTGGGACAAAATCCTTAAGAAGTATAAAAAAGATACTCTTTTGGAATTACCTTCAGATTTACTCGAAGAGTTTTCAAAAAAAGGCATTCTAATTACATATGATGGTAAAATTACGTTTCGGGCAGATTATCTTTTTTCTTACTTTGTTGCTAAGGAAATGAACCGGAATAATGATGTATATAAATTCATTTCAGAAAAGAATGCATTTTATAGGAATCATAGAGAGTTAGTTTATTTTGGTGAACTTGAGGGTATCGATAGTTCCAAACTTCTAAAAGCCACAAAAAAGCGTCTAATTAAATTGGAGAAGGAAATATTGGAAACATATTCCTCACATAATATAAATTTTAATGAGGAGTGGGATAAATTGATGAAATTTGGAGCAAACATAGATGAAGACCAGATTTCGGAAACTTTACAAAATATGATGGATGAAAGCCCCAATTCAGAAACAATAGATCAAGCAAGAACTACTGACTTAAGCCAAGTCAATCGGAAGAGAGGAGTTAGAACACGTTCTGATATTAAAGAGCTAGAATTGTGCTGGTTCATAACAATAAAGACCTACTTCCAACTTATTAAACACAGTACCAACTTGGATTCTAAAAACAAACTTATACACTTAAAAAAGAGTATGGAATCATCAGAGTTATTCATAAAATGCCTGGCGACAAAACGTGCCATAATTTCTTCTCACCCCATGTGTTTCATTAATGGAATCCTTTACATCAACCCATTGGCTGCAATAGACCCAAAGAGAGCAAAAAGCGAATTTAAGGTTGCTGTTCATTTAGCATTTGCCAGAGTATTAAGTAACAACCTGTATAATTCTTTATTATCCCCTGCATTTAGAAAGTTAATTAAAACGGACAATGAAATTGCTAAATTTTTTGTTAGACACCTTCTTCTGGAAGACCCTAATAAGGATAATATTGATTATTTTGTTAAGAGTTTATCCAATTCTACAAAAATGGTTCTTATACAATGCTCACTTCAGGGGTTGTATGAAAAGTATCTTGGATACTCAATTACCGAGAATTTAAAAGACAGTTACCAAGATATTTTACACCAAATAACCAAAGAAAATAAATCCTTAATTAGCACAAAACAAATTCATCGTTTGAAGAGAAAAAGATTGGTAAATCGAAATAGGGTTTACAAATCTATTAGCCCAACTTCATAGTAATGATATTGAATAAATATAAAGAGAACCGTTAATCTTTTTTTGTCGGTTTCACTGCAAATTTCCAACAACAATTCATAAAGAGTCGTTTACTTATCTGGCTGCTCAGGCTCAAGCCGTTTCCGTGATTTCGGTAAAATCATATTTCTGAACCCAACGGCTCCAAAAGAGACCGATCATCATGTCATTAAAAGATAAAAAACATATAACTTCCATCTGGAAGATGAAAAACGCTAGCATCAACAACTAGGGGACTAAGGCAAGGGTTCAAAACAATCCCTCCGATGTTCCAACATAATTCTTTTGGTCTATGAGAACCGAGAAGAGGAAGGTTTCAAGGATGAGGTTATTGCCCACTTTAAGGGGAGGGTTAGCCACATTGGCTTTGCAGGCTTATACCAAATTATTCTTGATCATGGGAATGAACTTTGCAAATGCAGGGCGACAGGTTGATTGAACTGGAGTTTATCGTGAGCAAATCAAAAGAAACTTTCAATTTCAAAGTTTAAGAGTTGCTTCATCCTTTTCTGCGTACGTTTCTCGATCACTGTTGCCTAAAACCGTGCAAACTTGTTTCCAGTTGTTGGTCTGCACAATTCAGCGCAAAAATTGAACTTAATGGGACATGATTAATGGTTTCAATATACTTTTTCATCCTTTCAATAGCATCGATTGGTAAAACAGGAAAACTGAAATTATGAATTGGAAAAAAGAGGCAAAATATTTTAGTTTTTGGCCCTGAGTTCCTGTTGTCTTATGGGAAATTTGTCGATTGTATTGCTGATTTCCCTGACATTCCATGTCGTTGGTTTTCTAAGATAGATCGTCCCATCCTTGCCGATCAATAAAATGGCAAAACCCCTAGGACGCAATTCGGTACGAATAGCACTTTTGACATCGGGACTGTAATCCAGTAAGACAACGACTTCTCTTTCCACCAGATTTTCAACTCCCTCTTCGAGAAATTCCAGCTGCTCTATATAATTCGGGTCAAATGGCGAATCAGAAAAAATGATGAAAAGTCTTTTTTGCCAGAGAAACTCATCAATGGTAAGCCCTGTATTTTCCTCTACAGTCAAATCGGTTATATCCAGACTTATTGCAGAATCCTCCTGACCCAAAACACCGGAAGGTAGCAGCAACGAGAAGATTGGTGCCAGAAAAAATGTGATGACGGGTTTCATTTTTGATATTTAGTCACGAAGAAATACAAATTAGCAATAGATTTGAACTCAAAATCTGGAAAACATTTAATAACTTAAACCTCTACAATATATGTAGATTTACGGAAATTATCACTAATCTTGGGTCATTTTCCTGTTAAGTGTTCAAGGCACGACCTGAAAATCAAACCAGTATCAAAATATAATTGGCTATATACAACGGTCACGTCCCAATATTACCTTTCAAAGTTAATGAAGGAAACTGATTCATTGAATGTAGCTATAATGAATGCCCTTTATGCTCATTACAATGGAGATAACTGGGCGGAGGTAAAATTAAAGTGAACCCTGAATTAAAAAAGTGAGTTTTATCTTTGTCCAATACTCCATTGTCCCTTCATTTTTGTGGCAGGTTAGTTATTGTTTCCTTCAATAGCTTTTTCGAGATCAGGAACTTTGAATTTTTATACTAAGTGAAAAATGCCACTACCAGTGAAGTTTCTCAATGATTGCTTACCCCGACCTTGGAATTTGGATCCTAAGTTTGGTATCCAACCAATTTCATTGTTCCTTGGACAAGGTACAAATGCAATCGAGGTTGCCGTAGGGAAAACGACCAGTTCCAACTACAAGAATTCTCAACTTTTGGATATATGGAATGCAAGAAAAGGTGGTCGTGCAGCTCCCTTACTTTTGGTTGTTTTATACACGGATAAAGCCTTAATTGTTGGAGCTTCTGGTAAATCACCACCAATTTATCGAGATTTGGATGCAGGCCAAGTTGAAAGGCTGTGCCGTGAAGTACTCAGCTATCCTGACCGGCATTCAGCAATAAATTTTCTTTCGCAAGCCCTTCCTACCCTTGAAACAGCCTTACCCGGGCTAACAAACGAGGGTTTATTGGCACTCCACGAATTGGAAAATGGTGTACCAAAAAGATCTGACTGGTCAGTAGCCAGGCAAAAATCCCAATTTGTAATAAACAAGGAGGGAAATGAGATGCTAAACGCACTTGGTTATAATGTAGAGCGTTTGGATAATCTCACCAGCCTTTTGCGTAGCGGGGACAAGAGGGTTTCTCTTGCTGTCATGCTACAAGATAGCGAGACTGCCGAAGCAGGTACAGAAAGATTCAACAGTTTATCACCAATTAGTTATGCCCTAAACAAAGCAGACGACGAAAATCTTGATTGGGTTATACTGGTACAAGGTAACCGAATTCGTCTTTATTCTACTTCTGTTAATTCAGGAGTTGGTCAAAGGGGAAGAACAGAAACCTATTTTGAATGTCAACCCTCATTGCTTTCAAATGAGCACCTAGGGTATCTGTGGCTGATTTTTTCAGCCGAAGCTCTGCTACCAGAAGGTAGTCTATACAATATTTTGGAAGAATCATTTCGCTTCTCAGGAAACTTGGCTGAACGATTAAGGGAACGAATTTATAATGAGGTTGTCCCTGCACTTGTAAAAGGAATAGTTGCTGCAAGAGGTATTGATAGGGAGAATCCTCAAGATATTCGTTTCACTTATGAAATGGGTCTTACAGTGCTTTTCCGCCTTCTATTCATTGCGTATGCAGAAGATCAAGACCTTCTTCCCTATCGTTCTAACGACTCTTATCGTACTCGTTCCCTGAAGAAAAAGGCCCAAGAACTTTCCAAATTCGTTGCAACGGAGGTAGAGATTGCCCATGGTAATTCACATTGGGAGGAAACTTCTGCACTTTGGCATTCAGTTGCCAATGGAAATCCTGAATGGGGAGTGCCTGCCTATAATGGTGGGCTGTTTTCTTCTGATCCCGAAATATCGAAAATTGGCGCCGAACTGGCGAACTTATCCTTGCCCAATGAATGTTTTGAAGCAGTTCTACGCCAGCTCATAGTAATTGAAACCCCTGAAGGGGTACCGGGGCCAGTCGATTTTCGATCATTGGGTGTACGTGAATTTGGGACCATCTATGAAGGTCTATTGGAGTCGGAAATAGCAGTAGCAACCAGCGATCTGGAAATTAAAGAACAAAAGAAGAAAGGAAAAAAGGAGTTTGTTTACGTTCCAGCAGGAGAAGGTGAAATTCCTGATGTCAAGGAAGGTGAAGTATATTTGCATAACTTTTCGGGGGCTCGTAAATCCACTGGAAGCTTTTATACCAAACCTTTTGCTGTAGAACATCTTCTGGAAGTTTCGCTAGAACCAGCATTAACTGATCATTTTAATCGTCTAGATGAGATGGATGATTTTGATGCATCAGAAGCATTCTTCGATTTTCGTGTTGCTGATATCGCGATGGGTTCAGGACATTTCCTCATTGGGGCTATAGATAGAATTGAAAAGCGAATGGCAGGATATCTAGCCAATAGACAACTTCCAAATGTGCAACGAGAACTTGAGAATCTTCGAAAGAGTGCAATGAATGAGCTCCTGGTGAGGGGGGGGGTAAAGGTAATTCACCTTTAGAAGACAGTCAATTGTTAAGGCGAATGATTGCCAGAAGGTGCATATATGGGGTTGATTTAAATGGTTTGGCTGTCCAGTTGGCACGTCTCGCTGTTTGGATACATACCTTTGTACCTGGATTGCCTCTATCTTTTTTGGACCACAATTTAGTGCAAGGAAACGCACTGGTTGGTGTCGGTACTCTTGAAGAAATAAAGAATAAGTTTGAATCTGTTTCGTCAGACTTTCCCTTGTTTTTTACCGTTGACGCAAAATCTTTGCTGGGCAAAGCCGAAGAACCATTGAGGCGACTTGCAAACATTAATGATACTTCTCTTGAGGAAATTGTTGCCGCTAAAAAACTGGTGACCGAAGCTCGGGAATCCTTACGAGATACCGAAGCACTCTGTGATTTAATTTCTGTTCAGGAAATTACGGAAAGTCAGGAGGTAAAGGATTTTAAATTTGAAAATTGGAATGAGTTGTCAGATAATGCCTACAATTCAAAAACAGCCCAAATCGCAAGGACGGAATTGGCTTCGTTTTACCCCCTTCATCTTCCGATAGCCTTTCCGGAAGTATTCTTGGGAAGACGATCCGGTTTTGATATTATTCTAGGTAATCCACCCTGGAAGGAGGAAACAATTGAGGAGGATGCCTTCTGGTCAAGGTACTATCCAGGAATTGAATCACTTCCTAAAGGAAATAAGGATATCGAAATCAAGCGTTTACGAAAGGAAAGACCTGATCTAGTATCCCTATACAAGGATGAATTGTTCCAATCACTACAAATGCGGAAATTGCTTTGTGGTGGAGCCTACCCTGGAATGGGAACCGGAGATCCAGATTTATATAAAGCCTTTTGTTGGAGATTCTGGAATTTAACTTCAAAGGAAGGAGGAAGAATTGGAGTGGTTTTGCCCCGAAGTGCACTATCTGCAATGGGGTCGGAAAAGTTTAGATTTGAAGTTTACAAAAATTCTGAACAAATAGAAATTACCAACCTTCTAAACAACCAAAACTGGGTTTTCTCCGATGTTCATCCTCAGTATACATTTTGTTTGTTGTCTATAAAATTCGGAATTCCCAAGCAAAATTCAATTAAATTTCGAGGTCCATATGCTTCGAAAGCACAATTTATTGACGGAATCAATAAGACGCCGCATCCTTTTAATAATGAAGAGATTCTTGATTGGAACGATAGTGCCTCATTGCCATTACTTCCAAATGAAGAATCGATAGGTGTCTTTGCTCAACTTCGGAAATCTCCCCGCTTGGACTTGAATGATAAAGTAAATTGGCGGGTTAGGCCTGATAGGGAACTTGATGCAACCAACGATAAAAAACTTTTTGACCTGAATTCTGAAGAATGTCTTCCAGGGTATTGGCCGGTATACAAGGGCGAATCCTTCAATATCTGGGAACCGGATACAGGAATATATTACGGTTGGGCTGAACCAGAAGCGGTTTTGAACCGATTACAAAGCAAACGAAAAAGGGGGAATAATATTGCCAGAAGTGGTCATTCGGAATTTCCCCACGACTACATTGCTAATCTGGATACTTTACCCTGTTTTTCACCCAGAATTGCGTTTAGAAACATCTCGAGATCAACAGATTCACGAACGGTCATTACCTGTCTACTGCCACCCAATATATTCATTACCAATCATGCACCATATTTTCTTTGGCCGAAAGGAGATGAAAAGGATCAGGCCTTCCTGCTTGGGATGCTGTCTTCAATACCTCTTGACTGGTATGCAAGGCGGTTTGTAGAGGTAAATCTGAATTTCTACATTATCAACCCATTCCCAATACCACGTCCAACTCGCCAGGATATTCTTTGGCAACGGGTTGTGGTATTGGCTGGAAGGTTGGCAAGTCCGGATAAAAGATTTTCAACCTGGTCAAAAGCCGTAGGTGTGGATTTTGGCATCCTTGCCGAGGATGAAAAAGAAAACATGATTTTTGAACTGGACGCAGTTTCAGCGCTTCTTTATGGGCTGAAAGAATCCCAATTGGTTCACATATTCGAGACCTTTCACGTAGGTTGGGATTATCAAGATAGAGTTGAAGGCGTGTTAAACCATTTCAATCAATGGAAAAGTCGAGTGAAATAGTTTTATGAAGTACCCCTCACTAATCGACAATAAGGAAGAAAACACACTTGCCCAGGCTCTCAGAATGGCGCTGGGATTTTCTGGAAGCCTGAATGAAGAAACAACCGTCAAACCTGATGAGGTCCGTATTGCTACGGCCTATTTTAATCCTACGGGGTTTGCACACATTTCAGATCATCTCTGCAAAGTTAAAGATGTCCGACTCCTGCTGGGCGCGGATTTAACCTTTGACAGAAATAGTTTTGGAAAGCGTCTGGATGAAACAATTGAGGCTTTTGAACTCAGAAATATCAAATCCGGTCTAAGCAACCAAACCAGGACCATTACGAGGGAACGTGACCAACTGCCCTTCAACCGAACAACAGGAAGGGCATTGAGGAAACTTATCAATGCTCTTCGGGAGGGCAATTTGGAGGTGAGAAGGTACGAAAAAGAATTTCTTCATGCCAAAGCTTACATTTTCTCAAATTTTGGTGGCTCCCAAAATAATTCATCGGGTATCATTGTTGGTTCATCCAATCTAACTGGTGCTGGCCTGACAAGGAATAGGGAATTAAATCTTCAAAATTTTGATAAGGCACTTACCCGGGAAACCAAGAAGTGGTTCGATGAGCTTTGGGAGGGAAGCGAGCCTTATGATTTGGCCAAATTATTTGAAGTGGTTTTCGAACCGGCATTACCCTGGATTGTGTTTGTAAGGGTTTTGTGGAAATTGTACGGAAAGGAAATCATTGAGGATGCCGAAATAGATGAAAACCTGCCTTTGACCAGTTTTCAAAAGCATGGAGTCGCACGAGCTTTAAGGTTGATCCGGGAAACCGGAGGTGTCATAGTTGCTGATGAAGTAGGTCTGGGCAAAACCTTCATAGCCGGGGAAATCCTTCAAATTTACCGTGAAAGGAGACAGCGGGCCCTACTGATTTGTCCCGCCTCACTTAGGGATAGTACCTGGAGACATTTCCAATCACAGTACCAGTTATTTGTGGAATGCCTATCCTTTGAACAACTTGCCAATGAAGTGCAATTGAGGGATCAACAACGACCCAATGCCGATAAGAAACACCTTCAACGTCAGATAGACGAATACCAGCTTGTCATCGTGGACGAAGCCCACAATTACCGAAACCCTGATACTCCGAGCCGGGCTGCAGCACTTAGAAAGCTCCTTTTTGGTAAAAAACGGGATCTTTTACTTCTTACCGCGACACCGGTTAACAATTCACTTTGGGACCTTTATCATTTGTTGCGCTACTTTCTACGTCAGGACGCACATTTTGCCAGTCGAGGCATTCTTTCGATTCGAGAGAAATTCAAGCATGCCATGCGAATGGACCCTTCGGAATTAAACCCGGAACTACTTTATCCAATTATTGATGCCACCACGGTCAAACGAACTCGACAGTTCATAAAAAAGCACTACGCAAATGATACTATTCCAGATACTGATGGGCGAAATCAGACCATTGTTTTCCCAAAGCCCAATGCAATTAGTATGCGATACAACCTGGATGAAAAATTGCCGGGTTTGTTTGACAAACTGGAAGAAGCCTTGAATTCCGAGGGAAACAGCCAAATTAGATTTGCCCGATACACACCTAATAACTACCTCATTCAAGAAGAAGATAATGATGAAAAAGCCATAACCCAGGCAATGGTGGGTCTGTTACGTTCAGGGCTTCTGAAGAGGTTTGAATCCTCAACTTCAGCATTTTCCAAGACTGCAAATAAAATGGTTAATGGATTTAATATATTCTTGAAAGCCCTGGACCATGGTTATGTCGTAAATTCATTATTTCTGAAAGAAATTTCTGCAGATGACGAAACCTTGATTGAGGACTTACTCAATGAAACTGTCGAGGAAACCCGGATTGAGGAATTGTTAGAAAGAACAGAAAATAAAACAGAGGCAATATTATACGATGTGGATATCTTACGAGCAGATGTAGAAAAAGATATTGCCATTCTTTCGGACCTGGCAAAAGAAGCCAATTCTATTTCTCCCAATCAAGATCCCAAATTGAGAGAATTGGTTAATGCTCTGATAAAAATAGCTCAACAAGCAAAATCTGAAGCAATTGACTCTGTAGACGAAACTCAAAGGAGGAAGGTACTTGTTTTTTCTTATTTTGAGGACACAGTAAAATGGATTTACGATTTCCTAAACCAACAAATTAAAGAGAATCCTGATCTTGCTCCATATCTGAATCGTCTGGTAGTAGTTAGTGGTTCTGATAAACTCACTGAAATACCACGACTTGATGCCTTACAAGGTTTTGCTCCTGTTTCTATGGGTGCCCCATCCAGAGAGAATAATGACCTCTATGATATAATTGTTGCAACTGATGTATTGGCTGAAGGTGTCAACCTTCAGCAGTGCAGGCACATAATCAACTTTGATATGCCTTGGAACCCAATGAGGTTGGTACAAAGACATGGTCGAATAGACCGGATAGGCAGTCCCCACAAGCAAGTCTTTATGAGAACAATCTTTCCAGCCGATCGATTGGATGATCTCTTGAAATTGGAACAGCGTATTCTTGACAAAATAGCTCAAGCTGCTGCCAGCATAGGTGTTCAGAACCCGATAGAAGGAGCTGCTCGTGGAAATCAGGTATTCTCAGAAACGCGTGAAGAAATTGAGAAATTGATTAAGGAGGATGCTACTCTTTTTGAACGTGGGGGAACTGCCGGTGCTGCCCAGACTGGAGAAGAATACAGACAAACCCTGCGAAAGGTATTGGATAAAGAAGGAGATTTAATTACTAATCTGCCTTGGAAAACTGGTACTGGAATGGTCAAGGGTGAGCGTTCTGGGATTTTTTTCTGTGCCGTAGTGGGTTCAGAAACCAATTTTGAACGAACTTATCTAAGATTTATTCCTGCCCAAGAAAATTGGCAACCCAGTTCAGATGCAAATGATTATGAAAGTGAAATTGGAATTTGCTTGCAATTGATCGAGTGCGAGGAAAAGACTGAACTTTGGTTCCCGGATCATTTGGAAAGAAATGTATATGATTTCTGGGAACTGGCTAGAGAAAATATTTGGGAATCATGGATGGAAGAAACCGATCCTGCTAATTTTCAACCGAAGATTAGACCCCTCAATCATCGTGTGGCCGAATTTATCAGGGAACAACCCTTGATCGGAAAAATGGGGGAACAAACTCGTAAGGCACTCAACATCTTGGAATCCCCTTGGCCTAGACGTGAAGAGATTATGTTGAGGGGGTGGTTCCAAACTGATGAATATAAAGGGGAGAAACTCGCAAATATTTTAATACAAAAGATCATAGATACAGGTATAGAACCGACAACTCCTCCCTTACCTCTACCTCCTATTGAACTGAAAGATGTAGAATTACTCTGTTGGATAGGAATTCAATCAGAATTACAAAATTATACTCAGACAACTTAAACGATGGACTATTTTACCAAAAAAGTGCAAAGTGATTACATGATCAGATAAAGTATATGAGCACTAATAGAAAAACCCATTGATTGATAAAAATACTTTTGGGATTAGTATTTACCACTGAGTCAAAAAGTGTTTTGTTTACCATAATTCCAACCCTTAGGCTTTGTCAGTTAGTATAGCTATTACTTGAAGTAGCAATGGTAAAATGATTAAAATTTTAGGCAGAATTTATGATTTACGATAATGTTGAACCTATACTCTTTCCCGTAGAAGAAGTTGAAATTTTCATGGAAATGGAGCATGGGGAATATAGAAAAATCCCTAATAAGAAAGCACTCGTCAGGGAAGACACTCGCAGGGTACTATCTGTTGTAAACAATTCATATAACTTGATACTAAACAAAGAAGCACTTCGGTTAGCTAGGAAGTGCTGTATTGCATCTTTTCCTGATACAGCACCAAATGGTTGGGATGTTTTCAGAGTTGAAGCTCCGAAGACAGGAGGGCATTGTCACATTGATTTGTATTACAAGTGGGAAATATATGGGTATGATTGGAGTTTTTCACGATCCAGTCAAGATGCATATTTGCCCTTTGTTAGGATATCAAACAGTTATAATCGTACTCGAAAGTTTTCTATTCACTTTGGATTTGTTAGGTGGATATGTAAAAATGGAATGGTAGGTTGGGACGAGTCAATTGAGATTTCTTTTACTCATGATGTTCCTGGAATAGAACGAATTATTGAGGAAAAGATTAATGAAGCAAAATTTCGAGTGGTTGTGAATAATTTTGAGAACCAATTTAACTGCCTATATAATTTTGAAATCCCGGCAAAATATTTTCGAGACATTGTTTTTTCTGTTCTCAAAATTCACAAACCAAAAAATTTACCTGATGACCGAGAAATTGACTGGTCTTGGCTTGAAGAACAAGTTGATGGCAAAATCAAAGATTATGTCAAGGATTTTGGAGAGAAAGGGGTAGCACTACTAAATGTTTTGACTGATATAGCAACGAGGCCACCTGGTTTGAATAAACGCTACAATTTCATTCATCGTGAAAGCCATGCTCTTCAACGTTTAACGGGAGAGTGGCTGTCATCTTTTACGAAAAAGATACAGGCCGGAAATTTTGATCTTGAAGTGTATGTAAATAAACTTAAACAATCTTGACCAAGAGTAAATTTAGGAAAATATTGGGTTTAAATTATAGCCACATCCCCCTGAAGCATTTTCATCCTTAACTTGAAAGGATGAATTAACCTTCCCCTGAATTTATACTTTGTCATTTAAAGCAAGCAAATCCATTTTGATTACTTTTTTAACTCACTTAATTTAATTTTAGGGATAGTAACTATTTAAATCAGATCCTAATAAATCCGGTAAATCGAATGACAAAAAATTTAAGTGGATGGAAGCAAAGAGCCCGTAAGGAACTTCGGGAACGAGAACCCGAAGACCTCAATAAGGTTACGCTTGAAGATATCGTTGTTAAGCCCCTTTATAGTAAAGAAGACCTGGTGGATAACCCCAATCTCGATTCCCTCCCAGGAGAAGAACCCTTCCTCAGGGGGCCAAGAGCAACCATGTATACAGGAAGACCTTGGACCATCAGACAATATGCCGGTTTTTCCACGGCCGAGGAATCCAATACTTTCTACAGGAAAGCACTGGAAGGAGGTCAACAGGGTATATCAGTCGCTTTTGACCTGGCAACCCATCGGGGTTATGACAGTGACCATCCTAGAGTGGAAGGCGATGTGGGCAAGGCCGGTGTAGCAATAGATTCTGTTGAAGACATGAAGATTTTGTTTGATGGCATTCCCCTGGACAAGGTCTCCGTTTCAATGACCATGAACGGTGCTGTCATACCGGTAATGGCCAATTACATTGTCGCCGGGGAGGAACAGGGAGTACCTCGTGAAAAACTGTCCGGTACAATTCAAAACGACATTTTGAAAGAGTTCATGGTTCGAAATACCTATATTTATCCGCCCGAACCTTCAATGCGTATTGTCGGTGATATCATCGCCTTTACCAGCAGGGAAATGCCGAAGTTCAATTCAATTTCAATTTCCGGATATCACATGCAGGAAGCCGGGGCAAACATCGTACAGGAACTTGCCTATACCCTTGCTGATGGTCGGGAATATGTCAGGGCAGCAATCTCTCGTGGACTTGATGTCGATGGCTTCGCCGGAAGATTGTCCTTCTTCTTTGCCATAGGAATGAATTTTTTCATGGAGATTGCCAAGTTGCGGGCTGCACGGGTACTCTGGCACCGGATCATGTCGGAATTCAATCCTCAGAATCCCCGCTCCAAGATGTTGCGTACCCACTGTCAGACAAGCGGTGTCAGCCTGCAGGCTCAGGACCCCTACAACAATATCATCAGAACCTCCTATGAAGCCCTGGCTGCCGTTTTGGGTGGAACACAGTCTCTTCATACAAATGCCCTTGATGAAGCGATTGCCCTGCCTACGGAATTTTCGGCCAGAATTGCCCGCAACACCCAGTTGATTCTACAGGAGGAAATGGGAATCACGGATACGGTTGATCCCCTTGCTGGATCCTATTACGTGGAAACACTGACCAATGAAATAATTGAAAAAGCATGGTCGCTGCTGGAAGAAGTGGATGAAATGGGGGGCATGGTCAAGGCCATTAATTCCGGACTGCCAAAACTCAGGATTGAAGAAACCGCAGCCCGGCGCCAGGCCATGATAGATACGGGAGAGGAAGTCATCGTTGGTGTCAACAAATATCAACCTCGGGAAGAGGAAGAGATGGACATCAGGATGATTGAAAACCAAAAGGTTCGGGAAGAGCAGGTTGCCAAACTGACAAAAATCAAGGCTTCAAGAAATGAAGAGAAATGCCAACAGGCTCTTCAGAAGCTGAAAGAGGCCGCAACGGGAGATGAAAATATACTTACGGCTGCAATTGAAGCTTCCAGGGAACGAGCCACGGTTGGGGAAATCTCATTGGCTCTAGAGGAAATATACGGAAGGCATTTTGCCAACCCCAATACCCTTACCGGCGTCTATGGGAATGCCCTGAAGGAGGATGAGGAATTCAGGAATATTCAGAATTTGGTTACCGATTTTGCCAAGCTGGAGGGAAGAAGACCACGTATATTGGTAACAAAAATGGGACAAGATGGACATGACAGAGGGGCTAGGGTCATAGCAACGGCATTTGCTGATCTTGGTTTTGACGTGGATATTGGGCCACTCTTTCAAACTCCTGAAGAAGCTGCCAGGGATGCCATCGATAATGACGTTCATGTTATCGGTGTGAGTTCGCAAGCAGCCGGTCACACTACACTTGCACCCAAGCTTATCGAACATTTGAAACGGGAAGGAGCAGGTGATAAAATCGTGATTTGTGGAGGTGTAATCCCCAAACAGGATCACCAATTCCTCTTTGATGCCGGTGTCAAGGCTGTTTTTGGCCCCGGAACCAAGATTACCGATGCAGCTGGTGAAGTAATGGCTTTACTCAACGCCCAACGAAACTCATAGGTTTTCAAATTCTTACAGAAGGACTGTTGCAGCCAGTCCAAGAAAGGCAAAAAAGCCGATTACATCCGTTACTGTCGTTACAAAAACACTGGAGGCAACCGCCGGGTCAATATCGACTTTTTCCAGGGCCAGTGGGATTAATATTCCGGAAAGACCTGCTACCACCATATTCACGACCATGGCCAGACCCAGAACGATACCGAGAATTGTATCACCAAACCAGAAATATCCGACCCCACCGACAATCAATGCAAACATGATGCCGTTTATCAAACCTACCCAAAACTCTCTTCTTATGACCCTGAAAGAATTCAAGCCAGTCAAGTCCTTGGTTGCCAGAGCCCTTACGGCAACTGTCAGAGATTGTGTCCCCGCATTACCACCCATTGAGGCAACGATCGGCATTAAAACCGCTAGGGCAACAATGGCTTCTATTGTTTCAGTGAATTGAGCAATTACCATTGAGGCCAGTATTGCCGTTACCAGATTGATCAACAACCAGGGCAGCCTTTGTCTGGTAATGCCAAATACCCTGTCGGTAAGACTTTCATCACCTACGCCACCGAGCCTCATTAAATCCTCTTCAGCCTCTTCATCAAGGACACCCATGGCATCATCTATCGTGATAACCCCCACAACCCGGCCGTTTTCATCGACAACCGGAGCAGAAATCAGATGGTATTGGTTGAATGCATAAGCCACATCATGCTGATCCTCCAGTACGGGAAAGGTCCTGAAATCTCCATCGGCGATCGAAGCCAGTTCAACATTACGATGGGAAGACATCAATCGTCCCAGTGAAACCTGATACAAGGGTGCTATCTTGGGTGAAACCACCAGGATATGATAAAATTCCTCGGGCAAATTCTCTGAACTTCTTATTTTATCAATGGCTTGACCTACATTCCAGCCCTCGGGAAGCATGACTAATTTTCTTTGCATCAATCGTCCGGCAGTATCCTCTGGGTAATTGAGTGACATCTGCACAGCAGCAAGTTCGGTTTCATCCAAGGCACCTAGGAATATATCCTGTTGCTTGGTTTCTAGATCTTCAACAATATCAACGATGTCATCCGATTCGAGATCACCAACCGAACTTGCGATTTGATTCGGATGGAGCAACGATACGATTTCGTCCCTGATTTTTTCTTCAACCTCGGAGAGAACTTCCAAATCAAAGTCCGGACCCCAAAGTGTAATCAGCCCTTCCCTGGTGTCGGCATCAAATTGTTCGAGTAAATCGGCAATATCAGCTTCATGGATATCCTTGAACAGCTGTTTCAGAAGTGCCCTGTCTTCAGTTTCAATGGCGGAAAGAACAGATTCAACCAGATTTGGGTTCAACTCATATGAAGTTTCACTATCGGAAATATTTTCTACCATGCTTCCCTCCATCACCTATTCAGTGATTTGATTAACTTATAATCTGGTGTTAAGGCTTGTACTTTTTGTACGATATTTCTTGGGGCTTCAATTTACTTGCTTATGATATTGTACCAAACTGAAAAATAAATATGAAATTTCGAAATGAACGGAAAAAAAATATTACTTGGCCAAACCCTCGGCTTTAGGGCAAATCCCTTTGAGGTGTCATTTGACAATGCCACGGATTATAATTCCGATGGTGGGTTATACATTGTCGATGGGCTTATTGCCGATTTGGGAAATCGTTTGGATTTACTGTCGAAATATCCCGAAGTCCCAACCTTTGATTACAAGGATTATCTACTTACAGCCGGCCTGATCGATACCCACGCCCATTACCCTCAAACCAGAATCATAGCCAGTTGGGGAGCCAGATTGATAGAATGGCTGAACACCTATACCTTTCCGGAAGAGGAAAAATTCGGGGACAGGGAATATGCCAGTCAAACCGCAGAGTTTTACTTGGATACCCTTTTGCAAAATGGTGTTACTTCAGCAAGTTCTTTCTGTACGATACATCCCGAAAGTGTTGATGCCATATTTGAAAGTGCTGAACAGAGGGGTATGAGAATCATTGCGGGCAAAACATGCATGGACCGCAATGCTCCACCGGGATTGCTTGACACACCAAAATCAGCTTATGATGATTCCAGGGAATTGATTGCAAGATGGCATGACAAAGGCCGCTTGTCCTATGCCATTTCACCGAGATTTGCTCCGACCTCGTCAGCTGAGCAACTGGAAGCATTGGGTTCCTTGTGGAAGGAATTTCCCGATTGCCTGATGCAGACACATCTCTCGGAACAATTGGAAGAAATTTCCTGGGTTGGTGAACTTTTCCCTGACAGCAAGGACTATCTGGAGGTCTATGAACAATTCAACCTACTTGGTGAACGAGGGTTGTATGGCCATAGCATTCACTTGTCTGACAGTGAACTTGACAGAATAAGGGAGGCTGATGGCAGGTTGATACACTGCCCGACATCAAACCTGTTTATCGGTTCCGGTTTGTTTAGATTATGGGAAAGAAAAACTGCAGGTTTCCATACGGGCCTTGCAACTGACACTGGTGGTGGTTCATCATTCTCTATGTTTCGTGTAATGGCCTCTGCTTATGAAGTTAGTCAACTTTGCGGATATCCGTTGCATCCTTCCCAACTATACTGGTTGGCAACGGTTGGAAATGCCAAATCACTTCATTTGGAGAATACCATAGGGAATTTTCAAATTGGCATAGAAGCAGACATTATTGCCTTGGATTTATACTCTACCGAGGTAATTTCACAGAGGGCAAAATGCTCAGACAATATCTGGGATGCCCTCTTTCCCACGATCATGATGGGAAACGAAAAAGCCATCAAGGATGTTTGGGTCTATGGAGAGAAGGCCAAAACCCAAAATTCAAGCCAATAAAGTTGTCGAAATCTCAGGTTGTACCATATAATCTGTCACCCGCATCACCCAATCCCGGAAGAATATACCCCACCTCATTGAGTTTGGTGTCAAGTGCTGCGGTGATTACCTGAACATCCGGATGCAGTTCTTTCATAACCTTGACACCTTCCGGTGCTGCAACCAGGCATACATAACGTATGTTCTTGGCCCCATCATCCTTTAACCTAGCAACAGCTGCTGCTGCCGAGTGTCCCGTTGCCAGCATGGGATCAAGAAGTATGACTAGCCTTTGGTCCAAGTCCAGGGGCACCTTGAAATAATATTCGACAGGCTTCAATGTTTCTTCATTGCGGTATAAACCGATATAACCTACTCTGGCAGATGGAATTAATTCCAGGACACCTTCCAAAAGTCCATTGCCTGCTCTGAGGATAGAAACCAGAGCGAGTTTCTTGCCCGTCAGCGTTGGCGCATCCATGGGCATCAAGGGCGTTTCAATCGATTTTTTACCAACTGGAAGGTCCCGGGTAATTTCATACGCCAACAGCATCGAAACCTCCCTCAGCAATCTTCTGAATTCCGACGAGGACGTTTCCTTCTTCCTCATCAAGGTAAGTTTATGCTGGATAAGGGGATGGTTTACTATGGTCAGATTATCTTCCACTCAATTCTCCATTATTCAGTAGTGGTTTTGGGATAACCGATGGTAGTCAGTTTCTTGGTTATTTCGTCCAATATAGCTGGATCATCTATCGTAGCCGGCATGTTGTAGGATTCTCCATTGGCAATCTTGACCATTGTACCACGCAGGATTTTACCTGATCTTGTCTTGGGCAAGCGGTCAACAACGACTGCGAGTTTAAAGGCAGCAACCGGACCGACCTTTTCCCTGATCAGCTTGATGCATTCCGGTATAACCTCGTCTGTTCTTCCCTCTGAACCGGAATTCAGGCAAACAAACCCCATGGGCAGTTGGCCCTTCAGAGTGTCGGCAACACCAATGACCGCACATTCTGCAACATCCGGATGACTTGCAATAACCTCTTCCAAGCCGCCCGTCGACAATCTGTGACCGGCAACATTGATCACATCATCCGTTCTGGCCATGATATGGACATAACCATTCTCGTCCATATATCCGGCATCACCCGTATTGTAATAGCCCGGAAACTCCTCAAGATAACTTGCAATATACCTTTGATCGGCATGCCACAGGGTTGGAAAATTACCCGGCGGCAAGGGTAATTTGACCGCAATCGAACCAAGTTCACCACGGGGAAGTTCATTACCTTCATTATCCAGTATGTGAATATCATATCCAGGCATTGGTACATAGGAGGAACCGTGTTTTACGGGGAGTGTTTCAATCCCTATTGGGTTCCCGGTAATCACCCATCCGGTTTCGGTTTGCCACCAATGATCAATGACCGGTACTTTAAGATGTTTCTCGGCCCATTGAAGAGTATCCGGGTCTGCCCTTTCACCAGCCAGAAACAGGGTTTTGAAACAGGACATATCATACTCAGCCAGCAATTCTGCGTTGGGGTCAAGTCTCTTGATGGCCCTGAAAGCTGTTGGTGCCGTAAATAAGGTACTTACCTTGTATTCAGAAATCACCCGCCAAAATGCACCTGCATCAGGAGTTCCAACAGGTTTGCCTTCATAGATTACGGTTGTATTTCCATGGATCAGTGGTGCATAACAGATGTAGGAGTGTCCAACCACCCAACCGACATCGGAAGCCGCCCAAAAAACTTCTCCAGGTTCAACACCATAAAAGTTTTTCATGGTCCAATTCAGAACAACAAGATGACCGGCATTCGGACGAATCACACCTTTCGGCTGGCCAGTGGTTCCGGATGTATACAAGATATAGAGGGGATGATCACCGGGTAGGGGCACGCAATCAGATGGTGTGGCCGATGAGGTCATTTCATCCCAATCGTAATCCCTTCCCTCGATTAAATCCGCACGGCATTGTTCCCTTTGATAAAGCAAACAACTTTGTGGCTTGTTATTTGCCAATTCTATGGCTTCATCCAAAAGTGGCTTGTATTTGACCAGACGATTGGGCTCTATCCCACAGGAAGCAGTTAATATACATTTTGGTTTGGCATCATCTATTCTTACAGCCAACTCCCTTGCTGCGAACCCTCCAAATACAACCGAATGAATGGCTCCAATTCGGCTGCATGCCAACATGGCAATCACAGCCTCCGGGATCATGGGCATGTAAATTACAACCCTGTCGCCTTTTTCCACACCCAGATTTACCAGTACGCCGGCAACTCTGGATACCTTTGACTGTAGTTCGGAATATGTTGTAATTGATTTGGATGTCGTAACCGGACTATCATAAATCAATGCTGGTTGATCCCCCCTGCCTGCATGGACATGCCGGTCAACTGCATTCCAACAGGTATTGACAACTCCATCATCAAACCAGCTGTAAAATGGTTCCTTTTTGACAAATAGTGCCTTGGAGGGTTTCCTATCCCAATCAATATCCTCACACAAATTAAGCCAAAAGGCTTCAGGATCATTTTTCCACGTGTTGTATACCTTCTTATAGCTCATTTATCTCTAACCCATCTCTTGAAATTATTCCAAAGGATTGAACTTACTTTACTTATTATCCTGCCAGGAATATTGCAAACCAACTCTTGGTCTTACCAGTAAGGACAAGCAACTTTCCAAACCCAATCCGATTGATTGCAAATTGGATATCAAATCAATTTTTCATCCTGAAGACATAATTCTTGTTGTCTCTTATGTAGACCAATTGATCCTTTCCTATAGATATCACCCTCCCCCTTTGAAATCTGCTTCCAACCTTTAATCTCGTGATCTTACCCCTTGGAGAAAGTACAAGTGCTTCCCTGTCTTCAGGTGGACCAAAAACCCCTATCAAATTGAAATTTTCCAAATTCAGGACATTTTCCTCGACCGAAAGCCCACTCGTAATATATTCTCTCTTTTGTTCGCTGGATGAACTACTTGGCCGGTTCAGGGTTCTCGGTCTCAAAACAACATTCTGATTCTGAATATCCGTTTTCATGCCAGAAAGTTTGCCCGGCCTGAATTCTATACCGTTAAATACCTGCTTGGGTCCTGATATGCCTGATGGTCTGGGAACTGGGGTACTCGGTCTCAAAACAACTTTCTGAATATCCGCTTTCATGCCAGAAAGTTTGCCCGGCCTCAATTTTATAGCGTTAAACACCCGTTTGGGTTCTGATATACCGAAGGGTCTGGGAATTGGAGAAAGTAAATCGGTCAGTTTCACATCAGCGGTCCCGGAAATTCAATAAACTATCAAGGTATTTTTCGCTTGTCATATCCATCCATTCAGCCCGGTTCAGTATGTAATTTGGGAATTCCTGCTAGTAGATTTCGGTAGTTTGACAGCATCCATTTCAAATTCTGAAGGGGATTGCTTCAGGTCGGAAACATCTATATTGTTGCTTGAATGTACCTTGAAAATGGCAACCCTACCATACTTTTTGCTTTGCGGTATTCCAACGGTAAGGCTTGGTTTAAATCCATATTTTTCTGAAAATTCAATTGCCTTTTCCATTGTTTTAGTTGGTATAACGGCAAAATGTACCCTTCCATCCTCGAAAAACCAATCATGGGATGAATCCCTGGTAGATTCATTAGAAATCTGTTCTAGATATTGCTTGGCCTTTTTGGGTGTCAATTTGCCTTGATTTTGCCCAATTACAATGTTGCTGTAACTTATCTCGTTTGAGGGCAATACCAGTAATGTTGCCAAGTTTGCTTCTCCAAGTTGAATGGCATTGCGCTTCAGCTTTTTCATCTTCTGGTCCAAACCCGGTTCACCATGATGGACAGAATCCATCATAAACCAGATACCACCCTTCTTGCGGTGAAAAAGATGGACCATGGTGTAACTGAACTTGAATGCTAAATTTGGGATCATCAAATTTCCTAATTCCTGTTTTTTTCAGTATATTGAAGGCACCAGAAACTGCAAAATTAATTCTTGGCAATTCGGTAAACATTTTGCCAATGTTCATGATCTTGGAGAGCACCCGTGACAATTGAAAATGCCAAAACAAGGCTAGGGGAATTGTTTGGTGATAGATTCTCCACCAATAATTCTGTTTTGGAACTTCACGGTTCGGATGAATCTTATTTTCCCGTCTCACTACCTGACGGTGTTGTGTTTCCTGTCAGCAAGGAGGAAATTTCACAAATTGTTACCATTTGCAATGAGGAAAATTGTCCTGTTATCCCTTGGGGTGTTGGAACTTCCCTTGAAGGTCATTCCCTGGCTATTAATGGAGGCATTACCATTGATTTGGGCCAGATGAAAAAAATTCTCGAAATCAATGAGGAAGATTTGAATGTAGTCGTCCAGCCCGGAATAACCCGTGAGGAATTGAATCAGGAACTTCGCAATACTGGGTTGTTCTTTCCTATTGATCCTGGTGCAAATGCAACCCTAGGGGGTATGGCTTCTACAAGGGCATCAGGAACAACTGCTGTTCGTTATGGAACAATGAAGGATAACATCCTGGCTCTGGAGGTAGTTCTGGCTGATGGAAAAATAATCAGGACGGGCACCAAGGCAAAAAAGGATTCTGCCGGTTATGATTTGACCTCGCTGTTTGTTGGTTCCGAGGGAACCCTTGGCATAATTACGGAAATTACCCTGAAACTGCAGGGACAACCCGAGGCAATATCAGCAGCAGTATGCGCCTTTGAGGATATAGAATCAGCGGTCAATTCGGTAATCTCCATAATCCAGATGGGCATTCCAATTGCCCGGATAGAGTTGGTGGATGCTGCCATGATGCGGGGGATGAACCTATGGGACAAGGATTTCAACCTACCTGAAACTCCCCATTTGTTTCTGGAATTTCATGGTTCGAAATCGGGTGTTGAGGAACAATCCGAAACAGTTGGTGAAATTATTTCCGATTTTGGGGGAAGTGATTACCAATGGGCAACGAAGACCGAAGACCGCAACCATCTGTGGAAAGCCAGACACAATGCCTATTATGCGGCAAAATCACTCCGACCCGGATGCAAGGTACTGACAACTGATTCCTGTGTTCCCATTTCCAAACTGACCGAAGCTATTCTTGAAACGGTCGAGGATATTGAAAACAGCCCCCTTGAAGGACCAATTGTCGGTCATGTAGGTGATGGCAATTTCCATACAGCCCTGCTACTCGATCCTGACAGTCCCGAGGAATTGGCCATAGCCAAGGAAATTACGTCCAAGTTAAATGCCCGAAGCCTGAAACTTGGAGGAACCATTACAGGTGAACATGGGATAGGTTTGGGGAAGATGAAATACATGCGTCAACAGCATGGTGAATCCTGGATACTAATGGCCAACATAAAAAGAACCCTGGATCCAAAAAATATTTTGAATCCAGGGAAGGTTGTTAATTTGAATTGACCGGAAAGCCTTCCTGACAACGGAAAGCTTCATAAGTCCTATTTTGTCTAGGCGTGAGCCTTGGTTAGTGCCTGATCCAAATCAGCAATCAAGTCATCCGGGTCTTCAATACCAATCGACAGTCTTACCACATCAGGGATAGCACCGGTCGCCTCCTGTTGTTCAGGAGTAAGTTGGCGATGAGTGGTAGAAGCCGAATGGATAATCAGGGACCTGGCATCACCCAGATTTGCCACATGACTGAACAATTCCAGATTGTCGACAAGCTTGACACATGCTTCATAGCCACCTTTCAAAGAAAAGGTAAACAACGAACCGGCACCTTTTGGACAGTATTTCTCAACCCTGTCGTAATAGGGAGATGATGGTAATCCAGCATAAGTCACATAGTTGACCCTGCTATCCTGTTCCAGCCATTTGGCGACCTTCTCTGCATTTGCAACATGCTTGTCCATTCTCATGGAGAGTGTTTCAATACCGAGCAAGGTATAATGGGCACCTTGAGGATTCATGGTCATGCCAAGATCACGTAGACCTACTGCAATCCCATGAAAAGTAAAGGCCATTGAACCCAGTGCTTCATAGAAATTCAATCCATGATAAGCCGGTTCGGGTGCAGCAAGGGAAGGAAACTTGCCTCCTACAGACCAATCAAACTTACCGGAATCGACAATGGCTCCACCAGTAACGGTACCATTTCCCGTCAGGAATTTGGTAAGTGAATGGACGATCAGGGTTGCACCAAACTCAATAGGTCGGCACAGGTAAGGTGTTGCAGATGTATTGTCCACAATCAAGGGGATCTCTGCATCATCGGCAATTTTTGCCAATGCTTCCATGTCGGTTATGTAACCTCCCGGATTGGCAATGGATTCACAGAATATGGCCCTGGTATTTTCATCAATTGCCGCCTTGACCTCATCAGGGTTTTCAGTATCAACAAATCTGGCTTCCCAACCAAAACGCTGAATGGTACGACTGAACTGGGTAACTGTACCTCCATAAAGTCGATTGGATGTAACAAGATTCAAACCGGGTCCCATCAGAGGAAAAAGTGCCATGATTTGGGCCGCATGCCCGGAAGAACAGCAAACTGCACCGGCTCCACCCTCAAGCGTGGCTATTCTCTCTTGAAGAACTCCAACCGTGGGATTGGTTAATCTTGAGTAGATGAAACCTACTTCCTGAAGATTGAACAAAGCTGCTGCATGTTCGGAATCCCTGAAAACATAGGCTGTTGTCTGATAAATGGGAGTTTGTCTTGCACCAGTTGCCGGGTCAGGAGACGATCCAGCATGAATTTGCAAAGTATCAAATCCATAAGTCGGGTTATCACTCATATTTCTTTCCTAATTGAAAATAAATCCTATGGGAGATTGTTTTAATTACGATTTTCAAAAAATGTAGTTTGAACGAATGATTAAATTCTATTTTGGTAAATAATCCTAAGAAAAAGAATATTATAGGATTTTGTTATAATTTACTAGATTAATTTTATGGTAATTAGAACCATTTATTTGATTAGTACGAATTTAAAAATTTAAAATGGCTTGAAAAAAAACCGGATTCTAGTCAATTACTTCTGTTTCTGATCACATGAGCTGAATAAAGACAAATTGATGTTGCGTTTGATACATTCAGTGAATCGATCGTACTGCTGATGGTAATTTTTGCCAAATAATCGCATTGATTCCTTACCGATTCTCTTAATCCCCTGCCTTCTGCTCCCATCACAAAACCAATATTTACATCGGAGGTTGCTTGTAATACATTTTCCAATTCATCCTCCCCCAAAGGATCAAGACCAATCAACCAACAACCTTTGTCCTTCAAAGCCTTCATCGCGACGGAAAGGTTCGAAACCCTGATCAGGGGTATGCGTTCAATGGCCCCTGAGGAAGCCTTGGCCAAAACACCGGATTCAACTGGAGTGTTTCTACTGGTTGTAATTACAGCCTTGCCAAAAAATGCCTCGGTAGATCGCAAAATTGCACCAACATTTTGTGGATCTGTGACCTGATCCAACAGAACTACAGGCTTAAAGGTCACATCGGTCAAATCCAGACTGCTCAAGCCATATTCCGGAAGGGGTTCAACCTCTAAAGCAAAGCCCTGGTGGGTAGCATCTGAACCCAACAGATCGGCAATAAATTTTGAGGATCGGATTTCAGGCTTCAGATGATCAAGGGTACCCATATCCTTCTGCAGTTTATTGGCTGCATTTTGGGTCAGGATCAATCGGTGGAACACACGATTAGGATTTAACAAGGCAGCTTTAACCGGATGATATCCGAAGACCCAATATCTATTGCGGGCTTTCTTCCGATTTGAATTTTTTCCCAAACCCAACCTCTTTTTCCTGATTATTTTATCCTGAATTGGAGAATTTTATGCTTGATGCCTTGAAATAGTAACCTTAAATTATCAATAAGGTAACCACCATTTTTGGGCGACGTGCTGCAAGGTGCGGCAGCGGACTGTAACTCCGCCGGGGAGACCCATGCCTGGTTCGATTCCAGGGTCGCCCACCATCCCCGGGCAACAATCCACATTAACTTATCAGGCAAGTTCTTTCATGTCCCTGAATTGTATCAATGCTTCCGGATTGGCGATGGCTTCCATGTTTTTCACCTCTTTGCCGTGAATAACATCCCTGACAGCAATTTCCACCAGTTTCCCTGATCTTGTACGAGGAAGGTCTGAAACCTGAATCACTTTCCTTGGGACATGTCTGGGGGACGCATTATTTCTTATTTGGTTTTTGATTGTGGTTACGAGTTGGTCATCAAGCGATATTCCTGCTTGCAACCTCACAAACAAAACCAATTCAACATCCCCACCGATGTCCCTGGCAATAACCAGAGACTCTGCAATCTCTCCAAGTTGCTCAACCGGACGGTAGATTTCTGAAGTTCCAATTCTTACACCTCCTGGATTCAGGGTAGCATCTGAACGGCCATGGAATATCATCCCTCCTTCATCGGTCAACTGTACCCAATCTCCGTGATGCCATACTCCCTCAAACTTGCTGAAATAGGCATTTTCAAACTTTTTACCGTCCTCGTCATTCATGAAATAAAGTGGAATGGTGGGATGGGGTGAAGCACAAACAAGCTCACCGGGCAAGTTGTTCAGCGATTTCCCATTCTCATCAAATACCCTTACATCCATTCCCAAGAGCCTTTTTTGGCACTGACCCCTGTATACTGGGCTAATTGGACTTCCACCCACAAAACAGCCGATGATATCAGTGCCACCTGCAATCGAAGACAAGCAAACATCTTTCTTCCAATGCGAGTAAATATAGTCGAACGCTTCACCTGAAAGCGGAGAACCGGTGGAAAAAACCGATCTTAGTGAATTGAAGTCGTATTTTTCGGAAGGAACGAAATTGGCTTTCAGGCATCCATCAAAATATTTGGCCGAAGCACCGAATTGAGTAAGTTTTGATTCATGTATTATTTCTCCCATCCTCTCAACAGTTGGATGTACTGGAGAACCATCATACAAGACAATTGTGGCCTTGGCTGCCAAGGCACTCACCAGCCAATTCCACATCATCCATCCACACGTTGTAAAAAACAACATCCTGTCGTTTTCACGAATGTCGCAATGAAAACAATGTTCCTTACGGTGCTGGAGCAAGGTACCACCCACGGAGTGTACAATACATTTGGGTTTACCCGTTGTTCCAGAAGAAAACATTATGAACAAGGGCGAGTTGAAGTTTACCCTTTTGAAGGCAATTTCATCAGAACCTTCAATTGCCATGATTTTTTGCCAGAATGCATGTTCCTCCCAATCACTTTTATCAACAAAAGTGGCTCCATCATAAGGAATCATCACCAGTTTTTTTGTCGATGCGATTTCATTTGCGACCTTTCTGCATTTACTGCCTGTATCAAACCATTTGCCGTTATAATAATACCCCTCTATCCCGAAAATGATCTTAGGATTAATTTGTTCAAACCTGTCCAGAACCCCATTCACCCCAAAATCAGGTGAACAGCTGGACCAAATTGCTCCAAGTGAGGTTGCCGCCAGCATTGTAATTACTGCCTCAGGGGAATTGGTAACTATTCCGCCAACCACATCCCCCTCTTCAATGCCTTCTTCAATCAGGAAATTTCTTACCTTTGCAACCTTTTCACGTAATCCATCCCATGAAACCTCCCTGACCAATCCGTTTTCACCATGAAAAATTATTGCTGGAGACGGTCCCGATTTTGAGATCAGGTTTTCGGCATAATTGAGTTTACTGTCGGGAAAAAAGCGAGTGTTTTTCAAATCAGTTTCAGGTTCAAGAACCTTTTCACCCTTTTCACCAATAATTTTACAGTACTTCCATGTTTCATCCCAAAATCGCTCGCAATTTTGAACAGAGTATCGCCAGAGTTCATCGTAATCCAAATTTTGCTCACTGTGCCCAACTCCGATAGAATTCATAAAGTCAGCTAGATTGGAATTCATCTGCCTTT
>VYFX01000025.1 GCA_009842205.1 Paracoccaceae bacterium | reverse complement strand
GCTGGGCCATTCATGGGATTCAATTGAAAGCATTTTTTCTCTTACCTCTGAGGTAAATTCCAAATATTCCCTTATGGCATGCAATTTTTGTTTGCCTGTAATGTCCGGTATCAGTTTTTGGACCATTATGACCCTCAAGGAAGTAAGTATATCAATAATCCTGTGGGTCTCGTTATCTCCACTGAATACTGACAGTAACCTTTGTATGGTGTTGGAAACCGAGTAGGAATGGGTTGTAGTATATACCAGGTGTCCTGTTAAACTTGCTTCAACTGCTGCTGTTATTGTGGTTTTGTCTCTGGCTTCACCGATTATGATTATATCCGGGTTTCTACGAAGGGCCGAACGTACTCCACCAGCAAAGGTGGGTATATGAAACCCCACTTCGGATTGACCGACGATTGTCGGTGATCCGGATTCCCTTGCCGGTATATCCCTGTAGGTAAATTCAATGGGGGAGTCGATAATGACAATCTTCTTAGGTGTTTGTCTATCTTCAAGATGATGTCTTACCATTGCTGCAAGGGTTGAGGATTTACCGCTTCCAGTTGATCCGGCAACAACGACAAGACCATCGGATGGAGTAAGGAGACTTGTTTCCATTGTGGTAAGTCCAACACAGTCTGGACCTGGTGTATAATTGGGAAGGATACGGATGGATATTTCGACCCCTGTAGCATCCCATCCCTGAACACCCACGGCATTTACTCGAAATCTTTGCTTGGGACCTGAATCCGGTTTGATTTCATAGGCAAAATCGAGGATTTTCTGACCACTGATTTCAGCCAGGGCATTGGTACTCCTGTAAAGTTCTTCCAAGGTTGTCTGGATATCCGTTGGTGACCAGTGTTTGGTTTCAACCAGATACAGGATACCTTCAATCAATACCCTTGGTTGTTGGTCTGTTTGCAGGGTTATATCCGAAGCCCCACTGGCAACACATGACATCAGGAATGATCTCAACTGGCGTCTGGTCAACTTGCCGGTCTGGGGTTCAACCATCAATGCTTGTTTGGTTTGATGGCTTATTCTGAAGGGAATAACCGCTTTCCCGCCAAGGGATATTGGTTTCTCTGACGTTGATGACTTGAGCATATTGTGAGTTCAGAATGGTTCGGATTTAGAGGTGGTTGGTTTGATTTCCTGCTTGGTTTGAATGCTGTTTAATGTGTTTTGCATGATTGGTATTCCGGGTAGTGTGTATTCATTGATCATTCGGTCAATCCGGGGTTGGTATTACTCTAGGGTATGGTTGGTCTTTATGGCCAGATTGCTACTGGTTTCTGTCTTGTCTGGTAATTGCCATTTGTCAGGATTGGCCTCAAAGGTGGATTGGGATACAATCTGGACAATGCGGTTGTTTATCCGCAGAGAGTTCTTGTCCTTCAGGTTGGCCATATCAGCATTTACGACTACCATTTTGGTGATTATTCCATGGTTGACCAATTCGAGGTAGTTCAGCATGCCCTGATAGGTTTGCTGGAGGTTTCCTATTCTTATTTGGAATTCATCATTGGCCTGGGACTCCCCCAACCGCCATCCCTTGGCAAAATAATGATCAAACAGTTTTCTTTCGTCCTTGTCCCTAGGAATAAGGCTGGAGGGTGGATTGTTGATCGGGATGGTTGGTATAAGCAGATAATCCCTCCAACTGGGCAAGACAGGACTCAATCGTCCTGGTTGTTGAATGGTGAGGTATTCATCAGAGGATGTAAGTGTATTCCCGCTTGGATCAGTTTGAACTGCATTGTATGCTCTGGAAACTACAGGTGGGAGCAGGTAGCCATTTCTGGCTTCCAGAAAGTTTGCCACTCGTCCAAAGTCAAAAACAACAGAGAGATTATTGCTTTGCGTCTCAAGTTTACGGGTTAAGGCCTTATACCGTTCCTGATAACCGATCTGACTACCAAACCCAAGTGCTGTTTCCTTCAGGGCATTGTATCGGAGTTTCTCGATCGGCAATTCCTGCCGATCCGAAAACAATTGTGAAAGGTAATAGTTGGAATCCCTTGGTGATTGGTTCAATGGTGCCAGTTTATCAAGGCGACCAATTGTGGTAGGTGTATCCGGCAGTGGTTGAGATATCGTTTGTTGGGTTTCGCAGCCAGCCAGCAAGATGGCCATTATGGGGAATATCAGGAGTGAAACAAGATTGATCTGGCAATCAGAACGAGACATAGACCAGTTTGATTTCGTCACGGGTGATCGACACCTTGACCCATTCGGGTAAAGTTTCATGTTCTGCAATGGTATTGATGATTTCCTCTAGTGTAGAGTTTTCCCTACTTAAATTGATCATGACGGGTGTTAAGGGTGGTTTGCCCAGTATTTCCACTTCCCTGTCATAACTCTGACCCAACAACAGCAACAAGGTTTCCAAGGGACCATTCCATTTTATATCAATGAGTCGTTCTTTTTTAGCCGTTGGTTGAGGGTGGGTAGGAGATGACAGGGAAATGTCATTGGTTTCCAGTTTCCTGATATTTTCAGAAATATTTGCAACTGCATTCAGGATCATCAGATCAGCAGGATCCAATTCTTCAATCGGGGGCGGTTCATTCCGTTGATTGGAAGAGGAACACCCGATTAGAAATACCAGTGATCCCCAGAGCAGAAATCCTCGGATAGATCTTAAAAATATTGTAGTAAATCTGGTGACCATAATTTGGTCATAGCAGTGAATGGTGAAACTTCAGTCAACAAATGTAGAGTGGGGATAATTTTGTTGTGGATAAACTATAGTTATTGGAAAGTGGGTTGAATCACAAATTCTGTGTTCGGCTTCAATAGGATTTTCAACCAAATGTGATGGTTGATATCAAGAATCACCTTGATTTATTTCAAATTGGTATGTTTGTATTCACGCCATGGTTTTCAGAATTCAGGGTAAAGTAAAACAAATTTCAGCCCAAGTATTTGATGCAACCTTTCAGATAGCTTTTGCTTGAAGGTACTTTAGCTTTAGGACAATATTTCTGGAAATCAGGAATTTGAGGGAGCTGGAATAACAACTTGCGGAATTATCATAAAGTTTGCTTGAATCAAGACTTTACAAGTAAAATGATTTATAATCGGTCGAAGATTAATCCGGTCCAGGTTCAATAGGGTTTTGGTAAACAGTAATGTAATATTCATCAGCCATTCCAGCAATTTAGTTACAAACAGTGCTCTTTTCATTCTTGCTATTTTCAACGAGTTTTAATTAGGTGCTTTAAATCAGATTAATCAAACCTTCTGCTCCTCCGATTCAAGTTACCATAGTTAAGGCCTATCAAATAAATCGTTCAAACCCTCCTTGATTTAAATTAATTTAAAAACAAAAATACGTAAAAATGAGTTTAAGAGGAAGCAAGGTACGAATTTATCTTGGACAATTAAGATTTTAATTTTCCCGTATTTCATATCCATTTTGGACTGTTGTATTGATGAAAGCATTTAGTCCAGCGCCATCCTGAGCAAGTATTTTCATATGCTCTATGTTATCAGCCCCGGCACTTACGTATGTGTAGAGGTATATGGCACCACTTGTGAATTGTACTCGAATAAATTCATCTCCAATTTCATAGGCGTCAACACCTGAGTTACCGTTTAAATTAAGATAGTTTTCCATAATTTGCCTTATATCATTGATGTTATGTAAAAAAAACCATGCAACTAGATATGCCAAACCGTGAATTGTTTCAACATCAGACCAATCAGGAATCAACTTTTTTCTTGTACCAAATTTAATGGAGTTCAACTAATGAAAAATATCCAGCTGTAATTAATTGAGCGAGCTGCCCAGTAAAAGTTTCATTAACTGTTACAGTTCTTGCTGAAAAACCAACAGCAATTTCATACAACTAGTTGATATAATGATTATCTTTAAGAAACAAAAATTACATTTTGTCGAGTTGAGTACAGGAGAATAGGTCAGCAGATACATGATCGAGATATTATATTGAAAATACGAGTTCTTGGACCGATGACTGCCATTCCCAATACAATAAGTCAATTATTACTAACAAAAAGTAAGTATCACCTTTTGAATTCATATAACAAGGTCGTTAGGATGGTGCCTAATTTGTTCAGTATTAACATAGTCACGAATATGGCATTTTACCTTAATCTTGGTTGGAGAGGGGGCACAGAAAAAATAGTTAATTTGAATACATTACGTGGAAACTACAGCTGGAAGTTTTGGTTGCCCAGATAAGACTATCAACTTGGTCGATGCTTTAACAGTTTTGAAACCAGAAATCAATTTTGGTAAGATCCAATCCCTAAAGGTAAATGGTTTTTTGCTTCTGCTATATCGAATTATTTTTAATTGTTGGCAAGTGTTAATTCATAGATACTCTTGATCTATTTTATACCAACAGTCTTTGCTGATAGGTTTCAAGTAAAATAATGAAGGATAAATGTGGAAGAAGCATCAATAATACCAAGTGATGCAAAATCATGGTCTTTATGCGTACGTCGTATATGGTATGATAAATTTCCCCCAAAAAATACAGAAATCAAGATTGAACCTTTTGATCAACTCATCATTGAAAAAGGCTTAGAACATGAAAAAAACATTCTAGCCAAACTTTCACAAAACAGGTCTGTTAAAACCGCAGAATCAACAGAACATACTCAATTACTTATGGATGAAGGTATCGATGTAATTTATCAAGCACAATTCTATGATGAAGACAGTGGTCTCGTTGGAAATCCTGATTTCCTGATTAAGCATGAAAGTGGAAAATATCAGCCTGCTGACGCCAAACTTGCAAGAAGTGCAGAAGATAAAAAAGAGATCAAGGTACAATTAGGTATTTATCGCCGATTGCTTGGTACCGATTTACCGGGACTAGTATATCTGGGTAATGGCAAAACAGAAGAAATTGATGATAATGCATATCCCATAGTAGATAAATTTCTAACAGAAATGGGCAATATATTGGGCCGTAATAAGCCTCCGGTGGTTCGATATTCCCATAGCAAGTGTAAAATCTGTCCCTACTTCTCGATCTGTCAACCTGAATTTATACAAAAAGATGAATTAACGCTCATACACGGCATTGATAGTCGTTCTGCACCTCATTTAGAGGATAAAGGGATCAAAAACATCCAAAGACTCTCAGAATGTGATACAGTGAGTATCCCCGATGTCCCTTATCTAAAAAATTTTGAGAAAAAGCAAAGAGCTGTCTTACAAGCAAAATCATGGCTCACTGGTGAGGTGTTCAAACTTAATGATATTGATTTGCCAGAAGGTACTTGGATACATTTCGATATTGAAGACAACCCCCTTGAACCCTCTGGTCAAAAACATGTCTATCTCTGGGGCCTCTTAAAACCAGACTATGATAATAGCTCATTTGAATTTTCATGGACAGATTCTATGGCAGAAGATCACCAAGGTTGGGAGGGTTTTCTTGGGTTGATCGAAAAATACAAATTCTATTATTCTGATTTGATCATTGCTCATTATTCAAATCATGAAATTACAACAATCAAACAATATGTAGAACGATATGACATGCATGATCACCCCATTGTTGAATGGCTACTCGGTGAAGAAACACCACTTTATGATATGCAAAAGCCAGTTATACAAAATCTCGTTTTACCATTGCTGGGATATGGGCTTAAAGATATCTGCAAACACGAAAATCTTGTGAACTTTCAATGGGAAAATGAAGACTCTGGCTCTCAATGGTCCATAGTTCAATTCAATAGGTTCCAGCAAGAAAAAGAGGTGGAAATGCGTAAGGAACTCAAAGAAGCTATACTGAGCTATAACCGCGATGATGTCTTGGCAACAAGAAAGCTAGAAGAATGGTTAAGAAAACTATAGTTTAAATTACTAATTCTTAACCTGACATTCTAAATTTACCACATTAACAAATTTGGACAACATTGTTACTTTCCTTTGGAAAATATCAAAAACCTCATGCAATAATCGTTAATATACCCTTCAGGGGTCCTATTCGTATTTTGGTTATTTTTTTATGAGCAAATTAATAGATCTTACCCCTAGTGTTAATTGAGTCCTCTTAGGATATGGCTCATTACCTAAAACTCAAGGTAATGTGATTGCTAACCTAAATTGCTGGTTATATGTACCATGTAAATTTCTCCAACATTCAAGTAGTACTTATTAATTTAAGTGAAATTCTCTCAAATCAGAGTCCAACCACTCCAACATAGCTGTTTAAAGGAAAATTATTTTTATCTCCACTCGAACTCTGTTTTACCGCATTTACAAGAGATCGTTTTTTTAGGTTTATTTATAAACTCTGAATCAACTAAACGTTCGCAACCATCACAGTAAAATAGATTATAGAATTCAATGAAATCCTTAAATACTACTCTCAAAT
>VYFX01000014.1 GCA_009842205.1 Paracoccaceae bacterium | reverse complement strand
CGCCCCGCCGACATCGCCCTGAGCTGACGCGAAGTGCCGTTGAATCGAATATCAAGAAACTGAAGCACGAAGTGCTGAAGTCGAGGGGCAGTACCGCTAGCTTGAGGCCGCCACCCGGGCTAGTGCCCTACATCGGCACCTACCATGTCGTTTCGGGTGGGATCGGCTAGCACAAGAGGCCTGCCCAGGGTTTGATGTGTTCAAGAAGTTCAACTGGCCGCATGACTTGTAGACCGAATCGATTCAAATCGTCCCGGTAGCACCAGATTGTCTTGTAGTCCATCGTAAGAAATACGTCGCAACCACGCTCCAATGCATCGATGACCAACTGTCGATCACTCTCCTGTGGCAAGAACTCCAACAGTTCAGATAGCCAACACCTTTGACCCGCTGTAAATCTCTCTAGTTCGCTGGTGCAGGAGTCTCTATCAGCAACAGATAACTCGCTAAATTGCGAAAAATATTGGAGAAGCCCATTAGCCCAATTGGTTAGTCTATTGCGCTTGTCAGGCCGTTGTATAGCTCCTAGTTCTCCAATTGTCCCGGGTGAGACCGCGATTGGCCAACCGCAACGACGTCCCAATGACATAAAGTCTGCAAGTGCGAAGATGTCATCCTTAAACCGAGGGCCGCGGGCTGACATTCTGGAATTCGTAACAGGATCAAGCACGCTTTCATAGATGACCTCACCAAAAGAGTAAAGGTTCTGAACAATATTCGTATCGAGGAAGACTAGTTTGGGTAATTCTGGGAATTCATGATCGCGCGCAACAACTGCATTAGCATTCATGGAACTGCCTGATTTCTGAGGTGCGATCACAGGGCATAGGACTAGCTAACGACAGTCAACCATTCCTCGCGCGATATTTCGACTGATTTAGCAAATCGCGCACCCACACGAAGCAAGCGGCCACGAAGCAAGCGGCTGCGGATCGACGCCCGCCGCAACTCTGCCTCATGACGGAGCCTCGTCTTGATGAGCGAGATGACCCGCGAACAATTGCCGCCTTGGCTGTATCAGACCTGATGCTGTCGGCAACCAGTTGAAGCTGTGGTGAGTTGAGCGCAGGGGGAGTGCCGGGATCGATGCAATGAGCGTTGGGAATATCTAGAGCAACGCATGCCCCATCGGCAAGAGAGGATTCATAAACCAGCCCCCTGACGCGATCGCCTCCACCGTGGACGTGCAGCAGATACTCGGTGACGATCTGGGTCGGGATGTAGTCGATTTGCTCATGCTCCGGTTCGACGCGATCACTGAGTTGTTGGACGAACATGTTGAGGAACCGGATCTGACGACGCATGGATCCTAGTTTTGGGTCGAACATGCTCGGCTCGGGAGGCAGCATCGTGAGATCGACCACCCGCAGTTCGGCAGTGAGTTCGAACTCGTACCAGGTCACGTGTGTGTCATCTGACGTAAGTGTGACTTCTGCAACAGCCGTGTCCGCATCGACGGCCCCATAGAACATTGGGATACCAGCCGGGCTCATCCGGTTGGCCTTCAACGCCAACTCCTTCGGCACCGTTCCGAGATCGGAAGCTGTGTGCTCTAGCGGGGACTTACAATGTGTGCGCGCGCCAAACTCGGTGGCCGGCAGGAAGGCTCTGAACAAGGTTCAGTCGCTCGAAGAGGGGCGCAACGTATTCAAGTATCTTGGCTGGAGGGATCTCTCCAGGAGCCAGGTCGTCATCGTCGGGCCGTAGAAGCCAAACCACGAATCGTGTTTTGTGCTTCACAGCCTCACAGAAGCGGTCCCAAGCTTCGATAAGCACGTTGTCGCGTCTGCGGGTGATGAAGTCTTTCTCCACCCACGTGATGTCATGCACCGCTGCCGCGACGGCCTCCAGAAGCTCCTCACTGGAGAAGACCCAATGGAAGTCATATGCCAACTCCCATGTGTCCCATTGGGGGTGCCACTGAAAGCCTCCCTCACGACCGTCCCACGACACTCCGCCAAGAGCGTTCTCGTACTCGTTGGAAAGTCCATTGACGAAGGCTTCAAGCAACGAGTCGAGGCGAGCCGCAGGAATACTGCTACAGAAGTCGCAACGCAAGCCAGCATGCTCCTTCTCGCTCAAGATGGCCTTCAGCGCATCATCTTTCACACACCCGCTGCAGACCGACCCGTCGGTGAAGTCCCAGCCTTGACCCATCTGCTCGATCAATCGGTTTTTCCAATAGCCCATGGTGCCGACGCTACCGACCTGATCAGGCTGTTCGGAACACACTTAGGCAGGGCTGGCTTCGCTGGCAGCGCAGCCGAGCCGCCCGTGATGGTTGGCGCAGGAGATGGCTCATTGGGCCGCACACGTAGACCGACACCACGCCTGGATGTGGTTCGCGATTTCGATGAGTGGGTCCGGTTGCGCACCTAAACCACTAGAGCGGTCAACTCCGGATAGTCAACAGGGACTGCCATCCGAAACTTGGCTAGCCTGCTCAGCGGCTATGACTGAACCAATTATGCAGCGCGAGGAAATCTCACTGACCAAGCTGGATCTTGATCGCGAGAACCCTCGCCATGGGCCTGTTGCCGACTCGAATGAAGCGTTATCGAGGCTGATTTTGGAACAGCGGGAGAAGCTCGTGCGTATCGCTGTAGACATCCACGAACACGGGCTCAGCCCTGCGCAGCTCTTTATCGTCACCCCGTCGTCTGATGGACGATTCACGGTTCTCGATGGCAACCGTCGTCTGGCAGCGCTGCGCATCTTGGAAGACCCCAGCCTCCTTCCCGCCGAACTGCATTCGGCTGCATTCACCAAGGTTGTTGCTGAGCAGCGAGGCCGCCCAGGCGCTGTCATGTGTGCTGTCGTACCGAATCGAGACGAAGCTCGACTTTGGCTCGACAGGATTCACAGTGGCCAGCTAGAAGGCATCGGCACCATTCCGTGGTCGTCAGCAGCGAAATACCGATTCGACCCCAAACCATCTTCACGCGGTCACACGGCAGCCGCGATCAATGTGCTCGACTGGCTTCGTCTACGTCTAGACCCTGGCGACCCAGTGCGCACCGTACTTGACACAGTTGAGAGCAACAGCGTCACAAACCTTGGTCGCCTTGCCGGAGATCCTGATGTTCGATGACTTGTTGGGTTCGATTTCCAATCAGGCACCGTTGCTCCTAACGACGATGCGGGTTCTGTAATCCGTCGGCTTCTAGTCATCATCAGGGATTTGGCAAATGGAACATCGGTTACGGACCTTAAGCAAAAGCCTGATCGAACTCGTCACGTCAGAAAGTTGCTAGGGGATGATGTCTACGAGATTCCAGACTCAGACCAAGAGAATGGCCAAGCAGACCAAGATGACCAAAAAGACGGGGCCGATGACACCAGTGGTGGGTCATCGGCCACCGGAGGAGCTACAGACACCGATGAGGAGACCGGGAAGAAGGAGCGGCGTCAAACGGCTGCCCACCCCTTCTCCGGCATAAAGACCAAGACATTACACCCGCGGATTCAGAGACTTGTGGACGAGACTGTGAAGCTCAATGCTGACAAGTTCCCAAACTCGGTCGCGGTCCTGCTGCGCGCGATTATCGAACTCACTGTTACAGAATATCTCGACCGAAAGGGCAACACACCTGGCAAAGACATGAAGCTGACTACGAGGATTCGCGAAGCTATGAAACTGCTGAGCATTCCCAACAAAGATCCTGAGTTTCAGCCGCTTCGGACCAAACTCAATGAGAAATACAGCATCATTTCGGTGCCAAACCTGCACCAATACGTTCACAACCCCAACGCAATGCCGGGAAAGTCCGACCTCGACAGCATCGCCATCGCCTACAGACCGCTGTTGGTGAGGATCTGCTCGGACTTGGATTAACGGCAGATAACTGCGGCGTGACGTTTCTCAGCCCGTTGCGATACCCAGGAGGCAAAGGTCTTCTCCTGCGGTTCGTTCGCGAGATCGTCTTGCGCAATAGGCTTTATGGGTCCACATATGTCGAACCATTCGCCGGTGGAGCAGCGGTCGCCTTAGGCCTGTTGCGCAGCGGTGACGTCGACCACGTCATTATCGGCGATGCCGACCCTGCTATAGCGGCATTCTGGAGGGCAGCTCTGCAGCACCCAGATGAGCTCAGAAGCCTCATCGAAGGGTGCGAAGTTACAATCGATACTTGGCACGAACAGGCTCACGCCCTGAAGCACGCTGATCCTTCTGAAACCATCACTCTGGGGTTTGCCGCGTTCTTTCTCAATCGAACCAACCGCTCAGGAATTCTGCGAGCCCGACCAATTGGAGGCCTCAACCAGGACGGCCCATACAAGCTTGACTGTAGATTCAACAAGACCAACTTGATCCAACGCCTGAGTCAAGTATCCCGGCTAGCGCACAGCATTACGGTTTATGGCGGCGACGCGGTAGATCTGCTCGCACACCTTACCCCGGACAGCTCCAACACGACCTTCGTCTACGCAGATCCGCCTTACTTGACCAAGTCGACTGACCTGTACCTCGACACAATGACATTCAGTAGACATCAGCAACTTTCCAGCTTGCTATCAGCGAATTACGCCAAGTGGATCGTCAGCTACGACTGCGATCCCCGCATCGCACAAGATCTCTACCCTGACTGCGAGATAGTCCAGTTCGACCTACGGCACAGCGCTGGTCGCTCGCACCGAGGCAAGGAAGTAATGGTGTTCTCCCCACAGATCAATCCCGACTCCGCAGCGCATTTGCTGCACAACCCAGATTGGCAGCGACGACACCCCACTCCCGTACCTCAGCAGTCCATCTGAATTGGGCTGAGTGAGACCTGTACCAGACCGAGACCTCTTGCGGAGGAAGCAGCATCAACGTCATCATGCAGGGGTGTCCGCTCGCGTGAGGCACCCCCTTAGACTCAGGGCATGCTTCCTGGTCAGCGAATCGACATCATCAAGCGTGTCGCCACCCGTCTCGTGGCCGAAAGCGATTGGACAATCATTGACCTAGTTCTCGAACAGTTCGGCTTCACGACCCTGAATAGCTGGAACGGAGACCAGTTTTCCTACGTTGTCCATATCCTGAAAGGTGGAGACGAAAGCCGACTGGCTGGCATAGATCAATACCTGATGGGACATTCTCGTCCAGGTGACGAGCCGTGGGAGAACGAAGGGTTCCGGCTGTTTCTGACCCACGTTGATTCTCAAAAGCAAGCAGCGCATTCATTGAAGTCCTGTCTCCGATACTTCGGAATCGATGCTTTCGTTGCGCATGCTGACATCCAGCCAGGTAAGGAATGGCAGATCGCTATCGAGTCAGCTCTCCACAGCTGCGATGCACTGGCCGGCCTTCTCCACCAGGGATTCCGCGAAAGCGACTGGTGTGATCAGGAGGTTGGAATTGCTCTAGGTCGCGGGGTCCCCGTTGTACCGATTCATTTCGATCTCCACCCGTATGGATTTTTCGGCACGGTGCAAGCCTTGAACAACGCTGCAACTCAACTGCCGAAAACGCTTGCCCGCAATCTTGTACTTGTTCTGCTGGACGACAAAAGGACCTCTGAGAAGCTCACGCAGGCAATCGTAGATCAGCTTTCTAACGCCACTTCGTACGACCAGGCCAACACACTGTCTCGAATACTCGCTGAAAAAACTCCCTTGCTCTCAAGGGAACAGGTCGAGCAGCTTCGCAACGCCGAGAAAGAGAACTCCCAACTCCAGGGCGCTTACGATTTCGAACGCAATCTCTCATCGATCGAGGCCAAGATCGAAGCCACACGTGGCTTGTACGGCAATTACGACTACGACGAAGAACCTTTCTGAAGCCCCTAGTTCCAATCCTGCTGAATTTGATGAGCATGGCTTGGGGGAAGCCCGCCGATGCCTAACTCGTCAGAGCGTCTACTCCAGGAGTGAGCTCAATCTTCTGCCGCCTGGGGTGCCCACGAGACGAAGTTCGGTTTCGGCTCGAGCAACAAGGCTGAGTGGAGCAAGATCTCCGCGTGCCTCAAGCTGCGCATGCACGATCCTGTCGAGACCTGCGCCGACAAGGCTGAGGGCAGTCCTCGTGGTCGCACTGAGCGCTGCCGAACGGAGCGAGCCTGAATGGGCGACGGTGTTTCGCTGGTTGTAGAGACGACGGAGTGACTCTGTCACATAGGTCTTGATCCGGTTTAGATCCGCAGCCGGGTCCTTGATGATCTCAATGATGCGATCTTGAGCTGCCAAGTCGCTGCCCTCTGCCAGGTCCAACCGGTTGCCCTTCCTGAGGTGGTCCTCAACGAGTTTCACTTTCTCGTAGTTTGAATGAGCGGAGCTGAGCGAAGCGGCCAAGGAATCGTCAGCTTTTTTCATATGCCGGAAGGCAAGAGAAGTAAGTTCAGCTCGCGGGAGCGAGCAGGTGACAAGTGATGCAAGCCGATCCGCCGCTGTGTGATAGCTCCCCTCTCCCGGCCTGATGAGCAGAGCCTCCACTGCTGACCAGCCTCCGGTGACTGCCGCTCCTTCCGATGGCGACTCCATATAAGAGGCCAACTCGAGGGCGTCATCTGTTGCAGTTGGAAGCCCCTGGTCAAATCGGTACACAGCATCTTGGCGGATCAGACTCCCGATCTCCACCTGACGCGGTGTTGGCCGAATGCTGTAGTCGCGTTTGTTTCCGGCAATCCGTGCCCATCCATCAAGACGAATGCCGTCGTTTGACGGCTGGCCAACTTTGGCGCGGGCGTCAGCTCTTGCAACAGTTGCACGGGCCGCCTCAACCGCAGACCAGGGATCACGGCATTCCACCTGGAGCAAGAATCCGCCAGCGTGCCGGCGTGTTTCTTCGTTTGGAAGATGCTGCCGAAGCCAGTGTGCTGCCTCTTGGCCCTCGAGCCAATTGACTGGGCCGGTGTTGGTATCAGGTTTTTTGTATGGAGCGGCACACGGCACGAAAACGTCGAAGGTCTTTGCCGGCATACCTGCCACCATGTCCCGCGTGGCAGTCGCAAGCTCGGCCAGGTTGGTGATCTTCAGCCCCACCTTCGTAATCCAGCGGTGCAGATGGTCTGGACTGAATCCGAGGTCGAGTAGATGGGAGGCGAATGCTCGAGCTGGAAATTCTACAGCCGAAGCATTCGGTGCGTTGCACCAGTTGTCGAGGTAGTCGGCATCAACGCGGCTGACCAGATGGTTGAGTTCATCTCGGGCCGCCACTGGGATATCCGACCTTGAGCGAACGTCAAGTCGGCCCAGGCAGGTCCCGATCTCATTTGAGAGAGGAGCCACGCCCGGGTCTCGGGCCACCTCACGTTGGGCAGTTGCCACTACATACTTCAGGCCCTCGGTTCTGGATACAGCCTCACTGAGGCATGCATCTGCGTACTCAAGGACCTCTCGAAGTGCAAGGCTTGTCCCGATGTTCCAGAGGCGTCGGTGCCAGGGGGTCGGGTGAGCGAAAAAATCGCCGAGGCGACTTAACACTAGGGAGATCGCCGTAGGCATGGGAACTCCCGTCACAGTCACCGCTATAGTATGATGCTGTTAGACCTTGACACAGCAAGTGTCGGTCATCCTCTACACGGGAGGAGCCGCCTTCGGGCCGCTCCTCCCTTTACTTTTGCCGGAAACACGAGATGTGGGAACACGGAGCTGCCAGTCGGCCAGACGAGTCGGGTTGGCCCGGAGCAGTCCCTGGGAATAATGCGCGAACTGAGCGTTTCGGCTGAAATGGGGTGTGATGATTACGGGGGAACTGAAGAGCAAGATCGACGCTGTCTGGAATGACTTCTGGTCGGGGGGAATTTCGAACCCGCTGGAGGTGATGGAGCAGCTCACCTATCTGCTGTTCATCAAGGCTCTCGACGAACGGCAGACACTCGCGGAGAACAAGGCGAACCAGACAGGGGAGCCGATTGACGACGTCATCTTTCCGGAGGGGGAGCTTTTCCATCCCGAGGGCCGGGCCAGGGGTCGACCGTATGGCGATCTGCGCTGGTCGAGGTTCAAGAACATGGCACCTGCGGATATGTATGCAGTGGTGGACGAGTACGTCTTTCCGTTCCTGGAAGAGCGGGCTGAGGAAAGTACGCATGCCAAGCACATGAGGGATGCCCGCCTCACGATTCCTACCCCGGCGTTGTTGCAGAAGGCGGTGGATGGGCTGGACGCGATCCCGATGGTGGACCGGGACACCAAGGGCGATGTCTACGAGTACATGCTCTCCAAGATCGCCACTGCAGGGCAGAACGGCCAGTTCCGGACGCCACGGCACATCATCCGGCTCATGGTTGAGATGGTGGCTCCCCAGCCAGACGACACGATCTGCGACCCCGCCAGTGGGACTTGCGGATTCTTGGTGGCAGCCGGGGAGTACGTACGCGACAACCATCCGACTGCGTTGACAGATGAAGTGCAGGCCAAGCACTTCCACAACGGGATGTTCTCCGGGTACGACTTTGACAACACGATGCTTCGTATCGGGTCCATGAACATGCAGCTTCACGGGGTGCAAAACCCGGACGTCAGCTACAGAGATTCACTGGCTGAAGACTACGCCAGTGAATCAGAGGGCTACACCCTAATCCTTGCCAATCCACCCTTCGCTGGTTCACTCGACTACGAAGGCACTGCGAAAGACCTCTTGCAGGTTGTTAGGACGAAGAAGACCGAGTTGCTGTTCCTGACGTTATTCCTCCGGCTCCTCAAGCCGGGCGGCAGAGCTGCGGTGATCGTGCCCGATGGAGTGCTGTTTGGCTCATCCAAGGCCCACAAAGAGCTTCGCCGCATCCTGGTTGAGGATCAGAAGCTCGACGGAGTCATCTCCTTGCCCTCTGGTGTGTTCAAGCCCTACGCCGGCGTTTCCACTGCGATTCTCCTATTCACCAAGACCAATTCCGGGGGCACCAACCACGTTTGGTTCTACAACCTTGAGGCTGACGGCTACAGCCTCGACGACAAGCGCACACCCCTTCTGGACGAGGACAAGCTGGGAACCGTAGGCAAACCTCTCGGCGACGATGAGCACATGAAGAACAACCTGCCTGACGCACTCGCTCGTTGGCAGGAGCGTGACGGATCGGAGCTAGAACGCGCTCGTACCAAGCTGTCCTTCTGCGTGCCTAAGGGCGACATTGCCACCAACGACTACGACCTCAGCATCAACCGGTACAAGGAGGTCGTCTACGACGAGTTCGAATACGCACCACCATCTGAGATTCTCGATGAACTCGCTGCGCTCGAAGAAGACATCCAGGTGGGGATTGAGAATCTCAAAGTGATGCTGAGATGACGGCCAAATGGCGCGACACAACTCTTGGCGATATTGCAGAGATCGTTTCGGGGGCAACACCCAAGACATCCGTTGAGCAATATTGGGGTGGCGGAGTTCCTTGGGTGACTCCAGCTGACCTGAGTGGGATAGAAGGGGTGTACATCGACTCTACGGCACGCACGCTGACCACAGCAGGACTTAAGAGCTGCGCTTCTCGACTTCTTCCCACCAATTCAGTTCTGCTTAGCTCGCGGGCTCCAATCGGGCTAGTTGCCATAAACACCGTTCCGATGGCCACTAACCAGGGGTTCAAGAGCCTGGTTCCCGATAATTCCCAAGTTGACTCGAAGTTCCTTTTCTGGTGGCTTCGCCGTCACCGCGTTCAACTTGAGGCAATGGGCAACGGGGCGACCTTCAAGGAGGTGTCCAAAAGGATTGTGGCGTCGGTACCGATCAGTCTTCCTCCAGTTGAGGAGCAACTGCGGATTGCGGCGGTGTTAGATGCGGCCGCGGCGCTCAGATGGAAGCGCCAGCAGGCTCTCACCAAGCTCCACTCCCTGTCGCGAGCCATTTTCATTGGCATGTTTGGCGATGCTGTGTCGAAGGACTCCGAGTGGCCAGTGAGATGTCTCGCGGAAGTCGTGGAAGAGGGGACTACTGTCACATACGGCATAGTGCAGGCTGGCAACGAATTCCCCGGCGGAGTGCCCTATATCCGATCCTGCGACATTGTCGATGGTCGGATTCAAGTAGAGGGCCTTCGCCGTACGGATCCCGATATCGAGCGAAATTATCCGCGCTCGCGCATTCGGGCTGGCGAAGTTGTCATGAGCATTCGGGCAACAGTGGGCCCTACCGCATTGGTCCCTGACGAACTTGATGGCTCAAACCTTGCGCGCGCAATCGCACGGATTTCACCGGACGATGGGGTTGATGGGACGTATCTACTTGAATACCTGAGGTCGGACACTGCGCAGCGGTGGATACAGAAGCAGGTGAAAGGCGCCACGTTCAGGGAAATCACTCTGAAGCGTCTTAGAGAGTTACCTGTCCTCGTGCCACCCCTTGGCCTTCAACAAGAGTTTGCCGAGACCTGCAGGAAGGCTTGCCAACTGCGAAATTCTCTCGAGGACTCACTCGACCAGCTTGACGGACTGTTCGCCTCGATCCAGCAACGGGCATTTAGGGGAGAGCTGTGAGCAACTCTCAGTTCTCGTTTCTGGAGGCTGAGTTTGCCGACGAGTTCGAGATGGCGGCGTGGGCGGAGGGGCATGCGTTATCGGATCCTGGGCCAGCGGTGATCTATGCGCGGAAGTGTTTGGAGTCTGGGGTCAAGTGGGTGTACCAGCATGACCGATCACTTCCCCAGCCCTATGAGGACCAACTAAACGCGTATGTGAACGAGCCGGCGTTCAAGGAACTAGCTGATGGTCGGGTCTTCGAGGTGGCCAGAAAGATCCAGCGATCAGGGAATCGGGCGGTGCATGAGTCGAAGGCACCGTCGAAATTGGAGGCGGTGGAGATCGTCTCGGCGCTATTCCAATTCTGCTTCTGGCTGGCATTCACCTATGGGCGTTCTTCAAAGCCTGATCCGTCGCTGCGTTTCGATCCGCACAAGCTGGTGGAAGCGCGACAGGCCGAGAGGACTTCGCTGAAGGAACGCAAGGACCTCGAGGAGCAGCTGGAGCACGAAGCCGAAGCCCATTTGCAGGCCCGCCAGCGGCTGGCAGAGAAGACACGGACTGCTGAGGAGCTTGAGGCCGAGTTGGCTGAGTTGCGGAAGCAGGTTACGGCGGCCAAGAAGGCGGCTGAGTCGATTCCGGTTGAGGCCCATGATTGGTCGGAAGCTGACACCCGCCGGTACAAGATCGATGCGCTGTTGGCCGAGGCGGGGTGGACAGATCGCGAAGAAGGCCATGACATCGAGTACGAGGTGCAGGGGATGCCGTCGGGCTCAGGGGTCGGCTATGTCGACTATGTGCTCTGGGGGGCCGATGGCCGTCCGCTGGCGGTGGTGGAAGCGAAGAGTGCCCTAGTCAGTCCTCAGGGGGGTCAGCAGCAGGCCAAGTTGTATGCGGATTGCCTGGAGGCGGAGTTTGGCCAGCGCCCGGTGGTGTTCTACAGCAACGGCTATGAGCATTGGCTGTGGGACGACGCCCAGTATCCGCCTCGGCGGGTGCAGGGCTTCTACAACAGCGACGAGCTAACCCTGCTCATTCAGCGGCGGGAGTCCCGTCAAGAGCTGTCTTCACTGGACATCAGCGAGAGGATCGTGGACCGCCACTATCAGCAGCGGGCGATCCGGGCGATTTCCGAGCACTTCGACCACGACAAGCAGCGAAAGGCGCTGTTGGTGATGGCCACCGGTGCAGGCAAGACCCGCACGGTGATCGCCCTCGTCGATCTGTTGATGCGGGCCGGCTGGGTCAAACGGGTGTTGTTCTTGGCCGATCGAACGGCGCTGGTGAACCAGGCGGTGAATGCGTTCAAGGCCCACCTGCCGGATTCGGCGCCGGTGAATCTGGTGACCGAGGGCGATGAAGACGGGCGGGTGTATGTGTCGACCTATCAGACGATGGTCAACAAGATCGACGAGTACCGGGCCGATGGCACCCGCCGGTTCGGTGTGGGGCACTTCGATCTGGTGGTGATCGACGAGGCCCACCGGTCGGTGTACCGCAAGTACCGGGGCATCTTCGACTATTTCGACTCGCTGCTGGTGGGGCTGACCGCCACCCCCAAAGACGAGGTCGACAAGAACACTTACGACCTGTTCGACCTGGAGACCGGCGTGCCCACCGACGCCTACTCGCTCGATGACGCCATCAGAGACGGCTTTCTGGTTCCTCCTCGGAGCGTGTCGGTGCAGTTGGAATTCGTGCGCAGGGGCATCCGCTACGACGAGTTGTCCGAGGACGAGAAGGACCAATGGGACGAACTCGATTGGGGTGAGGACGAAGAGGGCCAGCCGCTCGATCCGCCCGATGAGGTCGATGCCGCCCAGTTGAACAGGTGGCTGTTCAACGAGGACACCGTCGACCAGGTGCTCCAATACCTCATGACGGAGGGCATCAGGGTGGCCGGGGGCGACCGATTGGGCAAGACGATCATCTTCGCCAAGAACCAGCTCCATGCTGATTTCATCAAGGAGCGGTTCGACGCCAACTATCCGGCGCTCGATGCCGGGAACTTCGCCCGAGTGATCACCCACCAGGTGAACTACGGCCAGAGCCTGATCGACGACTTCTCCAACAAAGACAAGGCGCCCCACATCGCCATCTCCGTAGACATGCTCGACACCGGGATCGACGTGCCCGAGGTAGTCAACCTGGTGTACTTCAAGCTGGTCCGGTCGAAGACCAAGTTCTGGCAGATGCTCGGGCGCGGCACCCGGCTGTGCGAAGACTTGTTCGGGGCTGACGGCCACAAGACTCATTTCAACGTATTCGACTTCTGCCAGAACCTGGAGTACTTCAGCCAGGAGCTTGATGGGGCCGAGCCCTCCGGTCGGATTCCGCTCAGCGAGGCCCTGTTCATCGCCCGGCTCGACTTGCTGCACGTTCTGGACAGCATCGATGAACTCGGCGGCGAGCGGGCGGATTTGGCGGCGGTGCTGTGCGAGGCCGTGGCGTCGATGAACGAGAACAACTTCCTGGTGCGCCCCCACCTGGAGTTGGTTGAGCGGTTCCGCTCTCCCGAAGCATGGGAGATGATCAGCCTCGAAGACCTGGCCGCGCTCCGAGACCGAGTAGCCAAGCTGCCCGACCAGCTCGACCCCGAGCACGAAGACGCCAAGCGCTTCGACGCCTTGATGCTCAAAGCGGAGCTTGGGCGGCTCAGCGATGAGCCCTACGAGCAGCAGCGCCGCCGCATCATCAACATCGCCTCGGCACTCGAAGACCAGAGCAACATTCCAGTCATCGCCCAGCAGATGGCCCTGATCACCGACATCCAGACCTACGAGTGGTGGGCCGACGTGAGCTATCCCATGCTTGAAGACGCCCGCAAGAGGCTCCGCAACCTCGTGCATCTCATTGAGCGCACCCAAAGGAACATCCTCTACACCGACTTCACCGACCAACTCGGCGGCAGCGGTGCGGTCGACCTCCCCGGAACCGGCGGCAGCGTCGCCAGCGACGAATTCGAGCAGTTCCATAGGAAGGCTCGACACTTCCTCAATGAGCATCTCGCCAACGACATCGTGGTGAAGGTCCGAAGCGGCGAGCCGATCACCTCCGCCGACATGGACGAGCTTCAGCGAGTACTCGTTGCCGCCGGCATCGGCGACACCGACACCTTCGCCCAAGCCTCAGAACGTGCCGGCAGCTTCGGTCTGTTCATTCGCTCCATTGTCGGCTTGGACCGAGCCGCCGCCAAGCAAGCCTTCGCCAGGTTCCTCGACGACAGGAACTACTCCCGCAACCAAATCGAATTCGTCAACCTCGTCATCGACTACCTCACCCAACACGGCACCATCGACCCCGGCCGCATCTACGAATCCCCCTTCATCGACGTCGCCCCCCAGGGCCCCAATGCCATCTTCCCTGCCTCCGACGTCGACGAGTTCTTCAACATCGTCAAACACCTCCGCGACACAGCAGCCGCGTGAACAGGCGGTTTGCCACTCTCATCCAGCGGTCCAGCAAAGGAAGAGAAGCCAGTTGGAACCGTCAACAAATGCCGTTATCGTAATTCTTCCTATGTATTTTGGGAGGCAAAGTGACCTACGCCTACGTCGCTGACTCGAGCAATGTTAACCCTCACGCCTTGAGGGAGGTCTTGTACGAGACTCGGGAATTGCGCCAACAGCAGGACGCGAAGCTTCAACGGTGGCGACGAGTTGTTGCTGGCACATTCGCACTCTTCGTGGCGGCTTCATCTATAGCTATCTCAGCCTCTGGACAGCTCAAGCCACTCACAGCTGCTGGAACCCTCATGGGCGTTGCCTTCTTCTTGCTTCTCACGGCTATTGGATTTGAAGCAATATCCTCGAACTGGATCGATGGGCCAGATGAGTGGTTCCTCAAGAAAGTCTTAGAGAATAGCTCGACCTCTCAAGACGTGGATCTGGCTCTGATTAAGAAGCACCAAGAGATCTATGAAGACAATGAGAGGATACTGCGGCGGGTCATGTGGGCTGCACTCGTCCACATAATCACCGCCGTGATCATCGCTTCCGTGATAATTCGAGGGCTGTTAGCAGCTGTCCCAGACGCTTTCGAACAAGATGATGCGCCCGCGAGCGAACCAATTGAATCAGTCCCCCAGAGCGGTCCATGACCGGTGCAGAAGATAACCACACAACCACAACCACCACCGTTGGGGTTGGACTTGACTCTGGGCGAGGCACATCGAGGCGTGGCCGTTCACACAGGCTCAGATGTCAGGCAGAGAGGATGAAATGGATATCATTTACGATTTGGTAGCGTCCCCCGACTGGTTCTTGTTCGCACTTGCGAACGTGCTGTTCTGGGGTGCGATTACATTCAAGGTCGCCTTACCGCTTGCGGGGTTTGTGGCCAAATATGTCCTCATGGGGCGGAGGGTGGCCCAAGCCCAAGTCGTCTACATGAGTGACGGCGCAGTCTTGGAGACGGACACGGAGACCGGAGAAGTAGAGCGGCTGGTCCCCGCAGACGAGGAACACCCTGCTTCCAAGTGGGGCAGCGGCAAAGAAAGGATACGGTACCTGCTTGGGCGTCGGCGCGAGGCGGTCGATCCAAGAGACTTCGAACCGTATGGCTGGCCTCCCGATCCAGATGAAGAGTTGTCAGTCGGCGAGCGGGATCAACTCCTAGTCAATACCATCGCTCTGTCAGAGGCGAATATGACAGCCCAACTGAAAGACCCGACTCATCCGCACTCCCCTGTCAAAAAGTCTGCGTGGCGGGAAGGCTGGGGAATGGCTACCAAGAAATTTCGAGTTCTGATATTCGCCTGGTGCGGGGACGGCGAGTACCCGCACAAGCGGAAGAACATTAAGGCCCACTGGACCAACTGATACGACCAGCGTGACTAGCAACCATGGTTTTCCCACGTTCCCGAGACCGGTGGTGGCAAGCAACCCCGTTCACGGAACAAGGACGGCTCTTGGCGCAAGAAGCGCTCAGACGCTGGAAGGAAGCAACGGAAGTAGTGGGACCTGTCGTCATGAGAGCCGGGAACTTGCAACTACCAGCCTCCCAGGCGACATCCCGGACCGCAGTCTTCGATGCGGTCTACACTGCCCTCCGATCAATTCGGCTACAGATCGAATGCCGACAGAGCGACCCTTAATGTGAGAAAGGCCGCTTCACAACTATGACTGGTTCCACATGGTTTGGAGAACGAAGTGACTGCCCGACCTATTGACGGCGCCGGCTCCTCGGAGGAATAGGCAACGTGTGCACAGCAACCGACATTAGGTCTGCCCCATGATCGGATCGGAGGACCAAGAGCAAGGCAGCCAGGGGACGGTGGACCTGCTGAGGTCTTTCGACAACCAGCTTCGAAGCGTTGCCTCAGGCGTGGTACGCGGCGAATACGTATTCTGGCTGGGCTCGGGATTGTCGCGCTCGGTTGTACCTGATGTAGGAGAGCTTCTCAGGAAACTGCTGTCGTTCCTTCAAGCGCGTGTTGAGCCAGCCGACGAGAATTGCCGGTATAGAAAGGCCCTGCGAGAGATCCTTGACATATCAGGCATCCCAGCTGACGACCGCCAGCAGATTCAATTGACGACTTCTGTCGATTCATGGCCCCACATCAACGACCTCGTGCAGCGACTGACGGACAGGTACTCGAAGGTGCTCGACGTGCTCGTGGACGGCGAGGATCAGGACTTCCTGGTATGGAAGGGGATCGATGTGGCCAACACCTACGGATCTCCTGACCTTGAACCAGCAGCGGAACACCTCTGCCTCGCCATCCTCATGCTCGAGGGAGTCATCCGGACAGCTCCCTCTGCGAACTGGGACGGGCTAGTTGAAAAGGCAATCCATCGATTAACGGGTGAAACTACGGGTTTCCTGCGAGTCGTTGTCCGGCCTCAGGAGTTCTCAGAGCACGAGTCTCGCTGTGACCTCATTAAATTCCATGGATGTGCGATAAGGGCTCGCGAAGACCCCGGCACATACCGTGCTGCTCTGATCGCACGAGAGTCGCAAATCTCTGGCTGGACGACCAAGACCGAGCATTCTTTGATGAAGAGCCAGCTTGAACATCATGTGGCCACAAGTGGTGCATTAGTGGTCGGCCTGTCGGCGCAAGACGCGAACTTGCACACTATCTTGCACCAGGCAGCCGAGAACCTGGGGCGCACTTGGCCCGTTACCCCTCCCGCGGTTGTGTTCGCACTTGAAGGCCTAGAGCATGATCAAAAACACGTACTCCGCATCACGTATGGGGAGAGCTACAACGAGAATCATGAAGAGATCGAGACAGCTGCCCTTCTCGGTGCCCATGCACAGCCGCTCCTCCTCGCTCTGGTGCTCTACACCCTTGCCGACAAATTGTCTTCGCTCGTCGCGGCGATCTCGCCCACTGTGATCGACAATGCGACTACGGAAGCGATTCAGGCTGGCATAAGGGATTTGCGGGATGTGGTAGCGGGGGCAGTGGACGACAACTCCTTGGCGTTCGTTGAACGCCTTGTAGCGGGCGTAGGGATCTTGCTTTCAATATTCCGCACCGGAGTGCCGATTGATGGCGCCGCTTGCCACTACCAGCCACTCACAGCTCAACCAATCGAGCAAACGGTCCTTGATCCGAACGTCGATACGGACGCGCTTGGATTTCTTGCAGTGGCGGCTTCGCTGTTTGGTCGAGGCGTCGCCGAAGCATTCTGGGAATTGAAGGCTGGCGACGTCGAATCGCCAGGAGAGGGCGTCTTCACCGTCGAAAGCCCATTGGGGGACTCACGCGTGTTCTTGGTACGCGACTCTGGCGTGTTGGCTCAGCTAGAGGGGCACGAACACATCGACATGAAAGATGCCAGTGTGCTGGCAATTCATGCCAAGGCAATCCCGCCACGGCAGCCCCGGTCGTCGAAATCTCGATACGGGCGGACCGGAAGACAGCCAGCGAGAGAGGTCGCAATCGAGTCGATGGTCAACGCCGCACCGGACTTCCAAGCGCTCATGTCGGACTTCCGCCAAGAGGCCGCCTTGTGAGCACTGCGGTTGAGCTGGTTCTGGCAGAGCTTGAATCGGCTGGTTTCCAAAGACTCCCGAGACCCCTGGTCGTTGGCGGTGCAGTGTTTGATTTCGATGCTGCCGTAGCGGGCACGGGCGTTTCACATGACCTTGTGGTTGTGGGCGGCCAAGGGGCAAACTCGGCCCACCTCGTTCAGCTGTTATCAGGTCTGAACAGGAGTCTGGATCGCTTCGCGTCACGGCGACCGGTGAGTTTGGTACTCATTGGGTCTCGCCCAGAGCCTGAGATATTGGCCGATCTAGAAGACAACGCTCGAATCATGGTCATAGAGGGAGAATTACCAGAGCCCACGGATATCCAAGACGCAATCGCTGTGTTGCTCCCCCTACGCCTTCCCCCCACCACAAGGGAAGTCGCTGACCCCCTCGATGAACTCGTTACCGACCTCGGTCGCTCGACTTCTGACGAGCACCGGGTTCTCATAGACGCTGCGCGGATCGGACCCGAGGCAGTTCAAGAGGCGTTCCGTAGCTATCTAGATCAAGCACTAGAGGACACCACGGAGCAAGGTGAGGGAGAGGAGATCTTGTGACTCCACTTCCTCTTCGCCGAGTGCTGATCTCCAACTTCCGGCGCATCAGAGGTAGCTGGGAAGTCCCGCTGGATGCCCCGATCGTACTAATCCACGGCTCCAACGGTAGCGGCAAGACAAGTTTGCTCTCCGCGATCGAATTTGGGCTCACGGGTGAGGTCCGGACTATGCATCGCCGAGATGACCGCTATACGGCGTACTTGCCACATCGCGGTTCGTCCTTTGCAACAATCGAAGTAGAGATTGCCGACGACCGCGGGCACGTCCGATCGGGTCCGCCGATCACAGTGGGCGGGGACGAGATCAAGGGCCCTCCGGCACTTGATCCGGAAACGGGCCAGTTCTTCGCTGAGCGCGCCTATCTCGACCAAGAGTCCCTGGGTCAGCTATTGGACCTTTATCAGTACACAGAAGGCAACCAGGAGTCCGCACTCGCGCGATTTGTGAATGAACTCCTCGGCCTCGACCAGTTGGACGCGCTGAGATCCGGTCTACACGACGCGATAGACCTTAGGCGGCTGAGGAATCTATCGAACCTGTATGCCCATGCAGAGAGTGAAGCGAGACGGGCCGATGATGTGATCAACAGTGCAACTGGTGACCTCTCGCGGGTCGAGAGCGAACTTGCCAGTATTCGCGAGCGGCTTGAGGCGGTATTGGCGAGTCTCGGCCTAAGTGCGGCTCTTTCTGACTCGGCAGGTGATCTTAGAGAGATAGAACGGTTGCTCGCAGAGCGAAATCAAGCCGGTGCGCTTACCGAATCGGAGGAGCGCGTTAGGGTGCTGACGGAACTCCGAGGAAGGATTCGGAGCCTTGCCGAGCGTCCGACAGCGGCGCGCCTCGAAGAAGCTCGCGCTTCGGCGACGGCGGCTGATGCGGCAGTTCAGGAATGGCGCGCTACTTACGAGGCCCCGATCCAAGCCCTTCGCGACGATGTTGCCGCACTCGGCCTAGACACAGATCCGACATTTCAGCAATCTCTGTTGGATGAGATTAGAGCCATAGGGCTGCGCTTGGCGGAGCATGACGCCGCTGTAGCTGAACTGGCCGAGGGTAGGCAGAACCTAGCCGAACTCCAACTCCAGCTAGATGGCATCAATACAGAAATCTCGGCAAGAGAGGCACAAGCTGGCACCCTTGCGACAGGACTCGCCACCTTGCGGGACTACGCATCGGAGGACATCTGCCCCGTTTGTGACAGAGACTTCTCCGAAGTGTCCGGGGAGCACCTGCTGGAGCACATTGACCGAAAGATCTCCGATCTCACCAGCGTTGGGGCAGAGATTCAATCACTGTCAGATGAGAGAACGCAGCTGACGACGCGCGTACGCGCCGCGCAACAAAGTGTCTCCGCGACCGAGGCCTCAGTGCTCACTGCGACGGAACACGAAGAGATAACTGCACGTCACGCAGCTGTTACTGGTTTCCACGATCGACTTGAAGCCCTGGCCGACTCGATTGCTAGAGGGCAGGAATTGGGAGCCGCCGCTGAGAGCGTGGCGAGTGAGCTTGCCGACATCGAAGCCGATGGCCGCGAACAGCAAGCCGTCGCAGCTGAACTCACAAGGAACGCGACCGAGCTAGGCACCACAGAACCAGGACCCCGCGAACCCACAGAGGAAGCTTGGAAGCGGCTACATGACCTCGCTACGAGTCGGTCTCAGGAGCTTGGACGACGTAGCCAGTTATCTTCCGAGGCAAATGAGCTTCTGGGGCAAGTCCGAGAGGCAACAGCTCGCGTCGCAGAGTTCACGGCTACAGTCACCGAGGCCGCCCAATCGAAACGACTATGGGACCAGCGAATCGAAGAAGCCAACCGTCGACGGGCGGTCGCGCGCTCCATCCACACAGCCGCATCGGGCACCCGAACGGCGATCGTCCAACGCGTCTTTACCCAGTCGCTGAATGATGTCTGGAGAGACGTGTTCTCGCGTCTGGCGCCAGCCGAGCCCTTCGTGCCCGCCTTCGGGATACCGACGGCGACCCGCACCGCGCTTGAACTCCGCCTGGAGACGATTCACAGAGCAGGCGGCACAGCCGGGACGCCCTCCATGATGCTCAGCGCAGGCAACCTGAACACAGCTGCGCTGTCGCTGTTCATCGCTCTCCATCTGGCAGTTGAGCCAAAATTACGGTGTCTCATCTTCGATGACCCGGTGCAGTCGATGGATGAAGTACATATAGCCCAGTTCGCGGGACTCCTTCGCGTCTTGTCAAAGCACCACGACCGACAAGTAGTACTGGCAGTCCACGAACGTGAGCTTTTTGAGTACCTTGCGCTCGAACTGAGTCCTGCCTTCAAAGGTGACGAGTTGATCACCGTGGAGTTGGGTCTGGACTCCGAGGGCGAGCCCGTCCACCAATCAAGCCGGGTTGAGTGGACCGAAGATGAAGCCCTTGCAGTCTGACTTGGAAAGTCAGAGCGTCGGAAATCTGATGGACAACCCGGGAGCGTCCCTTCAAGTGGTGGGGTTTGGCAGTGACTGTGGAAATTCGAAGGGACTTCGAAACCAGGCGAATGCTCTAGTCACGGGTCTGCTGTTTCCGTAGTTGTAGAGCCGATGCCTCCCGCCCCTACGATGCTCGGCACTTGGACTTATGGGTGCTGGCTTTGATTCTCAGGCGATGGCGCGAATCGAGCGGTTCTTGGCTGACCATCCCGCTGGACATCTCCATGTTGTGACCGGGTTCGCGTCGATGGCAGGGCTGGCATGGCTGGCTCGCAAGGCCGCAAAGAGGCCTGTGACGGTGGTCATCGGAGACCTGCGTACAGGGATGGACAATTTCGAGGCCCGCGATGCCGCCGAAGCCGCAGAGTTCATCTCGCGCCCCGACGTTCGGATTCTCAATTGGTACCGGACGGACAAGAACAAGAAAGGGGCCGCCATCGCCCACTCCAAGGTGTTCGCTGTAGAAGGGCCTGAGGGGCGACCGATCGCAGTGCTGGCGGGATCTGCCAACCTCACAATGACGGGATTGAGCGCCAACATGGAGACAATGGTCGAGGCAGTCCAAGAGGACCGGGAAGCGGCCTTCAAGCAAGTTGTCTGGCTGGAGCGCCAGGGGTGGGACGCCACCGAACGGGTCATGGAGAAAGCCCGGCCAAAGGAAAAGGAAGCCGCAGGGGCCGGTTGTATGCCGGCGCTGGTGTCAGCTGCCTTTGCCGTTGCGCGGTTCGCCCTCTTGGGCCAGCACACACCAAAAGCAAATCTATAGACCTGAATGCCCACTAGCTCAGCTAGGTCGCTGATGTGCTACTGGATTGCAGGCGCGCGATTACGCAGTGCTTTCAGAACCTGTTGTGTTCACCGCTTGTGGGGCCGAGGGTGGGGAAGGACGGCGTATCCCCTCTTTTGCCACCAGGGGGTGAGCCGACGGGGAAAGCCTTGGAAGGTGAGCAGTTCCCCGTCTTCGAGGCGACCCTGAACGGTCGTCCAGGGCACGTCCAGGACCAGGTGCATCTCGACGCTCTCGACAGTTATCTCGATGCCAGTGGACATATCCAGGAGATTGTCGCCGATCATCGCGTCGCTGAGCCGGATCTTCCTTCGGATCATGGCCCACCATCATACCGGCCGGGTACGACAGTATGGGCGGAACCCGTCAACTCGGAGGATTATCGCTGTGCGCTGTGTGTTTGCTCTTCGATCATGCGGTCGAGTTCGGCGATCACAGCCGGTGTCAAAGTGTCGAGTATGGGTTTCGACTCGGGTGACGGGGGTAGTTCCCGTCCTGGTTCGGCGTAGGGGGGCCTCTTCGGGTGGGCCGGGTGTTGACGTTCTAACAGACCAGCGAGAGTATGGCGGTGAAGGTGGCGTCCAGCTTGCAGTATGCCGCGGAATTGCTTGATGTCGGTTAGGGCGTTCTCGACGAGGTGTCGTGCTTTGTAGGCGTCCCTGTCGCAGGGCAGCTACTCCCGAGTGGACATCCACCTTGTCTGCCCGAACTCACGTCTCTGGCAATAGGAGACCGGTGTTGGCTGTGGAATGGTCACGGGGGAAGAAACGTCGTGGCGAATCGGCGGGCGGTGGTTTCGTCTCCAGCGATGGCCAGGTCTGCGACATCCACACGGCCCAACAGCAGCCCTAGTAGATCGGCTTTCGGCCCCGAAATGGTTGCGTCGGCTTGGTAGGCCTTGCCGGGAGAAGCCGATACCACGCGTTGGGACAATGCCACGTTGAACGATGGGCCGTCGGAGGCCACGAGGTTCCATGAGCCCGATGGGGCTTGGCTGGGGGTGTGCCGTCGTGGGAGCCAGGCGATCCTCATGGGGAGTGCGGCGTCGATGAACGGATCGCTCCAATCGCACAGGCCAAGGTCGAGGTCGGTTCCATGCACTTCGACCTCGGTCAATCTCAAGATCGCCAGCTGCAAAAGGGTGATCGGCCCGATGTCGGGGCTGTCCTCGGGTTCACAGACGGTTGTGCCATCCCACGCCTCAGGGGGGATCTGGGCCCACAACTCGTCGAGAGCCGCGCTGGCCTCGATAAGCGACTTCACCACATCGGCTGGGCTCTCTTGAGGACCAGGATGAAGCGTGGACGGCCTCTGCGCCGATCTCCCGCCCGGATAGAAGGCGGTCGGTTGTCCAGCCAGGGCGTCGCTGGTCATCCGATGGCTGGCCTGAGCCCCATACCGGAGATGACAGACGATGTTGAGCCGGCTCCATCCCGGCAGTTGGGAGTCAGCCGAGACGATGTTGGGCTGAACTGCTTCAAGCACCCCGGCCAACTCACGGTGCCTCGACGCAACCGCCTCGGCAATGCCAACGCTGCCGATCACTGCTACGGCTTAGCACTCACTCCAGGTGCCTGGTCGAGTTGATCTGCAAAATCTGAAGTTGCGTTCTGTATAGAATTCTGTACAATTCTCCAATAGCCAAGCCCGACGACTGCAGGAGACTCCTATGACCCCACTTACCGAGGCCCGCAGCCGCCTCAGCGAAATCGTTGACGAAGTTGCTTCGACCGGATCGACGATCGAGATCTCTCGTCACGGACGACCTGTAGCTGTCGTCATGAGCTACGAGGAGTATGAGTCGCTACTGGAAACGCTGAACATCCTCGCCGATGACGCGACCATGGACGCCATCGCTGAAGCCGAGCGAGAAATCGCTTCAGGCAATCTAGTCGATCTCGACTGAGGCCTCGTGGCTAAGTTGGCGCGCCGCGCCGAGAAGGAACTCAACGCCCTGCCCGAAGCGCTGGCTATCAAGGCAAAGGAGATCATCCGGCGTCTCGACCAAGAGCCTCATCTAGGCAGAAAGCTGTCCGGACCCCTTCAAGGCAAGCGTGCTACTCGCCTGGGACGATCTCACCGAATCATCTACACGGCAAGCGAAGGCCAGGTCATCGTGCTGACGATTTCACACAGAAGGGATGCCTACCGCTGATGCCTTCCGGCCCATCCGAATTACCAAGTGATCCCCGTGAGCGAGAGATTTTTCTCCGAGCGCTGCGGGAGTACAGCGACAATTGCTAACCGCCCGAATTGACGGCTGAATGCCCCTACTCAGTGAAGACAGGTCCGGGCACGCGCGGATGCGCGAACGAGTGTGTGGACATATTGGCGCGAAATAACGCCCCTCTGTCTCACGAAGAGACCGACCTAGGTGATGGGCTGACGATGCGGCTCATGAAAAGGGCTCGTTCGCGTCGCGTCAGCAGCCCGATGGCAAGCGCCTACGACGCGCGGGAGGTCTACCTCAGCGACAAGTCCATGGGGCCTCCGTCCACCTGGCGTCTCGCTGCCGTGCTGGTAGGCCTTACGGAACTCGTTGAATCACCGCCTCCAGAAGATCCTGGACAGGCAATCGATCGTCTTGCAGAAATTGATGAGCTGCTTGGACAGGTTGAGGCAAGGGGTCTCCCGTTTGAGATGCACGTATTGCCGCAACTGCGTTCCGCCGTCGGCCATGCCGTGTTCAGGCAGTACTTCTTGGCGGCTCCGCAAGAAACCAGAGGGGCTGCCTCCATTCCTAGCGATTGGCTGCTTGCCGTTAAACAGCACATTGAGTCGGTCAATGCCGACCCAGAGCCAACCAAGGAAGCGATGAGTCAGGGGTTTGAGGGAATTCTCTCTACAACCATGAACTGGGCAATGGCGGCTTCGTGGGATCAATTGGTTGTCTGGAGCCCGCCGTCCCCAAGTCACACTGATGACTCTCTGAGCCAACTCCACATGGTGGAAGGCGACACATGGATCACTGAGCGATTCACAAGGACCTATCTCAGCGAATGGTCTGTGGCGGCACTACGAAGTGAGTGGAGGTACTTGCACGGCCAACTCCTGCCCCCATGCGATTCCTCCGAGATGAGAGTCCGGGAGATATCTGCCAGTGATCTCGCCAAGGTCATGGCGGACAGACTCGGTGCTGACCGTCGCCCAAGCGAGCGGCTCATCGACATGCTGGTGAGGCCCGCAGTGAAGTTCCTTGAGGATGACAGGCGCACTGAGGCAGCAGCCCTCTTCGAAGCGGCTCTGCGGCTCGACCCGCGAAATGCGAACGCACTCAACAATCTCGGCTTCTGTCTCCTACCTGATGATCCAGAGCAAGCCTTGCGGCATTTGGACGCCGCCATCGACACAGGCAACGCCGATATGGAGATTTCCAATGCCAATCGAGTGCTCGCGCTGGCACTACTCGGACGTTGGACATCAGCCTGCGATCTGGCGGCGGCGCACTTGAACCGTCACGGCGACTCTTCACCTCGAGGACCCGTGTGGCTTTGGGAGAGCTCTTCTATGTTGACCGATAACACCGCCGTGCTCATGACGTGTGATGACATCGGCAGCTACGTGGCTGAACTCCACGAACTGGCCGCGACCATGGACGGTGAGGGTTCATCCAGAACTGAGGCTTAACGCCGAATCGGGGGCCGGGCCGAAGCGCCAAGGGGCACGGTCGGTGAGCGCATTCACGCCCTACGTGAGCGAGCAGCTCAAGGCGTACGTCTATCTGTTGATCGATCCGCGCGACGGCGAGGTCTTCTATGTGGGCAAGGGAAACGGGAGCCGGGTGTTCGCCCACGCCCAAGATGCTCTTGGCGACGAGGAAGCGGCGAGCGACAAGCTGGATCGGATCAGGGAGATCCATGGCGCAGGCCACCAAGTCGAACATCAGCTGCTGCGGTTCGGGCTCACCGACCGAACGGCATTCGAGGTCGAAGCAGCGGCAATTCAGCTGCTGGGCACAGACGAGCTCACCAACAAGGTCGAGGGACATCACTTTTGGCGGCGGGGCCGGATGACCACTGATGTCGCAATATCGCTCTTTGATGCTCCCCAAGCGCCTGAGATCAAAGAGCGGGTGATCCTGTTTCGGATTCCCCGGCTCTGGTCACCGGAGATGTCCGCCGAGGAACTGTACGAGACAACGCAAGGCTGGTGGACGCTTGGGCCCCGCCGCAATGGCGCCGACTACGCCTTTGCCGTCAACCGGGGAGTCATCCGCGAGGTGTATCGGATTGACAGCTGGCGACAGCGACAGCCAGGCGACCGGGACTGGGAACACGACATCGGCAAATCCCGCAAGCGGTGGGGCTTCAGCGGCGAGGTCGCCGATGAGCTCGCCCATTACCGCAACACCAGCGTGCGCCACCTCTTCAAACAGGGCGAGTCCTCACCCTTCAAGTACGTGAACTGCTGAGTTCGGGCTTTCCCTTGGCTGGGTAGGAAACAGCGACACGCTGGCTGAGCCAACCCTGGGGAGGTTCACAGAGACAAGTCGTTCGCGGTCGACGGGGAGTTGCCGATATCGTTTGTCTCATGCTGTCGCCCCATGTGGTCGAACTCGAGGTTCAAGAGCCGTACAAGCTCTGGCTGCGGTTCGATGACGGCATCACCGGCATTGTTGATTTGTCGGATAGCGCGGCGCTTGGCGGCGTTTTCGCTGCCTGGACCGACCAAGACTTCTGGCGCTCTGCCCATATCGTGGCCGATTCCGGCGCGGTGGCGTGGGGTGATGGCACTGAAGTCGACGTCTGTCCGCAAAGCCTCTATCTCGACGTCACTGGCCAATCTTTCGACGAATTGTCCTCCGAAGACCTCCCAGCCATCGCTGACTAGCCGGCAGTGCCGGAGCTCAGCCGCTTTTTCGGCATCGTGATCACGATGTATGCCCGTGATCACGGCCCTCCTCATTTCCACGCCCGCTTCGGCGAGCATGAGGCGATGTTTGACATCGAGTCATCGCAAGTGCTGCGAGGGCGACTCCCGAAGCGTGCCCATGATCTGGTCGACCAGTGGAGCGACCTGCATCGCTCGGAACTTCGTGCAGCCTGGGATGCGCTCGGCCAGGGCACGAATCCCGACAAGATCGCCCCGCTCAGCTGACAGAAAATGGGCGTGTCAGCTAACCAACGTCGACCTCAATTTGGGTCACATAGGTCTCCTCGCGTTGCCGCAGATCGATCTCATCGACAGATGCACTCTCAAGGAACAGCGTGAGGGCTTCGGCAAGGTTCTCTCGTGCCCCGGTGATCGTCTCGCCCTGACTTGCAACATCGACCTCCGGGCAGAATGCGATATAACCACCGCCCTCGGATTCGATGATCGCCGTAAAGCGCCTGCTCACCTCAGACCTCCCGTTGCAAATTTACCGGCTAGTGGTGCATCGGAGACAGATGAACCTGCACGAGAGCGGGTCTGGCGGTCACAGGAGCGTTTCGAGGGTCAATCGGATTGCCGGAGCGGACTTGGGGAAGCGACTGGCCATGTCCAGGAGCGCAGCCGGCTGGTTTCCTCCGATTCGCAGCCAGCGTTTGAGGGCTTCCAGAGCTTGGTCGGTTCCGTAGAGGTGTCGCAGGCGGTACGCATCGACGATGGTTCGGGTCGGGCTGTAGATGCCAATGGAAAGTTGGTCGGTAACCGGAGTCGTGGTGCGGCCAATGTCGAAGGTATCGGAGTCGAATCGGTGCCAGGTGACCGGTGCCTCCGTTTTGGGCGGCCGCCGCGACCGGGGAAGTGCGACGTTGATGGCCGATGGGATGTCGTCGGTCAGGTCGTGGAACGCCAGCGCCGATGTCAGGCAAAGCGTTGCCTTCGGCGCGCGGATGGCGATCTCGACAAGATCAGGGTCAGCCTCGAATCCTGGACGGGCGTAGATGCCTCGGGCAATGCGGTCAATATCGCCGCGATCTCGCATCCGATAAAGGTCGCGATCGGAGATGCCAGCGTGGCGCGCGTTCGCATGAGTGAAGACCTCCGGCAAACTGGTGATCGCTTTCACAGATATGTATGAAAGTGTAGCCAGATAGATACCATCTGGCTATATATTCATACGAATGGTCGGCACCGTCATGAGTCTCGTCCTACCCCCTTTCCTCAGAAGTCAGAACCGACCCCACCTGTCGAGGCAGGGATGCTGTCACACCCGCCGGGTATCCTCCTGGACCCATGAAGCCTGGGAGCCCCCAAATGAGCAGCAGCACGAATGCGGGATCAAGCGCCTTTGCCATTGCAAAAGAGCTGTACAACCGCATCCCGCGGCTCTCAAAACTGAACCTTCACAAGCTTCTTTTCTTCATCCAGGCAGAGCATCTTGCCTGGTACGGCAATCCGGCGTTTACTGAGAGCATTGAGGCATGGGAGAACGGGCCTGTGGTTGCAGACATCTGGCACGACAGGCCCAGCAGGGGTGCGAGGTCTCGCAGCATTCCCCAAGACCTAGACAATGTGATGAGGTCCGTGGTCGCCAGATTCCGTGGGACAAGGGGCAACAACCTAGTTGCGCTCGTTCACGAAGAGGGGCCCTGGGTGGAGGCAACGGAGTGCGGAACCGTGATCTCCAATCAGATCATCACCCATGAGGCAATGCGGGAATATGCCCAGCAGTTGCCGAAGGAGCTGGAGCCAATTCGTGAAGCACTCAAGGACCATCCACGGGACCGCCCATTTGTTGCCGATCCCCGCTGAGCGGAAAAGCTGTAGCGCTCAGCACGAACCACCACCATGACCAACGACAATCTCTGGGAGACAAATGCCCTATCGCGCTGGATCTTGAGCCGATGAGCCTGCAACTACCGCTGATAGACACGGAGACAGGCGCTGCCCCAATAGGGCTTGAGTACCACCCCGACTTCTTGGCAGGCTCCGATGAGGAACGCCTGCTCGCTCAAATCGACAACTCTGAGTGGCTCTCCGACCTCTCCCGGCGAGTAATGCACTTTGGCTACAAGTACGATTACACCAGTCGCAGCCTCGACGAGTCGGCTCGCATTGGGCCTTTGCCAGAGTGGCTGGCACAGCTGTCGCACAAAGTGCGTGAAGCTGCATCTGAGGAAGCGAAGCGGTTGCTCGACCCTCACCAGCCGTTCGAACAGGCGATCGTCAACGAATACGAGCCCAAGCAGGGGATCGCTCCACACATCGACATGGACTGCTTCGGTCCTGTTGTTGCAACCGTGAGCTTGGGATCGGCGGTCGACATGGATTTCTGCCGAGATTTCACTGCGAACAAATTCACACATCGCTTGGAGCCGCGCAGCCTCGTCCTTCTCTGCGGCGATGCCCGCTACAAGTGGCAACATGGGATCGCGAAACGAAAATTCGACACATGGAACGGCCAAAGGATCGAGCGCAAGCGACGCGTCTCGATCACATTTCGCACCATTGCAGAAGCCGGGCTAGCGCAAGCCTGAAATCACAGAGCGGGTGATCCTGTTTCGGATTCCCCGGCTCTGGTCACCGGAAATGCCCGCCGAGGAGCTGTACGAGGCAACGCAAGGCTGGTGGACGCTTGGGCGCCGCCGCAATGGCGCCGACTACGCCTTTGCCGTCAACCGGAGAGTCATCCGCGAGGTGTATCGGGGTGGCACGCCACGCCCTTCAAGTACGTGAACTGCTGAGTTCTGATTCACCCTGGGTTTCGCGCAGGCTGTTTGTTGTGGTTTTCTGTTTTTCGGC
>VYFX01000050.1 GCA_009842205.1 Paracoccaceae bacterium | reverse complement strand
TCTGTTTGAAGGACGTATATATAGCTAAAGGAAAAAATTGGCGGGAATCACTGATGCTGATGGTTTCTCTGTTCTTTGATTTCCAGAAAAGACTAGACCCGCAACGAACACAGAATCCTCTTGAAGCAAATTCTGAGGAATCAAACCAGGCAAGACTTTTATTGGTTTCAAAAATCAATTCCTCCGTTTTGACGGCAGTTGCGGCTACGAAATGCCCGCTGGTACGACGACACTGACTGCAATGGCAATATCTTATGGGTCTTACTGGCCCAGTAATACGATACCGTACCCCACCACAAAGACACCCACCGGTCATTTCAGTTGATTTTACTGAACTCATCAGTTTCTCCTCAATTTCTATTCCGAAATATCCTTATTGAAGATACTCTAGTCAAACGGGTTTTGCATTTGGAAAAAGGCTCAATTCTTCAGTGAAAACTATTGTTGCAAATATACAACATTTGGAGGCAATTCTTCTCTTCTGCAAAAAAAACTCCTTGCCTTGGATAGAAATTTTTGCTATAGTGCAGCATTCAATTTAATTTACATGTAGTGAAGCCTTTCCAAAAGGATTGGCGCTTGCTTCGTTTTTGAATTTTTGGAAATTTTATTGATTTAAGTTTAGGGCAGTAAGACAATGGCGACCTATAAAAGTTTACCCGTACCTTCTCAGGATAGCGGCCTTCGTCAATATTTGGTTGAGGTACATAAATACCCCATGTTAACCCATGAGGAAGAGTATAAGTTGGCAAAGGCACTGATTGATGAAGGTGATATCAATTCAGCCCACAAGCTGGTGACTTCACATTTGAGGCTGGCCTCAAAAATTGCCCTGAATTACAGAGGGTATGGGTTGCCACTGGTGGATCTGATCTCGGAAGCCAACATTGGACTTATGCAAGCTGTAAAACGATTCGATCCGGAAAAGGGTTTCCGTTTGGCTACTTATGCCGGTTGGTGGATCAGGGCCCAGGTACAGGATTTTATCCTACGAACTTGGAGCTTGGTCAAACTCGGTACAACAACTTCCCAAAAGAAACTGTTTTTCAATCTTCGCAAGGCACGGGAATTGATTGGTGTCGTTGACAGTAACAACCTCAAGCCGAAGGAAATTCAAAAAATTGCCGAGATGATGAGTGTCAGCGAAAAGGAAGTCATTCAAATGAATGATCGCCTTTCTGCCCAGGATTCCTCGTTGAACGCAAGTATTTCCTTTGATGATTCAACGACTGAGCGTCAGGATATGCTGGTTGATCCAAACGCAGATCAGGAAACGGTTTATGCCGAAAAGGACGAGTTTGATTTCAGAAAAAAGCTGCTTTATGATTCTCTTGATGTCCTGAAGGAAAGGGAAAAGGATATTTTCATCAAAAGACGTCTTACCGAACCTACGGTAACTCTTGAAATCCTGTCCCAGGCATATGGGGTCAGCCGGGAAAGAATTCGACAGATCGAGTGCAGGGCCTTTGAAAAAGTTACCAAGCGGGTCAAAGAGTTGAGGGCTGACCGAATGCAGGATATTCTTTAATCAAGGATTTCCGGATACATTTCTTCCAACTGATCAATATAATTCTTGATCACGGTTAATCCGACATCCCAGAACCCCGGTTCAGCTATATCAATACCAAAAGGTTCCAGAACTTCATGGTAGGGTCTGGAACCTCCAGCTTCCAACAGGTCAAGGTATTTCTGTTCAAATCCCTCAGACTGTTCCTTGTATATGCCAAAAAGTGTTAGTGAAAGTAATTGACCGAAAGAATAAGCATAAACGTAAAATGGTACATGAATGAAATGAGGAATATAGGACCAAAAACTATTGTAATCTTCATTGAACCTGAAGGCCGGCCCCAGGCATTCGGTTTGGGTTTCCAACCAAATCTTCCCGATATCCCCTGGTGTTAATTCACCTTCTCGTCTTTGGTAGTGCAGTCTAGTCTCAAACTCATAAAAACTCATCTGACGAATTACAGTGTTAATCATGTCATCAAGCTTTTCGGCAATCAGTGCAAATCTTTCCCTTGGGTTGGTGGCTTTTTCCAAAAGAGATTCGAAGGTTAACATTTCACCGAAAACACTTGCAGTTTCTGCAAGGGTCAGTGAAGTTCTACTTAGAATTTCCCCTTTGTCTCGTGCTAAAAATTGATGAACCCCATGCCCTAATTCATGTGCCAAAACCATAACATCACGTGTACGATTCTGGTAATTGAGCAAAATGTATGGATGGGCATCCGCGACTGTGGGATGACAAAAACCTCCTCCAGATTTTCCTTCCCTGACGGGAACATCTATCCATGGATTATCAAAGAATTGCTTGGCCAAACTTGCGAATTGGGGGCTAAAAGCAGAAAAAGCATATTCCACCGTTTCTACTGCCTTTTCCCAAGGAACCTTGTTTTGGGGAGCCATTGGTAAGGGTGCAACCCGGTCCCAATACTGCATTTTTTTCAAACCCAGGAGTTGTGACTTCAATTGGTAGAATCTGTGGGAAATATCCGGATAGGAATTAACCACCGATTCCTGCAAGGCTTCAACCACCTTGTCTTCAATTTCGTTATTTAGGTGTCTTGAAGACTGTGGTGAAGGGAATTTTCTCCAATTGTCGTCAACTTCTTTTCCCTTGACCAGGGTGTTTGTTATGAGCGCAAAGACGGCCGATCTTTCCTCAAATTCATTTGACAGGGCATGAAATGCTCGTTTTCTCTTCTTTCTCTTGCCCGATTGCAACATCGCTAGGGTCTGTTCCAGAGTCAGTGCCTTGTTTCCGACCTGACACTTGATTGAGGAAATCGTTGCATCAAACAACCTTACCCATGAGGATTTCAAGATTGAATTATCCTTGGAGTATTTTTCCATCTCCAGCGGTAGCACATGAGGTTTGAATTTTTGACAACTCCCTAGATAGTGCCCATACCTTTCGAGGTCAGTATTTTTATCTAGCATTATTTTCAGGGTTGATTCGGGAATTTGAGACAATTGGTTCTCGAAAAAGACCAATTTAGCTTCCCACGATTTGAATTTTGTATCACAATCACCAAAAAACTTACCGATCACCGGATCATTAAGGTTAGTTTGGTGCAGAAGGTAAGCGTAGGAAATTATACGGTTTTTCCGAAGCTCGATGCTTTCAAATTCTTGCAGGCTTTGGTAGAGGAATTCAGCATCCTTGTTTGCTTCAATCTTACCCTGGTATTTGCTCTCAAATTCTTCACAAACTTTATCGAGAAAACGGATATCCTCACTCAACTTTTTGGAATCCCTGGCTTCGTAAAGGTCACCCAAATCCCAACATGGCAAGGGTACTTTGTCTAATTTACCGTGTGATTTCTCAGAATCAAAATTTGCGGATTTCATAATGATGTCTTTAGCATGTAAAAACCGATTTCTTATCCAGCACTGTTAAGCCACTTATACAGTGCCTTGGCTGGTGAAGAGATTTCATCAATTGAAGTATAATAGTAATCCTCCCAATTCTGCTCGGGTAGCCCGGTAAACAGCATGAGATTCAAGGGGTAGGTTTCACTATCGGTACATCTTCTGAAATCATCCCTGAACAAAAAAGTGGGTTTGTGCAAGGCAATGGCCATTCCCAATTCGACCATTACACCCTCATCCGGTGGACAGCCATTAACGATAGCGAATGTACCGTCAGTTTCTCGTACATCCCTGTAATCAGCCTGTCCCACCTTGTAGGCCCACCCACTTTTCGAGAAGTCGATTTGATTATTGCGTTCAAAGGGCTCCCACACTTCTAACCCCATGCTTTCGAGAATTTCCTTGATTACCGGTAGCAGAGTAGATTTTTGCTGGAGAGAAAACCCATATGGGTTGGCAAGGTAAAGAGATTTTGACACTTTCGTTTTCCTTATTTTTTCATTAAGGCAAACATCTAGTTTATGCTCAAGAGGGTACAATTCAAGTGACATTCGCTCCAAACCCTACCAGGGATAAGTTGATGGTAAGTGCGAAACATAAAAATTGGGCAAATCAATTGATCTGGGAAGTATCAAAGTCATGAAGTCTGCTGGTGAATTAAATCAGTATACCAAGCAGTTCACAAAGCAATAATGGAAATCAGGATTAACCTTCAGGGTAATTCGATTGGGGTTGAACGGGAAACAAATTACAAGGCTAGATGTAAATACAAGGGGAGGGATCGCAGCTCGGGGTAATCAATGTTTGCAGAGGCCCCGATGTTGCAACATATTCTGATTTTCAGAAGTTTGTCTCAGCTCTGGATTGTCGATTGAAATTAATTTCAAAATTTGTTTAATATAAATCAATACAAAAAAGAAATAATAAAAAAAACGAGCATTCTTACCTTGTGGCCATTGCAGAATAATTTATCATGGTATTGTACAGTATTACTGATTCGACAGAGAAATTGTCGACACCGATCAGTCGGTTATCAAGAAACATGGTGTCCTTTTCTCCCTCTGGGTTTAAGGGATAGGAAAAATGATTTCTAATTGGCAAAAGGTAAAAAAATTCGTCCGTGGGAACAGGGATATCAAATCCTTGGTCAAGGGTAAATTGCCAGGTGGGAATAAACGTCCCAGTCGAAAGGTTTCATTTACGATTGCCATAATTTCGCTTGGTGCAAAATTGACCAAGGTTGATGGGCATGTAACCAAGGAAGAAATAAAGGCCTTCAGGGAAATTTTCCAGCTCCCTGAATCGGAGCAAAAAAATGCAGCAAGGGTTTTCAACTCCGCCAGCAAGAGTACCTTGGGATATGAATACTATGCCTTGGAAATAAGAAAACACCTTGGTGCAGGTTCACCCCTTCTGGAAGATTTAATGGATGGTTTGATCTACATTGCCAGGGCCGATGGGGAGATCAGTTTTCAGGAAAGACGTTTTCTTATCAGGGTCAATGCACTTTTTGGACTTCCCAGAAGGCAATTTAGACAAAAGATAAATTTCCATAATGGTAAAGACAGTTTTGATCCATACAAGGTGTTGGGAGTCAAAAGGGATATGCCATTATCCGAAATCAGGCGCAAATGGCGAAATCTGGTGTTAAAAAGCCACCCTGATGTTCTGGTCGCAAGGGGGGTACCGGAAGAGGCCATCAGACTTTCGGAGATACAACTTTCAAGATACAATTTGGCCTGGAAAAAGATTCAGGAAGAAAAACAATTCGTTCCCACCTGACATTTTACTTGGGTATAATGGCTTGAACTCGTATCTGGGTGCCTGATGCTTCATTACCTGTTATCAAGAATTATTTCCCTTCTGTTGAGTTTGGCTGTAGCCAGCCTGGTTATATTTTTTGTCATCGAAATCATACCCGGCGACCCAGCCTCCTTCATGCTGGGTCTTAATGCCTCACCAGAAACAATAGCTTCACTGAAGGCAGAACTCGGATTGGATCAAACACCACTGATCAGGTACTTTGATTGGGTATCCGGCTTGGTTGTTGGTGATTTCGGGATTTCCTACACCTACAAGGTACCAATTTCGGAACTTGTGGTTGATCGGATACAGGTATCTTTGCCCCTTGCACTTTATGCTCTTCTCTTGTCAACAGCTATAGCATTTCCAGTCGGGTTGATAGCAGCTTCGAAAAGAGGTGGTACAGCAGATTTTGGCATAATGGGCTTTACCCAACTGGGGATAGCCGTACCCAATTTTTGGTTCGCCATGCTTCTGGTCCTGTTTTTTGCCATTAATTTGCGGTGGTTCTCGGCCGGGGGATTTTCGGGATGGGATGCAGGTTTCTGGTACGGCATCAAATCACTAACCCTTCCAGCAATTGCATTGGCATTAACTCAGGCATCAATCCTGGCACGAGTCATGCGATCTGCCTTGATTGATACTTTATCACAGGATTATATCAGAACAGCCAGGGCCAAGGGGTTGTCTCAACGAAGGGTATTGATCAAGCATGCCCTTAGAAATGCCATGATCCCGGTTCTTACCATTCTGGGACTTCAATTCTCATTTCTTCTTGCGGGTGCAATCATTATTGAAAATGTTTTCTTCTTGCCAGGTCTAGGACGGTTGATCTTTCAGGCAATTATACAAAGGGACCTGATAGTTGTTGAAAGTGTTGTCATGTTGATGGTTTTCGCTGTGATTGTAGTCAACTTCCTTGTCGATCTAACCTATGCCATGGTTGATCCAAGATTAAGGAGGAGTGGATGAGAATACCTACCCAATTATTGTTTGGTGCATTCCTCTCTATCTTTTTTCTGGTTTTGGCTCTTGTCTCACTGATTTGGACACCTTATCCGGTGGAGGTACTGAATATATCCGAAAAACTGAAATCACCTGAATGGAAATACATTTTGGGAACTGATCACTTCGGGCGGGATATTTTATCCATGATCATGATTGGGGCGAGGACATCAATAAGTGTTGCCCTCGTGGCAGTCGGTATCGGCATGTTGGTCGGCGTACCATTGGGTTTGGCAGCTGCTGCAAACAGACGAAGCATCTTTGACGATTTGATCATGCGAAGCAACGATCTAGTTTTTGCCTTTCCTTCCCTGGTCATCGCAATACTGATAACAGCAGTATTCGGACCGTCGGCATTTAATGCAATACTAGCCATCGGTATATTCAATATTCCGGTTTTTGCGAGGGTATCCAGGGGTGCTGCGTTAAGTCTCTGGACACTGGAATTCATAATGGCGGCCAGAGTTGCCGGTAAGGGAAAGACAAGAATTTCCGTTGAACATATTCTACCCAATATCATTAACCTGTTATTGGTTCAGGGCACCATTCAATTTTCACTGGGGATATTGGCTGAGGCTGGACTTTCCTATATTGGCCTCGGAGCCCAACCACCAACCCCAAGCTGGGGTCGAATGCTTGCTGATGCTCAAACCCTGATTTATACCAATCCCAGATTGGCCTTCATACCTGGATTGGCAATCGTTGCCATGGTATTGGGTCTGAACATGTTGGGAGATGGCTTGAGGGACTATCTGGATCCACGATTGAGGAAGGTAAGACAATGACGTTGCTTTCCGTTTCAGGCCTCAATGTATCCATTAACGAAGAAGTGATACTGAAAGATGTAGAATTTATCATTGATCAAGGAGAAGTATTCGGCTTTGTAGGTGAATCGGGTTCCGGCAAGTCAATGACGGCACTCGCTCTGATGAATTTATTGCCAAAAGGTTCGGATCGTACCGGACAAATCATCCTTGACGGGAAAAATTTGATTGATCTTTCCGAAAGGGAAATGTGCTCAATTCGGGGCAGGGATATCGGAATGATCTTTCAGGAACCCATGACTGCCTTGAATCCTGTCATGACCATAGGAAATCAGGTCGCTGAAACTCTCATTATTCATGGGGGATATTCGCGATCGGAAGCCATGACCATTGCTCGTGAAAAATTGGCCAGGGTCGAAATGCCCCCAAACAGGTTTTCACCTGATCTGTATCCACATGAAATCTCGGGCGGTCAACGCCAACGGGTGTGCATAGCATTGGCCATCGCTTTGCGGCCAAAAATTCTTATTGCCGATGAACCCACTACTGCATTGGATGTATCAACCCAGGCCCAAATCCTCGATCTGTTGAAACTTCTTGTGAAAGAAGAACAAATGTCCCTGCTGTTTATTACTCATGATCTGGCGGTTATAGCCAGAATGGCAGACAGGGTAGCCGTCATGCAAACGGGAAGAATTGTGGAAATGGAAACAACCAGGGAATTGTTTCAGGATATGAAACATGATTATTCCAAAAAACTGTTTGCTGCCTCAAACTATATCCCGGAGACGAAAACCAAAACCGGGGGAGGTAGTTTTCTTGAGGTGAGTGATGTCTACAGAGCATATAAACTGCCCAATAGAAGGATACTCGACAAGCAAAACTACAATGTTGCCATCAGGGGCGTCAGTTTCTCCATCAGAAAAGGAGAAAGTTTGGGGCTGGTTGGTGAGTCGGGTTGTGGCAAATCGACTCTCTCAAGAACAATTCTGGGTTTGGACCCACTCCAGAAGGGGCGAATTACCGTAGATGGGGTAGAGGTTATTTCTGGCCGAAAAATGCCGCATACCCTCAGAAAAAAAATGCAGGTTGTGTTTCAGGACCCCTTTGGGTCCTTCAACCCCAGACACAAGGTCGGGCGACTCGTGGCAGAACCATTTCACCTTCTGGCAGAATCCTTGAGTGCATCAGAGCAAAGGGAACGGGTTGTTACGGCCCTGCTTGAGGTTGGTCTCAGGGAAACGGATGTTGACAAGTACATACATGAATTTTCAGGAGGTCAAAGACAACGGATTGCCATTGCCAGGGCCATGGTAATCAAACCGGATCTGGTTATTCTGGATGAGGCCGTTTCCGCCCTTGATGTATCGATCAGGGCTCAGATATTGGATTTGCTGAATGAACTGCAGGTACAACATAACCTGTCATACCTCTTTATAAGTCACGATTTGACTGTTGTAAGAGCGGTTACTGACAGGGTTCTGGTCATGCAGGGTGGTAAAATTATTGAAGAGGGTAGAACCGACAGGATTTTTGACCACCCACAACATGATTATACGAAACGGTTACTCCAAGCTTCACCTAGAATCCCCACGGAGTGGGTCACAAAAGAAACAAACCAAGGATATCACACTGGCAAGTTAAGTGAAAAGGAATTTCGTTAAATTAATGGGGGAATATATACTTGTTTCCCCATTTTCTTAAATAAAGTATTCAAACCGGTATTACGAGGGAGTGTTCAATTATCTAGGACTCTCCCCAGAATGTTGCCAAGGCCATAATGAAGCAACTGTCAAAGAAGAATTAGCGGTTTATGGATAAAGAAGAAAATAGGCTAAAATTTATGAATGGGGAAACAATTATATATTCCCAAAAAGAATTCAACTTGAGTTGGAATGGACCGTAATACAAGAATCACACCCTTCCAATTAGATCAATATAAAGATGTATTTTTTACAATTCTTTTGCAAGACTCTGCGCTTCTGCTACTGGCCTCAGGGTCATAGTGGATTCAAGTATTTCTCGGAGTTCAAGTGCCTCTTTTTTCCCTTGTGAAGCTGCTAGATTTGCCCAAGCAAGGGCATAAACAAATCCTGTGGAACTCCTTTCCCTTTATAATATATTTGACCTAATGCTTTTTGTGAAGAAGCATCTCCTTGGTCAGCTAATTGAAAGAGTTTCGATTAAGAACCTCTTGTTTCTCATTGAAATTAGTACTCAAATTCGTTCCTAATTCTGACACCCTAGCATCAACCCCACTCAGGGTAATTAGGAGAGGGATTAAAGCCTTCCAAACGTATTTGATCCTGTTGTTCTGTATTTCATTGCCATCTTGACAAAATTTTATTTAGCACGGAATTAACAGCCATTTAATTCTTTCTATAATCAAAGTGCACCCAAATTTCTACAAATTTCAATTTTACTTTTCTGAAATCAATTATTCCTAAATTCAACATTATCACCTTCTAAGTCTTGTAAATTGAAACCAAATGAAACTTCAGGAAGGATTGGAAAATTTTTTGACAATCAAGACTTTTCTAGCCAGTAATTTGAAAATAGTGGCCTTAAATTTAGATCCCTTACAAAATTTAATTTCCATTGGAGTAAAGACAATCGTTTATTAAATGGGAGAAAATTGATTAGAAAGTGGTTTGCGAAAAATAAATGTAAGCGTGAATGGTTATGAAATTAATTATAATAATATTAGCTAAATTGGGAATTTCATCCGCCCAAAACTTGGTGGGAGTAATGTATGATGAGGGATTGGTGGTTCCACAGGATTATGTTAAGGCAGCGATTTGGTATAAGTTGGCAGCACTTAAGGGGAATGCTGGGAGTCAGGTTAACCTTGGAGTAGCCTATTTATTAGGCATGGGAGTCTCAAAGGATTATGTTAAGGCAGCAAGCTGGTTTGAGTTGGCAGTAAAACAGGGGAATCCTACCGGGCAATTTTTTCTTGGTTATTTGTATTTAAAAGGGATTGGTGTATCACAAGACAAAATTAAAGCCTTAAATTTATTCCGGCTGGCAGCTAAACAAGGTCATCCAGATGCACAGAACAGTTTTGGACTTCGATTATTTAATGGGGAGGGTATAAAACAGGATTATTTTGAGGCAGCTGAATGGTTTAGGTTGGCAGGTAAACAAGGTCATCCAGATGCACAGAACAGTTTGGGGGTTATGTACTTAAAGGGATTAGGAGTCGAAGTAGATTATTTGGAGGGAGCTAAATGGTTAAGGTTAGCAGCTAATCAAGGATATCCACCTGCACAGTTCAACCTAGGAAAAATTTATTTACAAGGATTAGGGGTTCCTAAGGATAAAATTGTTGCTGAATCATGGATAAAATTAGCAAAAGAAAATGAGCTTGAAAAACCTCATGAAACAAGTTCTATTCCAGGAGCTGAATTAATTATTTAGGTTCATTTACAATCTCTGACAGGAATTAACACCTGATTCGAATTCACCCCTCAAATAGGTAAATTTTGCCTTCGTTTTCGTGGAAAATCAATTACAGTCTTTATCTGTTCATACAAGATGGTCCGTGGGAAAACACCCAAGGCTTCAAAGGCCCCAATATGGCCCTACAGGCCAGGAGAGGGAAGGGTTGCATGTGATCATGGCCTGGTTTTGTTCTGGCGGCGATGCTCGGGAGCTGGTGGTCCAGTACCGCCGGCTGGCCAAGATTGAAGCCTGTTTCAGGGCCAACAAGCATGACCTTAGGATCCACCCGGTTTTCCATTGGAAGTTGTTGTTTTTCAAATTAAATCGTCACCAATTTTTCATATCATTCCAGTTTTTTCATACTATTTCGTCCTGGCAACCATCCTTGGGACTTAACAGAATCCCACCTTGTCAAAACGGTTCCTCTGGTCCCCCTCCTCTCATGCTGGTGTGATTGGAGTGGTGCACTTGTCACCAACGATTTTTGGGAATGCACCTGGTATAGGGGTGAGGTGGAACCTGGTTCCACTTACCCTGTCGCATGAGAAGTTGGGGGATGGTCCCGGCGGCAATTGAGTGGGGAATAAGGGGTGTTTGCCAAAATGGTCCATTTTTCGAACGTTAAAGTGAGGTAATTTTAAACCGCTATTGACAACAATGTGGGAAATTTTGTCTCACTGGAACTAAAACAATATGAAGGATTGGAATTGATTTGATGTAAAAAAAGGGGAATATATACTTGTTTCCCCATTTTCTTAAATAAAGTATTCAAACCGGTATTACGAGGGAGTGTTCAATTATCTAGGACTCTCCCCAGAATGTTGCCAAGGCCATAATGAAGCAACTGTCAAAGAAGAATTAGCGGTTTATGGATAAAGAAGAAAATAGGCTAAAATTTATGGATGGGGAAACAATTATATATTCCCCAATTAATGTATTCCAATTATTTGTTAAAGAGAACTATAAGTCCCCCCCCCTGGGAATAGAAAAAACAATTTCCTAAATTATTCAACGATCGGTAAATTAATGCTACAAGCTTTTAGATTTACCACACTTATTAATACTTATTTGAATAAGTCAGTTTGGAATAAGAAGTAAGACATCAAAATAATTTAGATTCGTCTAATATGAAATTATTTCAGATTCATAAGGTATTCTGATTCCTTCATAATTAAATTTAATACATCTGCACCGTAATCAAAACTATTTTCCAAGTTAAATCGATCCACCAAAGGATTAATAAATAACTCCATCATTAGTTTCATTTGGAGTAAACTTGGATCAGTGGGAATATCAAGTTGTTCAATTTCCTCCTTTACTTTCTTGACTATTTCTAAATCTATTTCACTCTCTATACCTAACAAAACAAAAGTAAGATATTCCCCATATTTTGCCCCAAGAAGAAAATCTTGGTTTACTGGTATTTCTGGATGAGGTTCAATATAATTTTCAACGGTGAGTTTAGCGAAATGGCCTGTAATCGATTTGCCGTTCAAATTTGATAATTTTGAAAAAGTATCCTCTAATACAAGAACTTTGTCAGTTTCTGATAGTCGCCCATTACTAATAATGTTAGCAAGAGTACCAATCATTGAGCCAAAAAAACCAAGTACAAATGGCTCTTGCCAGAAACCAACAGGTATTCCAAATTGGACCTGGAAAATTGCAAGTGGTTGTTGAGCTAATTGAGCTGTAGATTTGGCGACTTTTCTTCTGAATATTCCAAACATTCAATAATACACAATTAATTTTCTATCAAAAAAATTCTTTAAGCATTTCAAAATAGTATTTCCAAATTCAATAAGTAATGTATTTGGAAAATAATGTTGAGTATATAGGCAAATGTAATTAATTGAGGTGTCTTTGATTATTTTCGTTGCTTATGGGATAAGGGTAGTTCAACAAATGAGATTTGATCTTTAGGAATAAGAAAAAGGAAATTTGATGGGTATTGTTGGGTTAATATTGGCATTAGTATATTTTGTAATAGGATTGATCCAATTAGTAGCCATAATGGATGGTATTATCTACGCAACCGATTTAGGTGTGATATTTGCTGGTATCATTGCGTTTATCATCACTTATATTCCAATAATAAGCACAATTCTGGGGATTTATGGGGCTGTAATGGCTTGGGAGTGGAACTTGTTTCTGGCACTATTGTTATTTTTCTGGCCAGTACCGATAGCAATATTTTTTGCCATTACCAGGTATCGTGACTATTAGCATTTGGATATACACGGGATCAAACCGGTGGTTACCCAGGGCTGTCTGAAAACACATTCTTCCTGAAATATCGATATAGACTATACTTTCTATTAACAATCAATAGTTATATCCGTGCCCCAGAATGATAAATTACTCAAATATTCAAAAAAGAACCAGAATCATGTTTCTCTTAAAGAAAAAAATTTACCCCTTTCCAAGAAGAGTGAGAAATCAGATAAGGATAGCAAGAAAACAATTAAGTATGGTACTCAACCAATAGATTTGCGTCACAGTCCTTTATTATGGTCAGGACCAGTTCTAATCTTGGTTTTGGCTATTCTGCCATGGCCCTATGGATATTATATTTTTTTAAGAATATTAATCTCTTCCACATGTGCCGTGATAGTGTTTTACCAATGGAAGCATGATGATGCTATAAGTAGTTGGGTCTTCATTTTTGTTGGTGTAGGAATCCTTTATAACCCCTTTTTGCCAATACATCTTACTAGAGAAATCTGGACCATCCTGAATATCATAACTGCAGGTTTGTTCATTGGTCATTATTTTATGCTCAAAAAGCTGTTACTATCCCATAAAGAAGCAAATCCTTCTAAATCTTCCCACGTTTCAGAAGATGTACCTTCAAGAAGAAAATTGAATTCGACCATACAAAAATATTTGGATAAGTGATTACTTGGCCTTTCTGAGTTAACGCTGCAATAGCAGGCTTTGGGATTCCACCAAGTATATTTTCCAGTGATTTCAGGTCAGATATCCAAATTTTAGGAAAAGAGGCACATCTTACACCATATGAAACAGCCCTGGATTTAATCTCATTAGGGATAAATAGTCCCTTGCACTTGCCCCTAGAATTTGAGCAAATTCTATTTACTGATTACAAGAATGGTAAAGTTAATATTGAAAAACCAGAAGTAATTGATTCACTGGACATTCTTGGAATGACAGGAATCTTTGGAGTTCAAGTGGCTTGCCCGACATGGCAATTTGCTGCTATTAATTTCTTCAGGGATGGTTTCACCATAAGCGAACTTGACGAATCTGAAATTGAAGAATTAGGGGAATATGGAAAGAGTTCCATTGGACAGCTATTTGCTCAATATAGATGGAAACGGTTTTCTGATGCAAATACACCTAACGAAAAATAATTCCCTAAACAATCTTGAAACTGTTTATATACTTTTCGGGCAGATGCCATATTTATGGTTTAATTAATACCACGGAATTGTTTCCGAATCGGTTAAATCAATGCTAGAAATTAACCACCTCTGTAACCGAAATGATTTCAGGAAGTAAAAAATAAATGAGATTTACCTTAGTAAAAATAGTATTGGCAATTTTTTTGTCCACAAGTACTGCGTTTCCGAATTCACTTATCGATTCACAAAAAGGGATGAAAAGCGATTCTTTTGTGAAAGCATTTCTTTCACTTTGTGCCCATAGTATAGGTCAGTATGACAGAACATTAGAGATGTCCAAAATATACACACAACAAGAGATTCCAGAAGAATTTATAACCGGTTTAAGACCTGCAGATCCCAAAGCAGAATTTGTAGGTTATGTGCTAATGGATATTATAGAAAGTCCATTAGTTTTTGGGGTTTCAAGGGGTGAAATTGGTGGAGAGGTTTTGGTATCTTGTACTGTTTCGAATCCATTTATTTCAGTAGATGCAGTTGCTAAGGATCTTGAAATGATAGCGAATTTGGGAGAGCCAGACTATGACAAGAGTGAAATGGGGCAAAGGTACAGATTGTGGAATACGAATTTTTGGGTACAGGGCTCCTTTATATTGATGACCGATATAAGCCCTATGAATGAGGATGGTGTTACACTCGGTATAATAGGTCCCATTGATGACTAAATAATAATAATTTTTGGCTCTTTCCCAAATATATTGGGTAGTCACAAATTATGAAATAGAGTTGCTTCAAAAGCGTTGTTGAAGAACAAGCCCAAGTGAGAAAAGTAATACCCATTTGGGGTATCGACCTCCATGAAATAAACGTTTCAGTAAAAAATATCTGAGGTCTAGAGAGATACCACACGGGTTAACCCCGTGTGGTATTGAATTGTATTTAGTTTTCCCAGTAGACTTGGGTCAAATCATTGGCCTGGGCAGGCGAGTTTTCCCACAAACCAACAATTTTGGCATTTGCAACCCCAAGTTTGGCCAACTGGAACAAATATCCATTGACAAAATCATTGGCAATAATTTGCTGGGCCCTATGAGCCAGCTCTGTTCTTTCAGCCGGGTCGGTTGCAAGATTCAACTGGTTCATGACATCCTGGAATTCTGCACTGTCGTACTGGAAGTAGTAATCAGGACGGGCATAAATATTGATATCAGTGGGTTCGGTATGACTGACAATGGTCAAGTCATAATCCTTGTTCCTGAAGACCTGTTCCAACCATTGCCCCCAATCTAGATTGGAAACTTCGGTTTCAATGCCAACGGCCCTCAGCTGAGCAGCAATGATTTCACCGCCTCTGCGAGCATAAGAGGGAGGTGGTAAAGCCAATCTCAATGTAATGCCATCAGGATGACCTGCTTCAGCCAATAGTGATTTAGACATTTCCGGATCATGGGCGGAATTGGAAGTCAAATCAAGATAGTCAGGATTGTGTGGTGCAAAGTGGGTTCCAATTGGAGTGCCATACCCAAACATTGCCCCATCAATTATTTCCTGTCGGTTAATCGCGTGTGCAATGGCCTTTCGTATCCTGATATCCGAAAGTAATTCACTCTTATTGTTGGTGGAAAGAATTGTTTCTCCTTCGGTTGACCCGATGATTACCTTGAAATTGGGGTCGGATTCAAACTGCACAAGTGTTTCGGGACTGGGGAAGGCAGGAAAAGCATCAATATCTCCAGCCATCAAAGCACCAAATGCTGCCGTGGGATCAGCGATAAATTTAAAGGTGGCAGAATCGAGGGCTACCGCTTCTCCCCAATAATCAGGGTTCCTTACAATGGTAATCTGATCGCCTTCCCTTCTTTCATGGAACATGAAAGGTCCGGTACCAACAGGGTTCACACCTGCATTATCAGCTGTTGCCGGATCAAGGATGATGGCATCACCCCAAGCCATGTTGGTCGGGAAGGAACCGTTCGGATTACTCAGGGTAATCTGTACAGTAGTTGCATCAATGACTGTTACGTCACTAATTCCAGCAAATAAGGCCTTTTGGGCATTGGTTGAATCTTCGGCCCGGGCCCTATCAAGCGAGAACTTCACATCACTTGCATCAAATTCCGCTCCATCATGGAACTTTACCCCAGATCTCAGATGAAATGTGTAAACCAGACCATCATCCGAAATGTCCCAACTATGTGCCAATCCCGGAAGAATCGAACCATCAGAAGCATATCTGGTCAAGCCCTCGAAAATATTGGCGTAAACCACTTCATCGATTGCAGCCGCGGCACCACCTGTAGGATCAAGGTGTGGCGGTTCCAACTGCATTCCAATGGTAATTGATTGATCGGCAGCTTTAAGCGGACCAACCATTCCAGCGACCAAGGTCAAACTGGCCAAAATTATGGCCATCAATCGATTATGTCTCATTATAGCACCTCCTATAAATTTTGCTAATTTTTCTCCTTGCAGAGTAAATCAAAGATTGTACATGCCATTACCTTGGCACTGTCAACCATATCCTGTATCCCGACCCACTCGTCTGGTTGATGAGCCAAATCCAAAATTCCAGGTCCATAGGCGATACAGTTTTTCAATTTTCCAATGCGGTCAATATGTTTTTGGTCGTACGTACCCGGAGAAATAACATATTCCGGTGATTCTCCCAATACTTCTTGAATGGATTTATGTACCGATTTCACGATTGGAGCTTCCTTTTCTGTTAAAATCGAGGGTACGCTGAACATATCGGTTACTGAATATTCAAAATCAGGTCGCTTGGCCTTAATGGATTCCAGCATTTTTTCAATTTCGGATTTTACGCTCTCAATTGATTCTTCAGGGAGAAACCTTCGATCAATTCTGATTCGGCACCGATCGGGAACACATGGGGCTGAAAAACCGGCAAAGTCACTATCCTGTTCCTTTTCACCTCCATGAATTGAATTGAGATTCATGGTTGATCGACGAGCTCCTTCCGGAACAATGGGGTAGTTGGTCGTTTTGGATGCAAGTAGAGGATAAAGAACCTCTTCCATTTCCTGAATGACAGCTCCCATATGCCTTATGGCACAATCGCCCAAAAATGGCATACAACCATGAGCAATTCTTCCCTTGGTCTCGATTTCAGCCCACCATACTCCTCGGTGACCAAGACAGATACGATCTTTGTTCAAGGGTTCCGGTATAATTGCATGCTGGACCCTTGAGGGAGAAAACCAGCCCCGTTCAGCCAGCCAGGCAACTCCACTATAACCACCTGATTCCTCATCCGCCGTTCCAGAAATTTCAACAGCACCCGGGAATTCGGGGCAAATGGCAAGAAAGCTTTCAACGGCAACTATCGACGTCGCCATTCCACCTTTCATGTCACAGGTTCCACGGCCATAAATCTTGCCATCCTCGATTTCACCACCAAAAGGCTCCTTGGTCCAATTTTCACCAACGTGGACCACGTCCGTATGAGAGTTGAAATGTATACAATCTCCGCTATGAGTGCCTTCTTTACGTCCAATTATGTTCCATCGGGGGTATTTGTCGCTGTCACCTAGCGAACCCTCGGCCCTAATCAGTTCTGTCTGCATTCCGGACCTCTCAAACCTTGCCTTCAGATATTCACAAATTTCGAGGTAATTGTCACCCGGTGGATTGAGAGTAGGCATGGCAACCAATTCCCGAGTCAATGCAATCAGGTCGTCCTGACGGTCATCAATCTCGGCAAACAGTCGCTCTTTAATATTCATAAATTTTGCTTATTGTTATGTTTTGATCACAAGGAGTATGGGAAAACAAGAACAATTTTTCAAATGATGGTATTAATTGCATCCATATAAATGAATAGAGAAAAATGAAATATATCAAATACTTCCTCACTTTTGTAATACTTTCAATTGTCTTCTTTCTTACGCATTATACTCTTCCGTCAAAGGATGTAGTAACCATCGTAGGTACCGAAGTCGTCAGAACCGAAGTAGGTACGAATCCAGTTTTCTGGGTCAGGGGAGGTACTGGTGACACCCTAAATCGAGATATTCGATTTATCAATGGTGTCAATTTCGGTACGGATCAGGAAAGGGTTTATCGCAATGAGGATACCGGGTGGAGATGGCCCCCCTACCTGAAATTCGATAGCGGTGATATCCAGGCACAGGCCCAGAGACTGGCCGGTGATGGTATCGAACGGGTTTTGGTTAATCATTATGGAATCAGAAGCAGGACCTTTTCGATCTATCCCAATGTAACCAGTATCAGGGAATTGCGGCCCGGTGAAACGAAACCCCTTAATTGGTTCAGATATTTTGGAATTGGAATCGTGATTGTTTTACTTCTGGTTATCTGGCGTCTATGGAGACTTTTCTCCATTTGGGTTGTTGATCGATTTTATGGGTTAAAATTCAGGTTACTGAAAAAGTAATTCGCCATTTACCAGGAAATTATTTTCCCTTGAAAAACGCCTTGATGGAATGGGTGAACATTTCAACTTCCTGATCATTTATTCCCAAATGTGTGACAAAGCGAAACGCTGGTTTTTTACCCGTTACCAGGAAGCCATCCTCATGCAAATGATCAAGAAGGGGTTGATGATCCTCAGGATGGGGTTCAAAAAACACCATGTTGGTATTTTGGGATATCCTGATCTCTGACTCTTCAGCCAATTCATCCAAGGAATTGGCCAATGACTTGGCCCTGTTGTGATCTTCGGCAAGCCTGTCGATATGATTATCCAAAGCGTATAACCCGGCCGCCGCCAGATATCCCGATTGACGCATGCCACCACCAAGAAGCTTGCGATTTCTTCTGATTGATCTTTCAAGACGGGCAGGTCCAGCTAGTAAAGTACCGACAGGGGCCCCCAAACCTTTTGAAAGGCAAACGGATACAGTATCAGCAATATTGGCGATTTCAATCGGATTGACGTTCAATTCGATGGCAGCATTGAAGAGGCGAGCACCATCAAGGTGTACTCCCAATCCAAATTTCCTGGCTGTGGCAGCATTCTCCCTTAGTACATCCACAGTCAGGGCATTTCCGGATACGGTATTTTCCAAGCAAAGAAGCCTTGTCTCCGGAAAATGTGGATCGTCCGGTTTCACATGAGATGCTATGTTCTCATTACTGATGGAACCATCCTCTTCGGTAGGGAGAGGAGTAAACGAGATACCTCCGAGTACCGAAGCACCTCCAGCCTCAAAGACATAGGTATGATATTTGTTACCGACCAGGAGATCACTTCCTCGACCGCAATGCGTCAGGATGGCAGCAAGATTGGATTGGGTTCCAGATGGAAAAAAAACACTCATTTCCTTCCCGACCAGTGCTGCAAATCTTTCCTGAAGTTCGTTTACGGCGGGATCATCACCATAGACATCATCACCCACTGGCGTACTTGCCATTGCCTGGAGCATTCCTTCGGTGGGTTGGGTTACGGTATCACTCCTGAAATCCCCCCGGAAGGAATTGGAACGTTTGCCCATACCTGAATTTTCATACATGTGTTTTGCCGATTGACTTTGAATTGATTTTAATCCTGATTAGCCCTAGAATAGAATAGGATTTCAAATGTATACATTGTATTATCATTTTTTTCGTTTAGCTATTTGCCAAGCAGATAAAAAAACCTAATTTTCCAGTGGCTGGTTTACTTGTAAAAGGTAAAAGTAACATTTTAGTCAATTGATACCCTTTCCGGTTTTGGCTAGAATAGGTTTATTCAGAAAAAAAGGAAAATAATATCAATTTAAATTCGGAGATTGCAGATGAATAAGATAGGAATTGTACTGGCAGGCATTTCGGTATTTGCGTTGGCTGCTTGCGAAATGGATGATGAAACCGTCAGTACTTTGGGTGGAGCAGCAATTGGTGCCGGCTTGGGAATGGCTGTTTCCAGTGATGATGATAAGGAAAAAGGTGCATTGGTTGGTGCAGGACTAGGTGCAATAATTGGAAACTCGCTGGCAAATCAGAGAGCTGGTGGCGGAAATCAACAAGCTTCGGGAACCCAACAGGCTTCCACCCAGGCAGCAACCCCCAGGTATGACCAGTCCCGTTATGACGGCATTTTATCTGCACATAATTTCGCCTTGCAGACAGCACTGGAAAACAATGCACCTGAAAGATGGAGATATCAGGGTGCAAGTGGAACCGTTTATCCAACCAATTCTTGGGTAGAATATGGATTGAGGTGTCGTGGTTTTGATTCGGTATGGAACGATGGGGGTCAAACCGGTACCGAGAGTGGCAGTGCTTGCCGACAACCCAATGGATTCTGGAAACAAAACTAATTGGGTTGAACGGAACCTTTATTGGAAAGGTTGATTTTGATTGCTGGGAATGAATGCATTTCCAGCACTCGAGTATTTCTGCTTAGGCAGCCAGTTCCTTGGTCTTGGACTTCTTGTGCAGAAGGTTGTCTGAAATAACCTCCTTTGCTTCCAGGATAGAGATTTGCTTGACTGCTGCCACTTCCTTGGTCAAACGCCCATAGGCTTCTTCAAAGAGTTGTCGCTCCGAGTAGGATTGATCCTTGTTGGGATCATGGCGATTTAAATCCCTCACGACTTCAGTCAGTTTGATAATGCAGCCTGAATTTATTTTCTGATCATATTCAATGGCACGTCTGGACCACATGGATTTTTTCACCCTGGCACGTCCATTCAACAGCCCGAGTGCTTCGGTGAGTTCTTCTTCACTGACGAGATTACGCAAACCGACTTCAGGTACCCTGTTTATTGGAATACGAAGTGTAAGACCTTCACTTTCAAAATGAATGACGAACATTTCTTCCTTTGAACCGCCGATATTTTGTGAAACTATACCGTCTATTTGCCCAACTCCATGAGAGGGATAAACTACTTTCTCACCAACAATAAATCCAAATGCTTTTCGCTTTCTAGCCATTATAAGTTCCTGTTTACCTTAAACTTGAATTCCGTTGAGAAAATAAGGCCAGAATTTCGAAAATAGCAGTATGCCCATTTCAAAATTCAAAATATAACTAGTCATGCCCCATAACCATGGAAGGGGACATCAACTTGAGAAAAAGATACTAATCAAAATAAATTAGTAAATCTCCAATTGGATACGTGATGAAATTCCAGACATTCAAGTCAATTATTCACCAAAGGGTATCCAGATATTTTTTATCTCAACAGAATGTTTCAAAAATTCGTAATAACTTGACTTCTGATTATACCAGCAATTTAAATTATTTTCAAGTAACCAAATGCGTTTCAAATTACCAACCGACATTTTATTGACCATGGCATTTTGAGTTGAACAACCTGCAAACCATATGGCATCAATGTCGTCATGTTCCACTACGGTTTTTACCAGATCATCATGATTTCCTGTAATCAGGTTAACCACACCAGCTGGAACATCAGATGTATCAAGTATCTGTGAAAAGTCCGTACTTGACAGCGGACCTGTTTCAGACGGAATAACAACACATCTGTTTCCCATCGAGACAAGGGAAGCCATCATTACGACAAAACCCCAAAGAGAGTATTGATTTGGGCAAACCACTCCGACAATCCCCAAGGGTTCATTGAGTGCCATAACCGTTTTCTTGGCCGCTACTTGGTGAATCTTGCCTTCGAATTTGTCTGCCCATGATGCAAAATAGAATAGTGTTTCGATTGATGTTCGAACCTCGTGCAAGGCAACTCCAGAATCGCACATGGTTTGCAACTCTATCCGCCTGGCAAATTCCTTCTCCCTCATGGCAAGGTTTTCGGCCAAAAAATACAGGACCTGGGACCGATTATAGGCAGAGGCATGTTTCCATGAACTTGCCGATTTGGCAGCTTCTACAGCGTTTCTGATATCCTTCCTGTTGCCCTTTCCAACGGTATCGACAATTTCTCCCAGGGGATTCAATACATTAAGGGAATAGCCACCATCCGGCCTGACTTTCCTGCCACCAATATACAGTTTGGGAGTTTGATCTATCTGGGATTCGGGAATTTCCTTTTTATAAACCAATTCACTTTTCGATTTAGCTTTCGCTTGAACTGGCAATTTTGGGGGCTTGGGTTTGGTGTAGTAATCAATACCTTCCCACCCACCTTCGCGACCAAATCCGGATTCCTTGTATCCTCCAAACCCGGCTGCAGCATCAAATGTGTTGGTGGAATTAATCCAAACCACACCGCATTGAAGTTCGTGGGCAATTTCCAATGCCATATTGATGTTTTCACTCCAGACTGATGCCGCCAAGCCATATTTGGAATTATTAGCCAGACTGATTGCCTCTCTGTGGGTTCGAAAGGTCATGCTTACGAGAACTGGACCAAAAATTTCCTCTCGCATCAATACCGAACTTGGTGTTAGTCCGGTAACCAAGGTAGGAGGATAGAAAAAGCCATTATGTGGCAGTGGCAATTGTGGCTGGTAAACCGTTCCTTTTTCCTCCTTGCCAAGAGCAACCATTTCGCTGATGTGATTTCTCTGTTTCCTGCTGATGATTGATCCAATATCCGTTGATTTATCCAATGGTGAACCCACTCGCAGGTCATTCATCCTCTTTCTGACCTTGGCAAGGAAGGTATCAGCAATTGATTCCTGTACCAATAAACGGGATCCGGCACAACAAACCTCACCCTGATTGAGCCAAATTGCATCAACAATACCTTCTACTGCCGAATCCAGATCAGCATCACTGCAAACGATGAAGGGTGATTTGCCACCGAGTTCGAGGGTTAGGGATTTATTGTCTTCTGCCGTCAGGTGTCTGATTCTTTTTCCTACGGATGTTGATCCGGTAAAGGCAATTTTGTGGATATCGGTATGCTTGACGATATGTTCGCCGGTAATACCATCACCGGTTACAATATTTACCACACCTGCCGGTAGGTTGACCTGGGATAGTATTTCTGCAAAGAACAGGGCACTGAGTGGGGTATGTTCGGAAGGTTTGAGGACAACCGTATTACCCAGGGCAATAGCAGGGGCAACTTTCCATGCCAACATCAACAGGGGGAAATTCCATGGAATGATTTGACCGCAAACACCATGGGGTATCCTGTCCGGTAATTCGGTATCACCCAACTGTGCCATCCCGGCATGAAAATAAAAGTGTCTGGCTACCAAGGGGATATCCAAATCTCTGGTCTCCCTGATCGGTTTCCCATTATCCAGAGTTTCCAGAACGGCCAAAAATCGAGCATGCTTTTGAATGCTACGGGCTATGGCATAAAGATATTTTGCCCTTTGATACCCACCAATTTTGTACCATTTCTTTTGTGCCTTAACGGCAGCATTCACGGCCTTGTCAACGTCCCCCTTGGTTCCGAACGCTATTTGGGCCAATTCTTCCCCTGTAGCCGGATTATAGGTAGTAAAATACTTGGGCTTGGTCGATTGCCGATATTCACCAGCAATGTAGTGACCGAACTTCTTGCCTTTATTCTCAAGCCATTGATCTGCCTCGGTCCTGCTTTCGGGCGAGGGACCATAATCCATCGACTCAAATATGTTCATTACATTCATCAGCACTAACCCTGTGGATGTCGATAGGAGGCTGAATACCTTCCCGTGGCCTGATGTTCCAATTGTCTTTCGATGTCGTTCAGGAGACTTGAAGCTCCAAACCGAAAAAGATCCGGGAAAAGCCACTGGGTTCCAAGTTCTTCCTTGATCAACATCAAATATTGCAAACTTTCCTTTGCCTTGGAAATACCACCAGCAGGTTTGAAACCCACCCGATTGCCGGTAAGTTCAAAATAACTTCTTATGGCTCTGATCATCACCAGCGAAACGGGTAGGGTGGCGTTCACGGGTTCCTTGCCTGTAGAAGTCTTTATAAAATCGGCACCAGCCATCATGGCAACCATCGAGGCCTTGCCAATGTTCCTCATGGTTACCAATTCTCCTGTCGCAAGGATGACTTTAAGCTTGGCAGAGTTGCAAGCCTCCTTGAACAACTTGATCTCATCATAAAGTTCTTCCCAATTCTCAGTCAGCACATGTCTGCGTGATATCACGACATCGATTTCCTGTGCACCACAGGAAACAGATTCCCTGATTTCAGCCAAACGCAGATCAAAAGGAGTTAACCCGGCTGGAAACCCTGTTGATACAGCTGCAACCGGAATTGATGAACCCTTCAAGGCATCAAGTGCCGGGGCAATCATTTCGTGATAAACACAAACCGCACCTACCTTCAAAGTGCACTTCTCGACCTTGAGTTTTTGAAGGATTTCCATGGATACCGGGTTTTGTGCCTTGGCAGCAAGTCTTGTTACCCTTCCTGACGTGTCATCACCCGCAAGGGTAGTCAAATCCATGAGAGTGACGGCTTTCAATAACCAGGCTGTCTGCCAATGAGATTTAACTGATCGTCTGTTTTTGAGAGTATTTGTTCTATGTATTATTGCGGTAGGATTGGCTTGAATTTCGGCGATCAATCCATGGTCCAATTCAATACCCGGATTTTGAGCCCTTATCGGAACTAGCTTGTCCGGGGTCGATTCCCTGGAATCAATGGTTGATGGATTGAAACCGGCTGGAGTATGTGTTTCGCTGAAATGGGTCTTTTTCAATTTAGCCAAGAATTTTTAAGAAACCATATTTCTTAAATTGTTCTCTCCACCATTAGTTTCTTAACCTCGGCGATGGCCTTGGCCGGGTTCAATCCTTTGGGACAGGTCTTGGAACAGTTCATGATCGTATGACATCGGTACAACCTGAAGGGGTCCTCCAACTCGTCCAGCCTTTTCCCGGTACCCTCATCACGACTATCAATTATCCAGCGATAGGCATGCAAAAGTGCTGCCGGTCCCAAATAACGGTCGCCATTCCACCAATAGCTGGGACATGATGTTGAACAACAGGCACACATGACGCATTCGTAAAGACCATCAAGTTTTTTCCTATCCTCGGGGGACTGCTTCCACTCGGTACCAGGATCGGAAGTTTGGGTTGAAAGCCAAGGCATGACTGCTGCATGTTGGGCATAGAAATGTGTCAGATCAGGAACCAGGTCTTTCACGACCTCCATGTGGGGCAGTGGATAGATTTTGACATCACCCTTGATTTCTTCGACGCCCTTGATGCAGGCCAGAGTATTTTCCCCGTCAATATTCATGGCACATGAACCACAAATCCCTTCACGACAGGACCGACGGAACGTAAGTGTCGGATCAATTTCATTCTTGATTTTGATTATGGCATCCAAAACCATTGGTCCACAATCATCCATATCCACATGATAGGTATCAAGGCGAGGATTATCGGCTGTATCCGGATCCCAGCGATAAACTCTGAATTTCCTGATATTGTCGGAAGATGCAGGGTTGGGCCACTCCTTGCCTACCTTGATTCTTGAGTTCTTGGGCAACCTTAATTCAACCATAATATTCTACTCTATTAATTGTCGTTATCGCATGGAGCCAGGGTATTGCTTGATGGCATATATTTGTCTCGTCCAAGGTTGGTGGAAGTTTCGAAATTTATTGCAACCGATCTGATGATTTCACCATCAGAATTTATCCCCAATTTAGCTGTACCTGTTTGCTTCACCTGAGGTCCTTGCTTTTCGTCACACAAATGTTCTCTAATGCCCTTGTTCTGAGATGTTGGTTCGGAACAACCAACCAGCATTACAGCCATTATCCCAATCAACAGAAAATGTTTCAACCTAGTATACCCTTTTCTTTGGAGCTATGATTTCAGGATCAATACCTCCTTCGTCCTGTGAATACAGTAATTCCGAGTGAACTGGTCGATAGGTCATTTCAACATCGGTCTTGTTGACCCAGGCCAGACTGTGAACTCGCCAATTCTTGTCATCCCTTTCGGGATAATCCTCATGGGCATGAGCACCACGGCTTTCCTTTCTTTCATAGGCTGATTTAACCGTGGCAAGCGAACTTGCCATGAGGTTTTCCAATTCAAGCGTTTCCATGAGGTCCGAATTCCAAACCATGGATTGGTCGGTTACCTTGATATCGTCCATGGAAGCGGCAATCTCCCTGATTTCCACCACCCCTTTCGCCAGGGTATTATTACTTCGGAAAACGGCTGCATATTCCTGCATGGCTTTTTGCATCTTCAACCTGATTTCTGCAGTTGGTATCTCTCCATTCGCATGTCTGGTCTTGTCAAATTTATCCACAATGGCTTCCACGGACCTGTCATCCCCTTCGGGAATTGATCCGCCAGGTGTTAGAATCTGACCGGCCCTGATGGCAGATGCCCGGCCGAAAACAACCAGATCGGTCAGGGAATTCGAACCCAGACGGTTTGCTCCGTGCACGGATGCGCTTGCTGCTTCACCAACGGCCATCAACCCTGGCTGAATAGCATCAGGATTATTTTCCGAAGGATTGATAACCTCTCCCCAATAGTTGGTGGGAATACCACCCATGTTATAATGAACGGTCGGCAGTACGGGTATTGCTTGTCTCCTGACATCCACACCGGCAAAGATTTTTGCTGATTCCGATATTCCCGGTAATCTTTCCGCCAGAATTTCCGGTGGAAGATGATTGAGGTGAAGCAGGATATGGTCCTTGTCAGGTCCGACACCTCGACCTTCCCTGATCTCAAGTGTCATACATCTTGAGACAACATCCCTGCTGGCAAGATCCTTGTAGGTTGGGGCATAACGTTCCATGAACCGCTCACCCTCGGAATTCGTCAGATAACCACCTTCACCACGAGCTCCTTCCGTAATCAAGACACCCGCACCATAGATGCCCGTTGGATGAAACTGGACAAATTCCATATCTTGGAGAGGAAGGTTTGCCCTGGCTACCAAACCATTGCCGTCACCTGTACAGGTATGCGCTGAAGTTGCCGAAAAATATGATCGACCATAACCGCCTGTTGCAAGAACAACCATTTTTGCCGAAAATTTGTGTAGTTGACCGGTTTCCAGGTCCCAGGCCACGATTCCCTGGCACACACCATCCTCAGAAACGATGAGATCAAGAGCAAAGTACTCTATGAAAAACTCTGCCTTTTTCTTCAATGATTGCCCGTATAGGGTATGGAGTATGGCATGGCCGGTTCTATCGGCAGCAGCACAAGTTCTCTGAACTGGTGGGCCTTCACCAAATTTGGTGGTGTGTCCTCCAAATGGTCTCTGATAAATTTTGCCCTCGGGAGTACGGCTGAAAGGAACACCATAATGTTCCAATTCATAAATTGCCCTAGGTGCCTCTCTGACAAGGTATTCCATGGCGTCATTATCACCGAGCCAGTCAGAACCCTTGACGGTATCATAGAGATGCCATTGCCAACCATCCGGTCCCATATTGCCCAAGGATGCAGCAATTCCACCCTGAGCAGCCACCGTATGTGATCTGGTCGGGAATACTTTGGTTATGCAGGCGGTTCGCAATCCGTTTTCAACCATCCCAAGTGTAGCCCTCAGTCCGGCTCCGCCAGCTCCTACAACCACGACATCATAGGTATGATTTACAATATTGTATGATGGCATTGAATCCCTCTAACCAACAAATCCGAAAGCAATTCGTGCAATTGAAATTACCCCTACTCCCATCAGACCCCAGCAAAACAGGGTATTCGCAATCAGGAACAAGACTTTCCAGGTCTTGGAATGGACATAATCTTCAATGACAACCTGTAAGCCAAGTCGCAAATGGAAAAAGGCAACGATTAAAAAGAGGATTGCGACGATGGCATTGCCCAAATTGGAATAGGTATCGACGAAGCCTTGGTACCCCGTACCCAATGTTTGCATAAAGGTGTAAACAAACAGCAAGGACAAGGGAACAAGGGCTACAGCTGATAATCGCTGCATCCACCAATGATGGGTTCCCTCCTTGGAGGAACCCAGGCCTTCGACTTTGCTGAAATTGGTCTGAAACCCCATTTAACCGTACCAAAAATAAATGCTTAAAAGAGAAAGTGCTGTCAAAAAAGCTGTTCCAAGTAAACCCAGTATCGCTGAAATCATTACATTTCTTTCATTGAAGGTTAACCCGACATCCCAAAACAGGTGTCTGATTCCATTGCAAAAATGAAACCAAAATCCTATGAGGCAAGCCAACATGACAAGATCACCATAAATCGAGGTAACTATACACGATACAAAGTCATAATAACTCTCGGAAATGGCTCCGGCAAAAAACCACCAAACAATGAGAAATCCCCCCGCAAGCAATCCAACCCCGGTAATCCTGTGCATGATTGACATGATTGCATTCAGTGGCCACCTGTAAATGGTAGCATGAGGGGAAAGTGGTCGATGGGAGCGGATTTTATTCATTTTGTCCAATTACAAACGCTAGATTGTTAGAATTTTTTAATCATCAAGTGTCTTTTCTTCAAGAAATATTGTTTTTATTTATGTGCCATAACCCAATGGTAATCAATTTTATCAAGTTTCATTAAGATTAAATAAATCGAGTAGATGCATTACTCGAATGTAACAATATTCATCACATCATTATTCTTGAACATTACTCGTTATTGCCGGAATTGAGAGAAAGTATCAGTAATTTGCATTTGGAACAATAGCCATAGACCTGAGTTTAGACCGGGATCAAGCACCAATAATCAAGATCCAATACAACATCCTTGTCGTATTTACCTGCCCGATCCCTAAGTGCTCCTACCTGGCCTTTTGTTACAACGGTTCTGATTCTGATCGCTCCCAAGCCTCTTTTTTCAAAATCGTGTACGTCAATGATTTCAGACCATGCTCTGACGGTATCGCCCGCATAGCATGGGTTGACATGTGATCCCGCATTAATTGCCACAACACATTGGGCATTGGCCAGGCCATTGAAACTCAAGGCCCGGGCCATTGAAATCAAATGGCCGCCATAAATCAAACGCTTTCCGTTTTTGTTGTAGGTGGTATCAAAATGAACCTTGGCCGTATTTTGCCATAACCTTGTTGCCATCATGTGTTCGGCATCTTCAAGGGTTACCCCGTCAACATGGTTTATCATTTCACCGGGGGTATAATCATCCAAAAGAAACCTCTCTCCTGCTAGGGAAGTATCATAGCTGGTAAAATCCAGTTCTTCTGGAATCAACAGGGACGAAGGTGAAACCACACTCTGGTATTGCGGGATTATGGGCTGTTCAAGATAGATACGATCAGTTTTCTTAAGAACCATCACCCATCGTATATATTCCAGTACAGTGTCCTGTTTTTGATTATATCCACGTGTTTTTACCCAGACGATACCACTCTTGTGATTAGAATTTTCCTTTAGACCGATTACTTCGGATTCACTCTGAAGGGTATCGCCCGAATTTACAAAATGAAAAAAACGGGCCTCGGCATAACCCAGATTGGCGATGGCATTCAAGGAAATATCAGGGACGGTTTTGCCGAAGACAATGTGGAAAACCATCATGTCATTTATAGGAGCTTCAACCAAACCACAACCTTGAGCAAATAATTTGGAGGAATGGATAGAGCTTCTTACTGGATATAGGGACTGGTAAAGGGCCTTATCGCCATCGGTAACTGTTCGGGGAGTAGAGTGAAGTATTGTCTGACCGATTTCAAAGTCCTCAAAATAGTTCCCCAGATTTGTTTTTGATGACCAGTTTGTCATAATATGACCTTTAGTATGGATATGAATTGAGGGGGCATGATGATAAAAGGCAGGTTGTTGAGATGAATGGAAACAAAATCAGAAATCCTCTTTATTCCTATTTGTTCACCCTGTTTCCAACTACTCCCAAAATGCTGGTACGGATGTACTGGCTGTATCACGTTTCAACCGTATAACTAGTGGTTTCTGAAATGATTTAAACCTTTTGAATTCAAATGTTCCGGACCGATTTTTCGATTGACACATTTAACTGCTTTTTGATTCCTTTTGGATTTTGTATTATGGCAGATACTGTTAGTTGAACAATTCACTGAAAGGCAGTGCATTTGGTTTAACAGTTTCTCTTGATGGAGATGAAATGAAAAATTCAAAACAACAATCAGATGCAGCGCAAAGGTTTGATCCCTTACCGGCCTCAAGCATGCCAACCGATTTTTCAATATCACTTGATGATTATCGCAAAGGTGGAACGGAAATGTTCCTGGAAGGCCGCAAGGAATCTAAACGCCTTCATCCCATGCGAGGATTTGAAGATACCTATACAGACATTGTAGATTACATAGTACGGATAACCCATCGAATTTGGGAGCAGAAAGACATCGGTTATATTTACGATACCTACAGCCATGATTGCAGGGTGTGGGATGATGTCGGGCTTCAATATGGCCGAGATAAAATCGTAGCCGATACGGTTCACACCAACAATGCTATTCCTGATATAAGACTTGTTGCCGATGAGGTTATCTGGGCAGGTGATGAAATCAGGGGATTTCATACATCTCACCGGACTATGATATTGGGTACCAATACGGGATACAGCCGATTTGGCGGACCTACCGGCAAACCGATCAGGCTTTTTTGCATCGCCAACTGTGTTTCAAGGGATAACGAAATTTATCTTGAGCATGTCCAGTACGACACGGCTGGTATGCTGAAACAATTGGGACTTGATCCGGTCGCATGTGCCAAACAGTCGATGGCAAAAAGGGAAAATGGACCTTTTGCACCGAATTTCATGGCTTGTGAACCTGATCGTACTCACGGGCAAAACAAGCCACCAATCAAAAACATCCCCAATGTGATTGAAGACATTGAAGAGTTTGTACATGCAAGTTTTCACACCATCTGGAATCGGCGAAATCTCTCGGTACTTGATCAGATATACTCCCCATCAATTGTCTATGAAGGGGCCACCGGAAGGGTTTATCGAGGAATCGGTCAGATCAAGTCCTTTGTATTATCCATGCTGGCAATGTTTCCAAATCTGGCCTTGACTGTCGATGATCTGTATTGGATGGGAAACCCGAAGGAAGGGTTCCTGGTTGCTGTCAGGTGGGGCGCCGTCGGGGCCCATAGAGGAAACGGTCCCTATGGGCAGCCATCGGGCAAAGAGGTACATTTATGGGGTATTACCCAATGGCATATAAAGGACAACAAAGTTCAAAAGGAATGGACCATATTTAATGAATTCGGAATAATCATGCAGATTATGGGTTAATCTAAATTACTGAGGAGGAAGATATGACCAGAATCAAAGCAACTTTAGTTGCCATTTTGTTTGCAACTATGCCAGCACTGGCAAATGCACAATGTAACGTGAATGGCAGCGGGGAGGTGAATGTCCTGTCAAATTTCTTTGACGCCCTTGAGATTCTTGCCAATACCATGGAAGAATGCGAACGTGATGATCTCAAGGTTGATGCCAAACTTACAACAACCCATCAGGAAGAAAGGGAGGTGGCCTTTGCTGCTTCAACCTCGCCATATGACCTTTCTGCCGTGGCTAATTTTTCCATCACATCACATCAGGCCAATGGTGAATTGCTGCCGTTGAATGACCTGGTCGAAAAATACAGGGACGAAGGCCAGATTGAAGATCAGATGCTCATTCGTTTCGGTGATGACATAATGGCTGTTGCATTCATGGCGAATGCTCAGGTGCTGTTCTATCGAACTGACATTCTGGAAAAGCATAATCTCGA
>VYFX01000069.1 GCA_009842205.1 Paracoccaceae bacterium | reverse complement strand
TCCAAGAAAAAATGGAACGTTCCAAAAGTGGAAATAATGTACGTTTTTGTAAATTTAAAGTCAATGATTTTCCTATCGGGTATTTTTTGTGTTTAACCGAGACAATGAAATAGACAACCGGCCATTTTTCACAGCTTCCGAAATTGATGTAATGTGTTCGACACTTACGTTAACTTTAAAATTGTATTTTGGTGTGAATCTTGTTAGGTCCCCAAAGGTTATAATTCTTTGAAACCCCTTCAGGTATTTTGCCAGGTTATTTGGGATGGTGTTCCTGCCTTGGAAATCGTTCCATAAAGTTGCTCACCAGGCAGGATTGTGGATAAAAAGTTTCTTGCTTCGATAAGTTCTTCCAGATCAATGCCTGTAGGAAAACCAGAGCGTTCACAAAGATAAACCAGATCCTCGAAGGAAACGTTGCCAGTCGCACCTGGTGCGAATGGACAACCCCCCAGACCACCCAAGGTACCGTCCAACACTCTGACACCTGCATCGAGAGCGGCATAGGCGTTTGCTATTCCCGTACCCCTGGTGTCATGCAAATGTACGACAATGGGAAGATCACCAAGATGGGAAACAACCATTTTGGATAGTTCATGGACTTGTTTTGGTCCTGCAAAACCGACTGTGTCGGCTATGGCAATTTGATCGGCACCAGCTTCAGCACATTTCATGGCAAGTTCCAGAACATCATCAGGGTCAACATCTCCAGATATTGAGCAGCCAAAGGAAACGGAAATGGCACTGGCTATCATTGGATTCCAAGAGCTTGTCTTTCTTTTTTCAACTGCAGTCCTTATCAGACCGACTGCAGACTCCCTGGATCGCTTGATATTTGCCTGGCAATGTTCCTCCGTTGCAGACAGGGCGATTACCATCTCATCCAGAGGAGTTTCGAGGGCATCATCCATGGCTCTTTCATTTAGTGTAAGGGCAGTTGAATAGGCGTCTGGCAAATCTGCAACAAAAGCAATCAAGGTTCTTATGTCCGCAAATTGTGGAAACGTTTTGGCCGGTAAAAAAGAACCAACCTCAAAATGTGTAACGCCTGCCTCATACATCATTTGGATAAGCTTGATCTTGTCATCTGTGGAGGGGTAGGTTTTGGTCATCTGCAGACCATCACGCAAGGATAATTCCCGTAAACTTATCCTATCGGTTGGGTACATGTTATCTTCAAGCATAATTTTACACCTTTTGACCTGTAGCTTCACGTATAAAGTTCTTGTCAAATCCCAAATCCGTCAAAATGGAATTGTTGTCCTGGCCGACACCGGGAATATCAAAATCCGTGCCAACCCGGCTGTTGTCAATTTCAACGGGCATCCCGGGAACTCTTATCTGCTTACCGTCCTCAAATGTTGATATTGGTAATCCACCTGCTGCCTGAGCTTGGGGATCATCATACATCTGAGCAGGTCTGGCAACTGGAGCATAGGGAATACCCACTTTCTGAAACTCTGAACTCAACCAGTCAAATTCAAAGGATTTGATGGCTTCTGTAAAAATCGGCTTAGTCCAATACCTGGCATTTATCTGGTCCATCCTTGTCTGCAGACGTTCATCGTTCAACAGATCATCCTTATTCAGTATCCTGCATAAGACTTCCCACTGTCCATCAGTAACAGCTCCGACAAATATTTCCCGTCCATCAGCTGTTTGGAATATGTCATATACCGGCCATGAAAAGGCACGGTTGGGCATTGGTTCTGGTTCCTCTCCCAGCATTTCGAACTGGACCATATGTTGGGCAACCAGCAGAAGGCTATTTTCGAACAACCCGATCCTGATATTTCTTCCTTCACCAGTTTGCTCCCTTTCCCTGAGGGCAGCAACAGCTGAATAAGCACCGAACAACCCACCCATGATGTCATTTGCCGAGGAACCGATTCGCAGCGGATTCCCTGGTGGGCCCGTCATGTAAGCCAATCCAGTCATCATTTGGACAACCTCGTCCAGAGCCGACCTGTTTTTATATGGGCCTTCAAGAAAGCCCTTGCAGGAAACGGTTATCAATTCGGGATATTTTGCCTTTAGATATTCCGATTCCAAGCCCATTTTAGGGAGGGATTGATCACGAAAATTCTCTATGAGTATATCCGAAGAGGCAAGCAATTTATCAATGGCTTGGGTACCTTCTGGCGTTTTCATGTCAATTGTTACTGACTTTTTCCCGCGGTTGAATGTCGGAAAAAAGGAAGCCCCCATACCGGTCAAGTCTCTGGTTTTATCACCTCCCGGGGGCTCAATCTTGATAACTTCTGCACCAAGTAATCCAAGAAACAAACCACAACAAGGTCCAAATATCATATGGGAGAATTCGATGACCCTAATACCTTCAAGGGGTTTGAATTGTGTTTGGTCGGCCACGTTCACTCCTGCAATATGGGCACTGGATCATTGTACCTTGTTGGTATTGTACTTTTTGAGTTCAGCCCTGGCAATCGACCGAAGATGCACTTCATCCGGACCATCTATGAACCGAAGTGCACGACCCCATGACCACAGGTACGATAATGGTGTATCATTGGTTAACCCTGCTGCTCCCCAAACTTGAATTGCCCGGTCCAATACTCTGGTTTGCAGTCTGGTTGCAACGACCTTTATTTCCGAAATCAATATTCTGGCCGCCTTGTTTCCCTGGGTATCCATCAGCCAACTGGCATAAAGATTCAACAAGCGGGCCTGATCAATTTCCATTCTGCTTTCCGCAATCCAGTCCTGAATGTTCGAGAATTCTGACAGATTCCTGCCGAAAGCCTGCCGATCCAATGCTCGTTGACACATCAACTCCAGTGCCCTTTCACACTGTCCTATGGTCCTCATGCAATGGTGAATCCTTCCTGGTCCCAACCGTGCTTGGGCAAGAGCAAAACCCCGGCCTTCATCCCCAACCAGATGGGTAATGGGAACCCTGACATCGTTAAACTCCAATTCACAGTGACCCTCAAGGGCCAAATGGTTCATGATCGGTAAATTCCTGATGATCCTCAATCCCTCTGTTTCAGCTGGAACAATCACGAAACTATGTCGCTGGTGACGTGGAGAATCTTCATTTTGATCTGAAACACCCAGAACCATAGTGAATTTGAAATTGGGGTGAAGTGCCCCCGTCGTGAACCATTTTTTCCCATTGATGACGAAATGGTCCCCATCACGCACTATGGTTGTTTGTAGATTCGTTGGGTCGGACGAAGCCACATCAGGTTCAGTTATTGAGACGGCGGAACGGATGGATCCATCCAACAAGGGTTTTAACCAGGTTTGTTCCTGTTCAGGCGTTGCGAACAAATGCAGCAGTTCCATATTGCCGGTATCCGGTGCACTGCAATTGAAAACTTCTGAAGCCCAAGGGTAACGACCCATGATTTCGGCAAGAGGGGCATATTCCACATTGCTAAGTCTCGTGCCGGGTTCGTTGTTCTTGAGACCAGGCAGAAACAGATTCCAAAGTCCTTCCTTTCTGGCCAATACCTTTAATCTATTGATTAATTCAATTGGGTAGGTATCAGTTTCGGCGATTTGTTGAAACTCCACATCAGCAGGAATGACATGCTTTTCCATGAAGGAATTCAGTTGTTCTTTCAACTGGGTTACTTTTTTCGTCGGTTCAAAATGCATCAGATTCTCAATATGAATTCGGTTGTTTATACACCAGCAATTTTCTGTTTGGTTAATTCGAAACCCCTTTGGGCAAGTTTTGGGGCAACCTTACCTAATTCAAGGGCATTGCCGGAGGCAGCATTACCCCGTCTGGCCCGATCAGCAACTCCTGTAAATATTACCGACATTCTAAATAAGGCAAAGGATAAATGGAAATTAGTCAATTTTTCCTTCAAATCGGATTCCTGATGATAAATATCTATAAACTCTTCAATTGAAGGCAATCCCTGCTCTGTCAAATTCAAATCCCTTATCCCATGACCGTATTCGTCTGAATTCAGGAACCATGCATAGGCACAACAATTGGCTAAATCTGCCAGGGGATGTCCTAGAGTTGACAATTCCCAATCCAGAACACCCACAACTGAAGGAAGCTTTGTGTCGAAAACAAGATTACCTATTCGATAATCACCATGAACCAGTGTTGTTTCATCATCGTCAGGAATATTGTCAGCCAACCACCCTGCAAGGTGATCGATATGCCTGTTATCTGATGGTTTGGAGAGATGCCATTGCTTGCTCCATCGGTGAATTTGACGTGCAAAGTAATTCCCATGCTTGCCAAAAGTATCCAAGCCGACCTTGTGGATGTCAACAGCGTGAATTTTCGCCAACATCCGTGCCATTTCAAAATACATTTTTTTCCTTTGGGTGACATCAACTCCTGCAAGGGAATTGTCATGGAAAACCCGACCAGGAATATAACTCATGAGATAGAATTCTGTTCCAACGACAGATTCATCTTCACAGTGCAATACCATTCTGGGAACCTTCACACCTGTATGTTCCAAGGCTTTTTGAACACGAAACTCTCGTGAGACTGAATGTGCGGAAGGCAGCAAAACACCATCAGGACGTCTTCGCAGAACATAGACCCTGTCGCTGTACGATAGTATATAGGTTGGATTGGATTGACCACCTGTTGTTTTCTGGATATGGAGATCACCCGTCAAATCGGGAAACATGTTCTTGAGAAACCTGTCAATATGATGGCGGTCTATGTCCACGCTTACAATCCAACTCCAAAGTTTAATCTATGTAATTACTACGCCATGCAGCAATCGAACGTTTCCAAAGTATATATTTGAATTGTAGCAATCAAAACCACCTGGATTCATATTTTTATTAAACGACCAAACTGCATAATATTGTCTTTTCTCTAGATTCAATATTTAGGTTTTACTCATGATGAAAAATTTTGTAGAAGGGCATTTTCACTGGTCATGCCAGACCTCAAATAATGAAAAACCATAGGACTGACGGTATGAATGTAATTGGAAATAACAACAAGTCAGCATTGATCACTGGTGGAGCCACAGGAATCGGAGCCTGCTGTTCCCGCGCCATGGCACAAAGGGGATATAATGTTGTAATCAACTATTTTGATTATCCGGACCAGGCAGAAAAAGTGGTTTCTGAGTGTGAGAACCTTGGTGTCCGGGCCATTGCTGTTTATGGCGATGTTTCAGCCGATCAGGAATGCCGGAATATTGTTGCAAGAGCGGTGGAGACTTTTGGAGGGATAGATGCCCTGATTTGTTGTGCTGCGACCACTCAATTTACCCAACTCACCGATCTTGAAAACCAGAATTCGGAAGATTTTCTCAGAATTTACGGTGTCAATGTAATTGGAATTTACCAGATGGCCAGAGCCTCGGCACCTTATCTAAAGGAAAGTAACAATGGTGCAATCGTAAATATTTCCTCGATTGCTTCCCAAAACGGAAGTGGGAGTTCTCTGGGTTATATTGCCTCCAAGGGTGCCGTAAATTCCCTTTCGTTTGCCTTGGCAAAAATGCTTGCTCCGAACGTAAGGGTAAATTGTGTTTTGCCAGGTTTTGTAAACACAACCTGGTTTCTGGATTATGTCGGTCAGGAAAGACTTGACCAGATCAAGGGTGAATTCGCACAAAATTCAGCTCTGCAGGACATCTGTGAACCAGAGGAGATTGCCCAGGCCGTGGTATTTTTGGCGATAGATGCAACCAAAACAACAGGCCAATTGCTACTATCCGATGCCGGGTCCACACTGGGCCCATCCATTGAATATTCTCCAACCAATTGAGATCGAATCAACGAATATTGGTCTCGGGGTCTCCAAGAATGTGCTTGAGGCGGGCGAATACATCAAATCCCATTTGTTTCAAGGCATGAATTATATCAATTGGTACCCAATTTTCAGCAATTTTGCCATCTTCCAGTCGATAAAAATCCATTACCCTCATGCCAATTGTCTTGCCTGTTCCGGGCAATCCCAACCATTCCCCCTTATGAGTTGCTTCCACCGAGGGCCACCCTCCGGTTACGGCAAAATTGCCTTCGGATATTCTTATATAGTGGCCCGAACCCTTTCTATCCGGGAATGCATTCAGAAAGGGTATCTGGTGATGACACCTGAAACCGGTCAAGCCACGGGATGTACCTATACCGGATGCTGCATAATATTGAAAATTGGGCGTCCAGTATTCATCCATGGGCATGGATTCAATGTTTATTCCATCGAATTGATGGAGAGCATGGTGCATTTGCAGGACTACCTCGATTGACTTGTTATTCTCCGATGAGCTTTCCAAGTCATCCCTTACACCATCAGAGGTTGCAGGACCAGGCCACAACCCCTCACTCCCAAGTGAAGGTACCAAAGGCCATAGCCCCACCTGATTCATTAAATCGAGAAAATCAATCAAGACATAGGAGTGGAAAATTCTACCTTCCACCAAACGGTGAACTTCACAACTTCGTAGATTGACCACCTTGTGGTTGGCGGGAATACCACAAAGAGGATTCAGGAAAGTTCCCTGATAATGACAAATCGACGCAACCATGAGGTTGCCTGCCATTGCAAAGGAAACCCTGTCATCAGGTACATTTTTTCCCATCACGAAAATGCTGTCCCTTCTTTCGAGATCTGGGAGTGCGTTACGGATTTTTTTCCAGACTCCATTGATGGCATCAACCCCTTGCAATTCGTTAAATGGATGGCTTCCCCACCACTGAGCATTGGTGTGATAACATTCATTTGCATCCATACCATCAATTAATTGATGGAGGTTTGCACGGATATTTTTCTTCAACATAACAGGGTCTTTCTAGGTGAATACTTGTGAATTGCCCCAAGATAAGGATTTCAAGAATCCATTCAATTAAAGTTGGAAAAAAACCATCAAATATGCGATTCTTTTTCAGCAAATTGAGATTTTCACAAGTAGGTCTGTGAATTGATTCACACAAAATTTTGATTGGATTTACGACCAGATAAAAATTCTTGAAAAAATTTGAAAATAAATATAATCCTGACGAATCCCAGTTCTTGGGATAGTTAGTAATATCATTACATACTTTGGAGAAAACCACATGAAAATTTTAACCAAAACTTTGGTTTTGGCTGGTTTTGCAGTGTCTTTGGTTGGTTCAAGTATCTATGCAGATACTATCCGTTTTTGGACAACTGAAGAGCAACCCGCCCGTTTAGCTAGACAACAGGATATGGCAGCACAATTTGAAGCGGCTTCCGGTATTTCTGTTGAAGTAATTCCGGTTACGGAAACCGATCTCGGAACACGTGCAACTGCAGCTTTTGCAGCAGGAGACCTTCCGGATGTAATTTACCACCCACTTCAATATGCCCTGCCCTGGGCCGAGGAAGGAATTCTTGATACCGGAGCAGCAACTGATGTGCTGAATAATCTTGGTACAGATACTTTCTCGCCTGGTCCGATTGCAATGGCTGCCTACGGTGAAGATGTCACTTCCGTCCCGGTAGATGGCTGGACCCAGATGGTCGTTTACCGCAAGGACAAGTTTGATGAAATGGGTCTGCAACCACCGACCACTTATCAAAATGTCATCGATGCGATAGCGGCCCTTCACAATCCACCCGAGATGTATGGTTTTGTAGCAGCTACCAAGGTTGATGAAAACTTCATGAGCCAGGTGCTGGAGCATGTTTTCCTGGCCAACGGGGTTTCCCCTGTAGACAGCGATGGGTTTGCCCCATTGGATGTTGACGCAACTACGGAAGTTCTTGAGTTTTACAAGGCCATAGCCGAAGCATCACCTCCAGGAGAACTCTATTGGAAGCAGTCTAGGGAATTGTATTTTGCCGGTCAGGCAGCAATGATCATCTGGTCACCATTTATCCTTGATGAACTGGCTGGTCTGCGTGATAATGCACCCCCAACAATTAATGACGATCCGACTTCACCTGAATTGGCCTCGAAGACCGGAATCGTTACCAACTTCGCAGGACCCTCTAATCCTGATGGAGCAGCATGGGGTGATGTCAGGTACTTTGGTATCACAACTGATGCAGATACAGATGCAGCAATGGCATTTGTTGAGTTCTCGATGAACGAAGGTTATACACAAACCCTGGCCATTGCGCCCGAGGGTAAGTTCCCCGTTCGCACCGGCACGGCAGATGATCCGGACATGTTCAAGGAAGCCTGGTCAATGCTTCCTGTCGGCGTGGACAGAAAAGCCCCGCTGGGTGACCTCTATTCGCAGGACATGATTGACGAGATTGTTGGTGGACTTGATGTCGCCCAAAGATGGGGTGTAACCGAGGGACAACTTTCCTTGGCATCGAAGATTATCAACAGCCAGATCATCAATCGTCTGGTTAGAGAATACATTGATGGCAACATGGATGCCGCTGCAACCGTGGCTGCACTTAACAGTGAATTGGCTTCAATAAACTAAAATCCTTTCTGGCAGCGGGTTGAACCCCGCTGCCATCATGTAAATTATTTGGAATTTGATGGAACCACCTAAAGGGCGAGGAAAACTAGCCCAAAGAGATGCCAGATTTGCCTGGCTAATGCTTTTGCCCACAGTGATAATTGTATCACTGGTTGTAATTCTACCACTATTTGCCATTGTCTGGATTAGCGTAAAGCCAATTGATCTTGGCGATTTGCGACCAACAACCCTGGTCATCCGGGAAAATTTTCGAACCGGGGATGAAGTACACGAAATCGAATATCGGGTACGAAACTCATCGCAGGAAGCATCAATTGCCGATGCGGGTTTTACAGACATAGTACCTTCCGAGATTGAGTTATTGGAACTGCCCGAAAGCTGCTCACTGTCCCAGGGAAGTAATCTGGACTGTGATTTCGGTGATATAGAAGGAGGATTCAGGGAAAGGTTCAGTATTCCGGCAACAATTACAGTGTCTCCCGATGTTGCAGAAGATTTGGCAGAAGAAAGCCAGCCAAGGGTGAGGGGAGATGCCGACAGTGTTTTGACCAACACCGAATTTACCTTTGACAATTTCAGGAAACTGTTTGACCAAAAGGAATTTTTCACGGTCCTCTGGACCACCTTATTCTATACATTCTTCGGGACGGTGGGTGCGCTCGTCTTCGGTTTGTTTGCAGCCTTGTTGCTCAACATCAGTTTCCGGGGTCAGGGCATACTCCGGGGATTTTTCCTTTTCCCTTATGTAGCGCCAGTCATTGCCGTAGCTTTTACTTGGATAAATTTGCTGGATCCGTTTTCGGGGTCCATAAACACCCTGATTGTGCAGATGGGTTTAACCGAGGAAGCCATCAATTTCTTCGGACAAAGACCATTGGCCCTGATCATGGTAACCCTGTTCGAGGTTTGGCGTTATTTCCCACTTTCCTTCCTGTTTATACTTGCCCGCATGCAGGCCATTGATTTTGACATGTATGAAGCTGCAGATATGGACGGAGCGTCTCCATTCCAGAAATTCTGGTACCTGAGCATTCCCCAATTGCTAGGGATCCTGAGCATTTTATTCCTGTTGAGGTTTATATGGACCTTCAACAAGTTTGATGACATTTTCCTTTTAACCGGAGGTAATGCGGGAACAAGAACCTTGACAGTCAATGTTTATGAACAGGCCTTCGGCATATCAAACATAGGTGCCGGTGCGGCTGTTGCCGTAATCATCATGCTGTTTCTCTTGTTGTTCAGCTTTTTCTTTTTCCGTTTCATCAGCCAGGAGGAAGGCTTATGAAGCGTTTGTATTATGGGTACATCACAGGGCCTTTAATTGGCATATTCTGGACTTTGGTGGTTTCCACTTCAGTCTCCATACTTATGGCATTTGCAACAGGTGGTGCCTATTTGCCCACATTATGGGGCAGCATTCTGTCGGGTTTGCTTCTGGGCTTGTTGGCGGTTCGATTCCAAAACCATTTGATAGTCATACCGGCAGCCTTTCTGGTTGCCATAATTCTGCCATTTGTGGGTTTGGGTCCACTGGCTTATGGAGATAGCATTCCATTGAGCATGCAGGGAATAAGTTCATTGTTGTTCAGTATTGGTACGGGATGGGCTCTGGTCAAATACCTGACGGATTGTCCTTGGGGCAATTTGACCAGACATGAATTTGAGGAATGTGTCATTCGTTTTCTGACCGGGTCGGGCATGGTTTTCTTTACAGCCATTGTACTGATTCCTTTTTATGTCATGGTCATGACCAGTCTTAAATCCCAACAGGCCCTTTTGCTCAACCCCCTGGATTTTTCCCTGGAGTTCGAAAAGGGATGGGGATTGCTGCGTAGCTATTTCGAGTTGTTTAATGATTTCAACTTTGGAACCTACATGATAACCAGTTTCGTTGTTTCGATCACGACGGTTGTAATCACATTGTTGTTCAGTGTGCCCGGGGCGTATGCCATTGCCAGATTCCGGTTTGCCGGCCAAGGGGCCCTTTCCCGTTCCATATTGTTGATTTACATGGTGCCGATGATCGTCCTTGCCCTCCCAATCTATGTTGTTTTTTCCACAACGGGTCTCAGGAATACAATAATTGGCATCATTTTGATTTATCCGGTAACTACCATACCTGTCTCCCTTTACATGCTGCAGGGTTATTTTCGGGGCTTGCCCACCGAAGTCGAGGAGGCTGGATTGATGGATGGCTTGTCCCGACTGGTGGTGATTTGGAAAATAACCTTGCCCTTGAGTCTTCCGGCCATGGCCTCGGTATCGCTGTATGTGTTCATGATTGCCTGGAACGAATTCCTTTTGGCTTTCATGTTGTTGGATGATCCAAAAATATTCACCCTGACCAGAGGTGTCGCCATGCTCAATTCTTCGGAAATTCCCCGTCAGCATCTGATGGCGGGTGCCGTTGTCTCCACCGTACCCATCATCACGATTTTCATGGCTTTGGAAAGGTTCATGACCAGGGGTCTCACAGCTGGATCGGTAAAGGGATAATCATGTTGTTGAATGGTGACATAGATCAACAGGCCAGGGACATTATAATGGCCAATGACCAAGGCAGTTATACCATTCCGACCAAGGGTCTTTACCCACATCAGTGGAATTGGGACAGTGCCATGGCAGCTCTGGGGTTTGCGGAATTTGATGTACCCAGGGCATGGCTTGAGTTGGAAACGCTTTTTTCCGGTCAGTGGCCAAATGGCATGGTTCCCCACATTATCTTTCACAAACACAGTGTGGACTATTTTCCTGGACCGGATGTCTGGGGTGGAAACCAGGGTACTATACCGTCTTCCGGCATAAGCCAACCTCCATTGGCATCAACAATGGCAAGGCTGATCTATGAAAGAGATCCCGTGTTGGGTGAACAAAGGATCAAGGAACTATACCCCAAAATGCTGGCATGGCATAAATGGTTTGTTTCTCATCGAAGCTACGAGGGTGCAATAATTTCAACCCATCCATGGGAATCCGGAAGGGATAATGCTCCTGACTGGGATGCTCTTATGCAATCAATTGAACCAATCGGCCTCAAACCCTATACACGAAAAGACACTTCCATGGTGGACAGTTCCATGCGACCCGGGAAATTTGATTATGACAGATACCTGTATCTTGTTTCGATCGGCAAGACAAATGCATGGGATGAGTACAAGCTGAAAGACCTGAACCCCTTTCGAATTGCTGATCCGGGATTGACCTTCATGGCTTTGCGTGCGGCCAGGGATTTACAACATATTGGTGATCAATTCGGATATGATACTTTGGAACTGGCAAAGGATATCCAATCCATGGAAGACGGGTTGACATATATCTGGAATGAGGAAGAAGGTTATTTTGATGCCAGAAATACACGAACACAGGAATTTTCGGGAAGTTTGACCAATGCTTCGTTTCTGAACTGGTATGCGGGTCATCACTCCGGGGAAATGCTTCGGAAACTGAAGAATCAATTGTCCAGTATTCCCTTTGGTGTTGCCAGCCACGATCCCGGCAGTTCCAAATTCGACCGTGGACGATATTGGCGGGGTCCAACCTGGGCCATCGTGAATTTCCTCATAGGCAAGGGATTGGAGGAAATGGGTCATCCCGAGGGAGTGGAATTGAGGCGACGAACAAGAGAAATGATGTTGAAGGGTGGTTTTTCAGAATATTTTGATCCAATAACCGGCGAACCAAAGGGTGGTCAATCCTTTACATGGACTGCTGTGGTTTGGCTGGTTTGGGCAGGGAAGGACTGATGGGTGCGATAGAGTTGAAGAAAGCCGAAAAATGGTTCGGCGAAATACAGGTCATTAAGGGAATTGATCTTACCATAGACGAAGGTGAGTTTATCGTTTTCGTGGGTCCCTCCGGATGCGGTAAATCAACCTTGCTTAGAATGATCGGAGGATTGGAGGATACCTCAAGGGGGTCTATCCTGATTGATGGCGAGAATGTTACAGACCAACCCCCCTCAAAAAGAGGGTTATCCATGGTTTTTCAGTCCTATGCACTTTATCCCCACATGTCAGTCAAGGACAATATGGGATTTGCACTCAAGACAGCAGGCCACCCCAAGGAGGAAATTGATGAAAAGGTTTCCGAAGCGGCAAAAATTCTGAAACTGTCCGATTTTTATGAAAGACGTCCCAAGGACCTTTCAGGTGGCCAGCGACAACGTGTGGCCATTGGCCGTTCCATTGTTCGTGATCCCACGGCATTTCTGTTTGATGAACCCTTGTCCAATCTGGATGCCGCTTTGCGAGTTGAAATGCGATATGAAATAGCCAAACTTCATCGAAACCTGTCCCGAACGATGATTTATGTAACGCATGACCAGGTTGAAGCTATGACACTTGCCGACCGGATTGTAGTTCTGGAGTTGGGTCAAATTGCCCAGGTCGGTAAACCCAAGGATTTGTATGAAGAGCCGGAAAATATTTTTGTTGCCCAGTTTATCGGCAGTCCTAAGATGAATCTTCTGGACTGTACAACCAATGCGGACACTTATACCTTGCTCAATGGTTACAGTGGTGCGTTTACTGGTTCTAGAACAGCCAACAAGTTGGGGATAAGACCTGAACATATCAGCATTGGCAAGTCAGGTGAAGGGAATTGTGATGGATTGGTTGATTTGATTGAATTTTTGGGTGCCGATACATTCGTTGTTTTTGATTGTGGTGATTGTGGCACTCTTACGGTGAGAGTTCCCGGAGGAGTTTCCCTTGAAATTAACGAGGTATGCAGTTTGACTTTCCAGGAAGACAAATTACATTTCTTCGATGAAGCCGGTTTACGCGTCAAGCAGTAGAACCGAACCCTCATAATTTACTGATATAATCCTACATTATGACTTTTTGGGTATAAGCCCATTGTTATTGATTCGAATTGGGAAATGACCTGATGCAATTTTTTGGCAAAAAAAAGTTAAATAAGGACAGCATTGTACTGCACGAGAAGCAGGATTTTGTAGAAATGGCCAAGGCGGGGCAGGTTGCAGCCAAAATACTTGACGATTTGTGCGATCAGGTTGAACCGGGAGTAAGGACCATAGATCTAGAACATTTCATCATTGAAAAGATCGAGGAATTCGGGGTTGAATCAGCTACAATGGGATATCGGGGATATCAACATGCTTCATGTATATCTGTCAACCATGTGGTATGTCACGGTATACCTGGCAAAAAATCCTTGGTGTCAGGTGACATTCTGAATATTGATGTTACCATTATCAAGGATGGCTGGTTTGGGGACAGCTCAAGGATGTATATTGCCGGCAAGCCAAGTATCAGGGCACTCCGTTTGATTCAGGTTGCCCATGATGCCTTGATGATCGGTCTGGACTCAATTCGGCCTGGCAAAACCTTTGGTGATTTGGGGTGGACAATCCAGCAATTTGCCCATAGTCACCGCATGTCGGTGGTGAGGGATTTTTGCGGTCATGGTATCGGGAGGTCGTTTCATGCAGAGCCCAATGTTCTCCATTTTGGCCGACCTGGAACCGGACCTGTTTTTGAAGAGGGAATGTTTTTCACTGTCGAACCAATGATCAATCTGGGCCGACCCGGGACAAGACTCCTTCCCGATGGTTGGACAGCAGTTACCCGGGACAGATCCCTTTCAGCCCAATTCGAACATACAATTGGTGTAACTTCCACGGGGATTGAAATATTTACCCTGTCACCTGAAAACAGATTTTACCCAACTAATTTTCAACTGAGAGCAAAGAATTCCCACTAGAAAGGCTATAACCCAGCAATTTCAAATGCAATAGCCCTGAAATTAGGTTAAAAAATCTTCAGATTTGAAACAATTTTTGTTATTCTCGAAATCTGAAATAATTTCCACCTAAGGAGTGAAAAATGGCCGGTCTCGTTCGAAATTGGAATTCCTTTAGCTACTACGGCAAAAAAGTACTCCTCAAACTATTTTCCTGGACAGATGAATTGATTCCCAAAACTAAAGGGAATAACGCATTTTTAGTTTTCACCACGTTAGTAGTTATTTTTGCAGCGCCTATAGCCAAGGCGGCAGATATGGCATCAGCCGAGATAATTGATACTGAAGGTGCGGTTATTGGGATGGTCACCTTTGAAGAGACTCCAAATGGGGTGCTTGTTTATGTTGAGGTTTCGGGAATATCACCCGGAGGTCATGGCATACACCTGCACGCAGTGGGTTCATGCAATCCGGATTTCAAGGCAGCTGGAGGTCACATTAATCCAGACCATGCCAAACATGGCCTTAAGAATCCTGAAGGACCGGATAATGGGGATCTACCAAATCTATATGCTGCAAGTGATGGCTCAGCCCGCGCGGAATTCTTTACCACCCGAATTTCGGTTTCTGGCAACGCCATGCCAGCGCTGCTTGACGAGGATGGATCAGCAGTAATCATTCACGAGAATCCCGACGATCATATGACACAACCTATTGGTGGGGCAGGAGGTCGTATTGGATGTGGCATAATTCAGCCTCTATAAAATTGATTTACGACTAGACAATCAAGCAACCAGAGCAAACTCAGGGATAAACGTCTGTTAAATCTTAAAATTGGTTGCAAGCATTTGGAATAATTCAGGATTATTGATCCTCAATCTGTTCTAGAAGGGGAGTTCTTATACCGACTTTAGTCGGAATATGATTTTGGAAGTCTCTACTTCAGGAATCGGCCGATATCTGGTCAGGCGATAATCTCACAATTCGTATAGATTGGTCCAATCACATTCACAGCAAACCGGTATCATTTCATTAGATGATCAAATATAAATTACGGATTCAGTCTTGTTGTCATACAAATTGTTGGAGCGAAAGAGTTTTTTTCCAAAATCTAACTTGCTTGTTGATTTTTATAATTTTGGTAACAACACTTTATACTATCAGAAATTATTTTCTTGGGAGAATTAAAATGAGAATTAAACACATTGCAGCCTATTGTTTGGGGTTGTTTCTTATGGGGAGTGTTGCTTCCCATGCCGATACAATGGTCACTCCTCCAGATGGTTTTGGTAAAAGGCCCCTGACGATGATCGTACCCTTTGGATCGGGCGGTGGTTCAGATCAATTGGCCAGAGCCATGGCCAAGGCCATGGGTGAAGTAGCAGGATTGGATTTCCAGGTTGTCAACAAGCCAGGGGGTGGTGGAACATCTGCCATACCCGATTTCATGCTTGCTCCAGCTGATGGATATACCGTACTCGAACATATTGACAATGCCATTTCAGCTTATGCAGCAGGGGATATTTCGGAGAATCCGGCCGTTGATTGGATTCCCTTGTGCATGACCCAAATTACCTTCAGTCAGATATATATCAGGGGAGATGAGGACAGGTTTACCGATTGGGCAAGTTTCGAAGCCCACGCCAAAGCCAATCCAGGGGCGGTTTCCATGGCTAATCTCGGCAAGATTGGTTCCATGGAACTTGTTGTCATGGACCAGCTCCAGTCGGCATTGGGAATAGAGGTAAACCAGATTGCCTTTGATAAACCAGCCGAACGCTATGGTGCTTTGATTGGCGGTCATGTTGATGTCCTTTTTGAACAACCGGGTGATGTCAGAAGTTTCCTCGATTCAGGAGAAATGAAACCAATCCTGACCATCTTCGGCGAACGACCTTCTGCTTTTGCCGATGTACCTACCCACAAGGAAGTTGGTGCTGATTTTGAGGCCCTGACAAGGTTCCGAGGCTTTTATGTCAAGAATGGTGTGCCTGATGAAATCGTAGCATTTCTTTCAGAGGCTTGTGCTGTTGGATTCAATACCGATGATTATCAGGAATTCAACCGCAGCAAATATATGCACCTCATTGACAGTTTCAGGGATACTGAAGGCAGTATTGCACTCATAAATGATGCTGTCAAGACTTACCAGGACATGTACAAGATACTTGGTATTGGTAATTAAAAAACAGGTTGTAAGGGAGGGTAAAACTACCCTCCCTTATTCCTTGATTGCGAAACCAAGGATGGATCAAGAGTAGAATGTCTTACCTCAACAGGAATGTCTATTTCAAACCTGCAGCCGAATGGCTCATGTGGATGTTATTGGTATTGATCGCCCTCTCGCAGGTTGATAATTTCAGTCAGGAAATAGCAGCTTACAAATTTGATGCCGATGGTTGGCCAATTACCATTACATTGGCTCTAGGAGTGGGTGCTACACTACAATTTATTTTCCAGCTTTGGCACCTCAGAGCAGGCGAGGAGGATGCTGATTCTATAGAGGGAGCCGATACAGAAGCAAAGGTAGAATCCAAGATCAGCAGGGAAACCAGATTAACAAATATAGCAATTTTTCTGCTTCCCTTTGTTTATCTTTATTTTGCTCCGAGAATGGGAATCTATTTTATCACTCCGATTTTCATTATCTCCTTGATGTTGTTGCTCAAGGTCAGATCAATCAAGGCTTTGTTGGGGATAACGGCAGTTACTTACCTATTGCTTCTGGTTGTGTTTACCCGTTTCTTTTATGTCGCCCTTCCTGTTGGGAGATGGGATTTCTTTTATGACTTCAACAACTGGATTATTGTTGTTGCCAGGATAGGGATGTAAGGGTCATGGAACATTTCATTACTGGAACCTGGATGCTTTTCGGGGATTTGGAAGCCCTTTTCATATTTGTACTGGGTTTGTTGGGAGGAATGTTTTTTGGTGCCATACCCGGGGTAAACATGCTTACCCTTGGGGCCGTTATACTTCCCTTCACCATTTCCATGGAACCCACGCATGCAGTCATGCTTTACTCGGTAATTTATTGCTCAGGTGTATTTGGTGGAGCCATCACGGCAATACTGTTCAATATTCCCGGTGCACCGGAGAATGCACCCACCTGTTTTGACGGTTATCCGATGACAGTTAAGGGGATGGCTGGCAAGGCCATTGGGGCTGCAGTGTGCTGTTCGGCGATTGGCGGGGTTTGTTCAGCACTGTTAATGATGTCGGCAACTGGCCCCATAGCCAACTGGGCCATAAGGGCGTTTGGATCACAAGAAATTTTTGCCCTGATCTTTTTTGGTCTGGCGGTTTCCGCTTCCATTGGATCAGCCAATCTTTGGAAAGGGTGGCTCTCGGTTTTTGCCGGTTTGTTGCTTGCAACCATTGGTACTGATCCGGTTGGGGGTATTCCACGCTTTAGCGAATGGTCGATTTTGAATTGGGAGTATAAATCCTATTATCTATCCGCCGGATTGCATTTTATTCCGATGATTCTAGGGTTCTTCGCTGTTTCGGAGGTATTGGTTCAGGCAACGGCTATATCCTCGGGTACAAGGCAACGGATGAAGGCTTCCATGGAATTCCCCTCGATTGTTGAGTTCTGGAAAGTCCGCTATACCATGGTAAGATCAATTTTTATCGGTTTCTTCGCTGGTATACTGCCAGGCATAGGGGCAACACTAGCCGCTTTTCTGGGTTACAGCCAAGCGCAAAAATGGTCTTCCCGCAAAGCTTATTTTGGCAAAGGTGAAATGGAAGGTGTGGTAGCTTCCGAAACCGCCAACAATGCAGCAACCGGTGCAGCCATGATACCACTTCTGGCCTTGGGTTTGCCGGGCGGTGCCCTAACAGCCATGATCTTGGGGATATTCCAAATCCATGGAATGGAACCAGGACCATTGATTTTCATGAATTCAAACGATCTTGTCTGGATCACCTTTGCAGCCATGTTCTGGGCCAACCTTTTGATCGTCATGCTGGGCTGGATTCAAACCAAGACGGTCGTTCATGTCTTGCGTATTCCCTTCCGGTATCTGGCCCCGATAATTCTGTTGCTCGCAACGGTTGGTGCTTATGCCCTCCGAAACCTGATGATTGATGTATGGATCATGTTTTTTGCTGGAATTTTGGGCTATTTCATGCGCTCGACCGGTTATTCACCGGCCGGCATAATTCTTGGCTTGATTCTGGGTAATTTGGGTGAATCGGCCTTTTCCAAATCAATGCAGCTCATGAACTACGATTTCATGGGTTTTTTCAGCCGACCCATCTCGGGAATACTCCTTGCATTGGGAGGTCTGGCCATAATCTCTTCCATTTGGACAGAAATCAGGACTTCACGCAGTCCCCAGTCGGCAATCAAGCGTACAGACAATTAGCGAATTTCATTGACCCACATGGAAAAAGATTTGGAAGATCAGATTGATTCTCTTATAAACCGGAGTAGAGAGGCAATGGACCTTTTCCGAAAGGCGGATCAGGACCAGGTTGACATGGCGGTCAGGGCTTTGGCCTGGGCCATCTACCAACCGGAGCATGCCCGACTCTTGGCCGAGATGGCGGTACGGGATACCGGTTTGGGAAATGTTGATTCCAAGGTTATGAAAAATACCCGTAAAACCTTTGGTACCCTCAGGGACCTCCTTCGGGCAAAAACGGTTGGGATTATCGAGAGCAATCTGGAACAAGGCATTGTAAAGTATGGCAAACCTGTGGGTGTTGTGGGAGCCATATGTCCTTCAACAAATCCATCAGCCACGCCAGCCAACAAGGCAATGATGGCTGTCAAGGGGGGTAATGCGGTCGTAATTGCACCCTCTCCTGCAGGATATGGCACCTCTGCCAAAACAGTCGAGTTCATGCGTGCTGAGTTGAGGAGTTTGGGTTATCCCCAGGATCTTGTCCAGGTGCTTTCCCATCCGGTGAACAAAGAAGCAACGCAGTTGCTGATTGAAAAAGTGGATCTGGCAGTTGTAACGGGTTCACAAAACAATGTGTCACGAGCCATGCGTTCGGGTACAGTATCCATTGGTGTTGGAGCAGGGAATGTACCGGTCATCATTGATGATTCAGCTGATTTGGATGATGCCGCCCAAAAAATAACCATGTCCAAGATTTTCGATAATGCAACATCCTGTTCCTCGGAAAACGCCGTGGTAATTCTGGATAGTGTTTATGAGAAGGCAATGGATTCACTGGTTCGGGCAGGCGGATGGTTGTGCTCGCCCACAGAGAAGACGAAGGTAGAAGGGAAATTATGGGTAAATGGAGTACTGAACAGAAAGGTAATTGCCAAGGATGCCCGTATTGCCGCCGAGGTTTTTGATTTGCCACCTGCAGCCAGAAACAGCAAGTTTTTCATGGTTGAGGAAGAGACTGTTGGTAGCAAGGGAGGATTTGCCGATGAGAAACTATCACTTGTACTGACCATTTACCGAGCCAAGGACTTTGAAGATGCGCTGGAGATAACCAGGGAGATTCTGGAGGTTAAGGGCAAGGGCCATTCGGTGGGCATTCATACAGCCAATCCTGAGAATGCCAGCAAGGTTGCCGAAACCACTGATGTCGTAAGGGTTCTGGTCAATCAAGCCCATACCTTTGGCAATGGGGGAGGTTTTGACAACAGTTTGCCGTTCACCCTTTCGATGGGGGGAGGAACTTGGGCCGGAAATACAATATCGGAAAATCTGAACTACCGGCATTTTATCAATATAACTCATCTCGTGACAACAATTGAACCTGACAAACCAAAAGAGGAAGAGCTGTTTGGCCCTCTCTGGAAAACCCTCGGAGCTGGATAGTAAAATGGCCAATCTATGTGAATTCAGCGGCAAGAAATTATTGGCAAGTGCTGGAATCAAGGTTCCAAAGGGCAAACTTGCCACCACGGTTGATGAAGTCGCAACCGCATTCCGGGAAATAGGACCCTGTGTCTTAAAAGCCCAGGTACCAACCGGGAAAAGGGGCAAGTCGGGAGGCATTCGCAAGGCAGATAGTCTTGAGGAAGCGACAAACCTAGCCGGGTCAATGTTTGGAATGGATATTGCCAGCCATGAAGTCAAGCAAATCCTACTAGAGGAAGTAGCCGATATAGCTACGGAATGTTATGTGGCCATAATGAATGACACCCGTACCAAAGGACCAATGCTGGTGTTTTCAACCATGGGAGGGATGGATGTCGAAGAAATATCCCAGCAGGACCCGAGTCAGATGATTTTTAAACCCATTCCCTTCGGGGATTCGATTTCTAGGGAGTTTCTCAAGGAAACCATCGGTCACCTGCCGCTTGTATCCGATAAAATGCTTGATACCATTCAGTTGTTGTATCAGGTCTATCGTTCGAATGATGCCGAACTCCTTGAAATAAACCCTCTGGTGATAACCAGTGATGGAGACATCATTGCCCTTGATTGCAAGTTCATTCTGGATGATTCATCAATTTATCGGCAGGAGCAACTTGAAGGGGAAATTGCACCTGAAATTCAAACCGAACTGGAAATGAGAGCTTCCCGTAGTGGTCTCAAATACATAGAACTTGAAGGCAATGTTGGGGTTATCGCCAATGGCGCCGGACTTACCATGACCTCGATGGATGCCATAACATATTTCGGTGGAAAACCAGCCAATTTCCTTGAAATAGGTGGTGAGGCCTATACCAAAAGCAGGGAGGCTTTGGAAATACTGTTGCAAAATCCCAATGTTAAATCCATTCTGGTCAATTTTTGTGGAGCATTCGCACGAACAGATGTCATGACCGAAGGAATCGTGAAGGCATGGAAAGAACTCGAACCGGACATACCGGTGTTCTTTTCGATAAATGGAACCGGTTATCTTGAAGCAATTGCCATGGTCAGGGAAGAGTTGAATCTGGAGCCTTATGATTTAATGGATGATGCTGTTATCAAGGCTGTGGAAGCAGCGGGTTAGAGATCAAGAATGATATTAAGAAAGCAACATCGTGTCCTGATATTTGGCATAACTGGAAAGCAGGGAACCTTCTGGGGAGCCGAAATGATCAAATATGGCACAAATGTGGTCGGGGGTGTTAACCCTCGCAAAGCTGGACAGGATCATTTGGGTTTACCGGTTTATGCTTCTGCAAGCCATGCAGCCCGAGATCTGGATTTTCATACAGCCTTGTTTTTTGTACCCCCAGCTGCCTGCAAGCAGGCTACCAGGGATGCCTGTGAAGCCGGAGCAAAGGTTATTATTTGTCTAACCGAGCATATTCCGGTTCAGGATGTCATGGAAATGATAACCATTGCCCGTTTGAACGGGACTCAAATCATCGGTCCAAATACTGCTGGAATGGTGACACCGGGTGAGGCTTTCGCAGGTATCATGCCGGGGTTTAACAACAAGGTTTTCAAGGAAGGTTCCATTGGAGTTATATCCAGATCGGGAAGTCTGGGAACCCTGGTCTGCCTGAACCTTGTCCAGAGTGGTTTCGGCCAATCTACCTTTTATGGTATCGGAGGCGATCCTATTATCGGTACTGATACCAGGGAGGCCTTGAAACACCTCTATGAGGATGAAAAAACCAAAGCGATTGTGATTTGCGGAGAAATCGGTGGTATGGCAGAGGAAGAAGCATCTGAATTTGCCAGGACCATTGACAAACCGGTTGTTGCATTCATTGCCGGGAAGAGCTCCCCGGAGGGTAAAAAGATGGGGCATGCAGGCGCCATCGTATCAGGGAACTCGGGCAGTTACAAGGCAAAACGGAGTTATCTGGAAAAAAACGGAATACAGGTGGCAGACATTCCCAGTCAAGTCCCCGGTTTGCTCAAGTCCAATGATGAATTAAGATTACAATAGAGACCAACCACTGATTCACTTATGTCTTGGTGATGATTGAACTCCTAAATTCAATCAAACCAGTTGAACACCTATTTTGAGAATAGGTAAACTCCAAAACATTTTTTCTAAATTGTCATGATTATAGAACATTGTTTTTCAGATGTTTATATTTCTTGAAAATAATAAAATAATTTCCTAATTCACTCACCCTAAACCTTTTCTGTTCTCTAGGAAGTGAGCAAATGAAGTATTTTCCCTTGTTTTTAGATTTGGCTGAAAAAAAGGTAGCAATCTCCGGTGCAGGCGAAACAGCGGTTCCAAAAATAAGATTGCTGTTGAAAACCGATGCCCGGATTGAGGTATTCGGCAAGAAGCCGGCTCCAGATGTTATCAACTGGCACAACCGGGGCAAGCTTAGTTTCCATGATCGGGAGATAAAGTCAGATGATTTGCAGGGATGTGTACTCCTTTACGGTGCCAACAACAATCCCAAAGAGGATCGGAAAGTATTGGCTTTGGGTGAAGCAAAGGGTGTTTTGGTCAATATCGTTGACAACCTCCAACTCAGTCAATTCATAACCCCAGCCATTGTTGACAGGGATCCAATAACCGTAGCCATCGGTACGGAAGGAACAGCGCCTGTATTGGCACGCAAGATAAAGGCAAGGGTTGAAGATTTGCTTCCGGAATCAATTGGCAGGGTAGCAAAAATCAGTACAACATTCAGGGAAAGGGTGGCTTCAAAACTATCAAGCCTTCAAATCAGGTCTTTCTGGTCCTCGTACTTTGAAAGGATACTGACCAAAAAGATTCTGGAAATACCAGAGGGAGAACTTCTCGAAAATCTGGAAGAAACTCTCGAAAACTATGATCCTGTCCAGGAAGAGCAAAGTGTTTATTATTTTGTGGAATCCAGTACCACTAGCCCCGATTTACTTACGGTCAAGGCCCGAAGACTGATTGAAAATGCCGATGTGGTTTTTTATGACAGCCAAATTTCCAAATTTATACTTGAGTTGGCACGACGGGAAGCAATACTCGTTGACCTAGACCAGAGAACCGAGCTTGATGGTCAATCTCGACAACAGATAATTGCATCAATTTGCCAGGAATTTTCTCATGGTGAAACGATACTGCAGTTAGGTTCCAATTCCTTCCAGATGTGGGAATCGCTTGGTTCAGAAATGACTGAAATAGAGGATTTGGGTATAAAATTCGAATTCGTACCAGGTGTTTCGCCAATCAAGACAAAAAGTACGAGGGAAAGGTCCGGGGATCTGCTTTCGGTATTCCTTGATGACCGATCAAGATGGAAAAACGGTGTCAATTTAAGTTCAATTCACCCCAGACAACCAAAAAACAACGAAGGATTGAGGAAACAGAATTCCAACAACCTAATTGGAGAGCTTGCCTCAGTAGAATCCGGTATGGCATTGAGGGAAAACTGATGGCCAGGAAATACTTACCCAAGGTTATTACCTCCAACCACTTGCTTGAAGGCGATGTGATTTATTTCTCCGAAAACGGAAAATGGGTTAGAAACATTGCCCAGGCTGCTGTCTTCCTTGACCCAGAGACGGCTGATGCCAAACTTGCCGAAGCCGACAAGCAAAGGAATATTCACGTGGGTGCCTATCTCGCTGATGCCAAACTTGATTCGGAAGGTCGGCCTGAACCTGTTCATTTCAGGGAACAATTCAGAACCCTCGGACCATCCAATTATTTTCATGGAAAACAAGCTGGAGCCTAGATGTATAATTACAATGAATTTGATCATGACTTTGTCCGTACACGGGTAGAGGAATTCAGGGATCAGGTTGAGAGACGGCTGTCCGGAACCTTGACCGAAGAGGAATTCAAACCCCTAAGACTGAAAAACGGACTTTACCTGCAACTTCATGCGTATATGCTCAGGGTTGCCATACCCTATGGAACCTTGAACAGCAAACAGATGCGACAACTGGCCATGATCGCTGAAAAATGGGACAAAGGCTACGGCCATTTCACCACTCGCCAGAATATTCAATTCAACTGGCCCAAGCTCAAGGATGTACCAGATATCTTGGATGCCCTAGCTGATGTCTCGATGCATGCCATACAAACGTCCGGCAACTGTATAAGGAACGTGACTGCAGACCATTTTGCCGGTGCTGCCCGTGATGAAATTGAAGACGCCCGCATGACAGCGGAACTGTTGAGGCAATGGTCAACGGACCATCCGGAGTTCCAATATCTGCCAAGAAAGTTCAAGATTGCCGTCACCGGCTCGCCAAATGACAGGGCAGTTACCCGTGCTCATGACATTGGCCTCAGAACCATAAGGGATGCCGAGGGAAGAAAAGGATACGAAGTATTGATCGGAGGTGGTCTAGGCAGGACCCCCATGATAGGAAAGGTTGTGAGGGAATTTCTCCCCAAGGAGGACCTGTTGCCCTATGTTGAGGCAATATTAAGGGTTTACAATCTTAGTGGTAGAAGAGACAACAAATACAAAGCCCGTATCAAGATCCTTGTCCATGAAACAGGTATTGAGGAATTGAAAACACAAATCGAAAAGGAATTTGTATCTCGCAAGTCAGAGTTTCCGGGAGTCAATCCTGACTTGCTCCAAACCATTGAACGGGATTTTTCACCTCCTGAATACGACAGATTGTCGGTTGATGACTATGTATCTCGGATCGCCCATGACCCTGAATTCAGGGAGTGGGTAAAGAACAATGTTGCCCGACACAAGGTTCCCGAGTACGGAATAGTTACCGTTTCATTGAAGCCTGTAGGTGGAACGCCAGGTGATGCGACTGCTGACCATATGAGGGTCATGGCCAATCTTGGGGAAAAATATGCACATGATGAACTGCGGGTGAGTCATGAGCAGAACATTGTACTCCCGCATGTTCCCAAGGCCCACATTCCAGAAATTTACGATGAATTGAGTAAAGCCGGGCTGGCTACTCCCAACCTTGGTCTGCTGTCGGATATTATCGCCTGCCCGGGTATGGACTATTGTGCCTTGGCTACGGCCCGCTCGATTCCCATCGCCCAGGATATTGCCAAGCGATTTGACCATTTGCAATTGGAACAGGAAATTGGCCCGCTGAAAATCAAGATTTCAGGTTGTATCAATGCCTGTGGTCATCATCATGTAGGACACATAGGCATTCTTGGTCTGGATAAGGCAGGAGTGGAGAATTATCAGATTACCCTTGGTGGCAATGCCACCGAGGATGCACATATCGGAACAAGGGTTGGTCCAGGTTTTTCTTCCGAAGAGCTCATTCCTGCCCTCGAACGATTGTTGAAATCCTACCTGAAACTAAGGGAATCACCCGAGGAAACCTTTTATAATTGTTATAACCGGCTGGGTATGGACCCCTTCAAGGAGGCACTGTATCCTCATTTGAAGACCAAACACAAAGAGAGGGTAGAACATTGAGTAAAATTGTTCGAGATTATGGCTTTGACCAAGACCGTTTGAGGCAAGAAGATTTCATAACCCTGGAGACCTTGAGAAAGGGCGTTGAAAATCCGGTCAGGCTTGACCTGAACAACGATGAGAATCCAGACGAACTTCAGCCTTTTTTCTGTTGGCTTGAATTGATCAGAATTCCCTTTCCGGATTTTAACGATGGCAGGGGTTTCAGCATGGCCAAAAGATTGAGGCAATTGGGCTATCAAGGAGTTCTGAGGGCACAGGGATATCTTATTGCCGATCAATACAGGATGGCCAGATTAAGCGGATTTGATGAAATTGAAATAGACGATCTGCTTGCTGCACGACAACCTGAATGGCTTTGGCGCAGCCAGGTTATCAAGAAAAACCTGAGTTATCAGGATCGATTGCTGAAAACGGGTTAGTTTTTATCAAAATAAATTTGGCTATTTTAGTTCCTTTATGAGAATAGGTTTAAAGACAAAATCGATACCTTATGGGAAAAAGATACAGGTTGTCTAGCTTTGTAAATAATACATTTTAACGAAGTGTCACAAATTCTCTTAATTTTACATTACAAGAAAGTTCAAATTTGTGATAAATAATCGAAAATAAGTTGTCATTGCATTCCCTATCCATCACTGAAAGACAGTGTGATAAAATCCACATATCTAATTTGCAAAGACGATCATTTGCTCACATACAGGAGATTTACCCAAAAGCGTGGAATTTGATACTCATATTTATTTCACTAAGAAACTGAATTAAATTGACCACTTGAATGGTTGCAAAAGAAGTCAAATCGATGCAGCATTCCCAAAGATTTAGCATAAGCTATAAAACTCACCTGCTAGCTCAAAAAATTACGACTCACTAATCAAACAAATTGAAATACTAATTACGGGTACTAGCTTTGAGTTCATAGGTATGTTCAATGTTCATTGGAGTCTCGAATAATGAAGCTTTCAAGTAAATCTATTTCAGCGCTACAAGAAATAATTAATGGCGATACCGGGTATACATCCTATCGCAGTGGTCCAATGTTAATTAAGTTTTTTAATGAATTTGGAAGAGAAGATAAATATGGTGAAGGGTTTCCTGTACGTGAAAACTATACGAAAGAGTGCATTAGAAGTTATAATGGTACTAATATCTTAAAACAAATTGTAGAATCAAGTGTTGACCCTCGTGACTTCATCTTTCCAGATAATCAATTTGTTCCATATGAAATATCATTGGAAAAAGCTGTTAATTACCTTAATGAGTTTCTTGTTTTTGATGGTTATATTTTAAAGCAAGAAGAGGGAATGCTTGCATACAAAGTTTTTCAAATCGATGAGCAAATTGTTCACTGCGAGAACTTAACTAGACTTTCACATGCGTTCATTAATGACCAAATACGAAAGTCCAAGGAGAAACTTGCCAAAAGTGATTTTGACGGTGCAATTACGAACGCTCGATCATTGGTCGAGGCATTTCAAGAAGAAATTATCCGCAAGACAGGTAATGAAGTTCCAAAATATGATGGAGATCTTCAAAAACTGTATAAGGTCACTAAACAAACTCTAAATCTAGACCCTTCACAAAAAGATCTTTCGGACACCCTGAAGCAAATATTAACAGGTTTAAATAGCCTGGTTATTGGAATAAGTGGATTAAGTAACATAATGGCTGACCGCCATTCTAGGTCATATAAACCTTCACACCACCACGCAAAATTGTCTGTGAATTGTGCGTTTATATTCTGTGAGTTTTTACTTGATAGTTACGAATATCAAAAAAATCAAAGAATAGATAAATAGGCAGAAGTTATATGAATAAAAAACAAAAATTAGAACTAACATGGATCGGTAAAGAGAAAATACCAAAGCTTGAACCCCACCTACTGCTTGAAGACTCGAAAAAATCCTACCTTGCTGAAAACCGTGTAAACGAAAAAGATATTTTTGATAATAAGCTGATTTTTGGTGATAATCTGCTGGCGCTGAAAAGCCTTGAGCAACAATATGCAGGCAAAGTGAAATGTGTTTTTATCGACCCTCCTTACAACACGGGTTCTGCTTTTGAACATTATGATGATAGCATTGAACACTCAATCTGGCTTGGTTTGATGCGTGATAGGATAGAGCTTCTTCGGAAGCTATTATCGGAGGATGGCTCTTTATGGATTACGATTGATGACAATGAGGCACATTACCTAAAGGTACTGTGCGATGAAGTTTTTGGGCGTAGGAATTTTGTAAGTAATGCAATCTGGCAAAAGAAATACTCACCACAAAACGATGCGAAATGGCTTAGTGATAACCATGATCATATTCTGATTTATGCCAAAAACAAATTTATTTGGAGACCTAATCTCCTCCCCCGAACAGAACAGATGAACAAGCGATACAAAAACCCTGATAATGATCCACGTGGCGATTGGAAGCCAGGTGACTTGTCTGTAAAAACTTATAATGTTAGCACAGATTACCCAATCACTACACCCTCGGGAAGAGTGGTAAATCCACCTAAGGGGTATTGCTGGCGTGTGTCCAAAGAAAAACTTGAATCAATGATAGCTGAAAACCGTATTTGGTTCGGGCCTTATGGGAAAAGCGTACCAGCAATAAAGCGATTCTTAACGGATGTTAAACAAGGAACCACCTCTATGACCATATGGCTTTATCAGGATGTTGGTCATAATCAAGATGCTAAGAAAGAAGTAAAGCCATTTAATGACAGTAGTGTATTCGATACACCAAAACCAGAAAAACTGATGCAACGTATTCTATATATGGCCTCCAATGAAGGTGACCTCGTGCTAGACTCCTTCGCTGGATCTGGTACCACTGGAGCAGTAGCTCATAAGATGAGGCGTAAATGGATCATGGTGGAGCTGGGTGAACATTGCGATACCCACATCTTACCACGCATGAAGAAAGTTATTGATGGTAAAGATCAAGGAGGTATCTCACAATCCGTGAATTGGAAAGGTGGTGGTGGCTTCCGCTATTATCGCCTTGCGCCAAGCCTTCTGGAGAAAGACCATAGGGGGCGTCTGGTAATTAATGATGAATTTAATGCCGCTATGCTTGCCGAATCCATGTGCAAAATGATGGGCTTTACCTACTCACCAAGTGAAGAGAATTATTGGATGCATGGATACTCTACTGAAAATGATTTTATCTATGTTACCACTCAGACGCTAGACCAAGCCCAATTGGAAGCAATTTCCGAAGAGGTTGGAGAAAAACGTACACTTCTGATTTGCTGCTCAGCTTTCAGTTCCAAAGCAGAAGATTACCTCAACTTGACATTGAAGAAAATCCCCCATTCAGTACTTCAAAAATGCGAATGGGGCAAAGATGATTATTCGCTTAATGTGCAGAACCTGCCTGCAGCTATGGAAGAAGCCAAAGTAACCAATCTTTTCGGGGAAGAAGAATAGTAATGAACAAACAGGTTAATAACATTGCAAGTCGTCTTTCTCTTCGCACTCCACAGCGAGAGTCCCTTGAGATTCTGGCGCGATTAACAGCGATTATCCCGCTTGAGAAAGAATATGATTTAACGAAGCACCTTGAAATCATCAATTCAGAATACCCATCCATTGAAGATTTTGAACGAGACTTCCCCTCATTCTGTTTTGCACTGGCAACGGGGGTAGGGAAAACTCGTCTGATGGGTGCGTTTATCTCATACCTGAATATTTCAAAGGGTATTAAGCACTTCTTTGTTCTTGCTCCGAACCTAACGATTTATAACAAACTGATTACAGATTTTACACCTGGTTCACCAAAATATGTATTTCAGGGCATTTCTGAATTTGCCATTCGCCCACCAGAAATCATCACAGGTGATAACTATGAAAGTGGCCGTGGTATTCGAGGGGTTGACTTGTTTGGTCAAAATGAAGATGTTCATATCAACATCTTCAATATCTCAAAGATAAATAGTGAAGTTCAAGGAGGTCAATCACCACGTATCAAGCGCCTATCTGAATATATCGGTGAGAGTTATTTTGATTATCTTTCTGGTTTGGATGATCTCGTACTGTTGATGGATGAATCGCATCGCTATCGGGCAAGTGCTGGAGTAAAAGCAATTAATGAACTCAAACCTATACTGGGGCTTGAGTTTACAGCCACTCCGCAGATGGAATCTGGGAAGAATACGATTCCATTCAAGAATGTCATATACAGCTACCCTCTCTTCAAAGCCATGGAAGATGGTTATGTGAAAGAGCCAGCCGTAGCCACTCGTGAAAACTTCAATGCCGTGAATTACACGAAAGATCAGTTGGAGCAGTTAAAACTTGAGGATGGCATTCGTATTCACGAGACGGTAAAAACTGAGTTGAAAATATATGCAGATAATTTCGACAAACCTCGCGTAAAACCTTTCATGTTGGTAGTAGCACAAGATACAAAACATGCAGAAAATATAATGGGGTTTATCAAAACTAACGATTTCTTTGAAGGGCGCTATAAAGACCGAGTAATTACAGTTCATTCTGCTCAACGAGGCGAAGAAAAAGACGAAACAGTTGAACGTTTGCTTTCCGTTGAAGACCCTGATGAGCCTACAGAGATTGTTGTGCACGTTAACATGCTTAAGGAAGGTTGGGATGTGACTAACCTTTACACCATCGTACCATTGCGTGCAGCAAATTCACGAACCTTGGTGGAGCAATCAATCGGGCGTGGTTTGCGATTACCTTATGGTAAGCGTGTTGGTGTTCTGGCCGTTGATCGTTTGACGATTATAGCCCATGATCATTTTGATAATATAATTTCCGAGGTGAATGATCAAAAATCTATCATTCGAACAGGTATTGTCATTGGTAAAGATGAAGACTATAAACCAAAAAACCCTTTTGAAATTCACCCCAAAATTGATTCCATCTTCACGAAAAAAAATAATATATCGGAGGCCGGAAAATTTATCGAGCCACCAGATTCTGTAGTGCTAAGGCCTCTATTTTGTGAAGAGGAAAAGGAAATAGTTGGTGCTACAATGGAAGTTATTGAAGGGTATGAGCACTTACCAAACTCTAAAAAACTTAAAGAAGAAAAAATCCAACAAGAAATGGTCAAGCAAACCTCTGAGAAGATTAAACCAAAGCAGACCCATTTGGAAGGAATTTTCAAACAGTCGAATGTCGAAAAAGTGGTAAAGAAAGTAACGCAATTTTATATTGAAAACACTATTGATATTCCACGAATAATCGTAACACCTAAGGACTCGAAAAACTACACATTCGAAAAGTTCAAGTTAGATACATCAAGCATTAGTCGCCTTAAACCAGTAGAGCAACAAATTCTCATTCAGCATCTTCGGACCGCCGAGCGAGAACAGTTACTAAGTGATTATATTGTTTTTGAGGACCAACAGTTCGAAGATTTCATCGTAACCGAACTAATCAATTTTAACGATATCTCCTATGTTGATCATTCCGACATACTTTATGATCTTGCCAGCCAAATGGTAGAGTATCTGCAGTCCTATTTGAGTGAAGAAGATGAGATTCTTAATGTACTACAATATTACCGCAAAGAGCTAGCAAACATAATCCATACCCAGATGCAAGAGTATTACAAACGCGGTTATACAGAATATGATGTGATAGTGACTCGGGGCTTTGAACGCCCAAAAATGGCAAGCGTTACCTATGATGCAAAAGAGAAAACTCGCCACTTCCGCATGAAAGTAGAAGAACCATTAATGATTCGTGGCATGCTATTTCAAGGATTTTCAAAATGTATCTATCCGGTGCAGAAATTCCACTCTGTTACTGAGCAAAAATTTGCAATACTCTTGGAAGATGAAAAAGAAGTTCAAAAATGGTACAAACCAGCACGAGAGGATTTAAAGATCTATTATGCAACAGATCGGACCTATGAACCTGACTTCGTAGTGGAGACAACAAATAGCAAACTGCTTTGCGAACCGAAGATGAAAAAAGAAATGACTTCAGATGATGTGCTGGAAAAAACTAAAGCCGCGGTAAAGTGGTGTGAACGAGCAACTGAACACGAGTTACAGCATGATGGTAAACCATGGAAATATATTCTGATACCGCACAACGCTATTAAACCGAGCTCTACACTTTCAGGACTGATAACTCGATTTGAGAAATTAGAAAGTGATGAGTTATAATGGAAAGACAGAAACTAATAAATACATGCATTGATCGGTTAGTGTTTTTAAAGTCAAAGGTTGAGGTATCTTCAAAACTTAACCTCACGGATATGAATATCCATTCAGAAAATTTTTACCGAGACTTTCTAAATCTCTTATACGAATATGACTTAAAGAATATCAACAAAATCCAACATAATGCTACAAGCATAGATCTAGTAGATCAGAACAATAAAATAGCCATTCAAGTCACTTCTACCCCAAACCTTGCAAAAACCAAGAAAACTGTAGATTCGTTCATTAGTAAGAAGCTCTACGAAAAATATGAGCGACTAGTGATTCTAAATATTGTTAAAAAAACACAACATAGTAAGGGTCAAATAGGAGAGGAGGGTTTATACCAGCTCGATACTAATCGGGACATCTGGGACGTATTTGATTCAGTGATTCCCGCCAATTTTTTCCTTTAGCTATATATACGTCCTTCAAACAGAT
>VYFX01000063.1 GCA_009842205.1 Paracoccaceae bacterium | reverse complement strand
TCTGTTTGAAGGACGTATATATAGCTAAAGGAAAAAATTGGCGGGAATCACTGCACAATTAAGGGAAACAAGGATGGATTGCCTGTTCTGTGCCTTCCCGGAGTTACTCGCAATTCATCGGATTTCGATTATCTTGCCCAAAACATTAGGGAATATGCCCTAATCTGTCCTGATTACCGGGGACGGGGTCAATCGCAATGGGACAGTAATCCTGATAACTACAATGCCCTTGTCGAGGCAAGGGATATTTTTATTCTAATGGATGTACTGAATATTTCCTCTGCTCCCATAATCGGAACTTCACGTGGAGGCATGATTGCCATTGTCATGGCCAATCTGGACTTATCCAGAATCGCCGGGATCATGTTCAATGATATAGGTCCTGTAATCGAGAAATCCGGCTTGATACGAATACTGGAATATATCGGGCGCAACCCTTCTGCCAAAACCATTCATGCAGCAGTCGAGAATTTACAAAAGTTCAACGTGGGATTTGATAATGTCCTACAAGAAAGGTGGCTAGAGGAAGCACAAAAGCATTATCTGACAACAACTGGTGGTCTTAAAATCAATTATGATCCAAATTTGCGAATTGGATTCAAGCAATATCTAAATACCGGCAAGTTGGAACTGTGGGAGGAATTTGACATCCTGAAGTCAATTCCCTTTGGTGTAATCAGGGGAGTGAACTCGGATATCCTTTCTCTGGAAACAGTTCAACTGATGGAAGAATTGTTTCCGCACGGGGTTTATGCCGAAGTTCCTGATCGAGGACATGTACCCTTTCTTGATGAAAGGGAATGCCTCGATGTGATCAACACGTTTCTAAAGCAAACTGTCATCCGATAATTATGATCTCAGTTCTTGATTCCGTGGATCAAATGGACTGTCATTGGTAACGATTGCATCCCAGAATTTATCAAGAATCTTGACCTGCATTTTGGTACCGGGCACGGTTAACTCGGGCTTGGTATATCCAAGACCGATGGAGCGGTTGAATTGTACGGACCAGCCTCCCGAAGTCAGCCTGCCTACAACCTTTCCCTCATAGTACAGGGCTTCCCGTCCCCAAGGTATGGAATCGTCAGGTCCATCAATCAAAAAGGTTGTACATTTGGATCTGATCCCTGTTTCCAGCATGCTGTCCTTACCGTAAAAATCCTTGTTGAAATCTACAAATCGTTCCAATCCCCCTTCCAGTGGAGTAGCATCCCGACCCAATTCATTACCAAAGGCCTTGTAGCTTTTTTCCAATCTGAGCCAATTCTGGGCCCTGACTCCAAACAGTTTCATCCCATGATTGTTGCCTGCCTTCTCCAGTAGGTCAAAGAGATAATTCTGCATTTCGATGGGATGATGCAACTCCCATCCCAACGATCCCGTATAGGACACCCGCAAGGCTCTGACAGGACACATTCCGAGTTCAATATCCCGATGGGACAACCAGGGAAACCTGTCATTTTCCAGGACTGTTCCCGGTTCAACATCACGAACTATTTGAGATAGCACTTTTCTGGAATCGGGACCAGCCACAACGAACACTCCCCATTGACTGGTAATGTCATGTATTTCCACATGGTCATATTCATCTTCCCATTTCCCGGCAGCCCTTCTCAGGTAATCGCCATCATAAGCCGCCCAGGCACCGGCTGAAATAAGATAATATTCGTCCTTGTCCAAACGGACAATGGTATATTCGGACCTTGTCGTACCTTTTTCCGTGAGCGCATAGGTCAGGTTGACCCGCCCCACTTTCGGCAGCTTGTTGCAGGTGAACCAGTCCAGAAACTCGGTAGCACTCGGCCCCCTGACCACATGCTTGGCAAATGCGGAGGCATCGAATAGGCCTACCTGATTTCGTACGGCCTTGGCCTCTTCAATGGCAAAGGGTACCCATCCCCCCTTGCGGAAGGATCGTGATGCCTTGTCATCAAACCCTGCCGGGGCAAAATAATTGGGTCTTTCCCAACCATTGACTTGACCGAATTGTGCTCCTCTTTCCTTCATACGGTCATAACAGGGGGTAGTTCTCAAGGGACGACAGGCCTCGCGTTCCTCATCAGGATGGTGTAGAACGTAGACATGTTCATAGCACTCCTCGTTCTTCCGCATGGAATATTCGGTTGTGACCCAATCACCATATCGTTTCGGGTCGAGTGAGGCCATGTCTATTTCCGCTTCACCTTCAACGATCATCTGTGCAAGGTAATATCCCGTTCCCCCAGCAGCGGTAATGCCAAAGGAAAATCCTTCTGCCAGCCACATGTTTCTCATCCCGGGTGCTGGTCCCACTAGAGGATTGCCATCCGGAGTGTAACAGATTGGACCATTGAAATCATCTTTCAAACCAACAGTTTCCGTTGTTGGAATTCGATGAATCATGGACTCATATTCAACCTCGATTCGGTCCAGATCAAGTTCAAACAGGTCTGCTCGAAAACTGTCGGGAACATTATGTTCAAATCGTGCCGGGGCTCCCTTTTCGTATGGGCCAAGAATCCACCCTCCCCTTTCCTCTCTAACATACCATTTGGCATCTGCATCCCGGAGTACCGGATGTTCGGGATTGGATTTGCGCCATTCAACCAGTTCAGGATCGGGTTCGGTAACAATATATTGGTGTTCCACAGGTATGGCAGGGATTTTTATGCCCAATTGCCGGGCTGTCATCTGGGCATGATTGCCTGTTGCAGTGATGACATGATTGGCTCTTACTCTGAACCTTTCATCGGACTTAACCAGATTGCCACCCTTTTCTTCCAGCAAGTATCCCTGGACCAACCAGTCCCCTCCAGTCCAGGTATAGGAATCAACCTGATACTTGGTTTCAATTTCAACCCCTTTCATGCGGGCACCCTTGGCCATGGCCTGGGTAACATCTGCCGGATTTATGTAACCATCAGTAGGATGGTACAGTGCTCCTTTCAGATCATCAGTTCTTACCAGGGGATACCGTTCACCTATTTGTTTTGGCGTCAACCATTCATATGGTATGCCTACGGTCTCGGCGGTGGTCGCATAGAGCATGAATTCATCCATTCGATCCTGCGATTGGGCCATCCTGAGATTGCCTACAACCGAAAAACCCGGATTTAAACCGGTTTCGGCCTCAAGTTCCTTATAAAACCTTACCGAATAATCATGGATATGACTTGTCGCATAACTCATGTTGAAGAGAGGTAACAAACCAGCAGCATGCCAGGTGGAACCAGACGTCAAGGCATCCCTTTCCAAAAGCAGAATGTCTTCCCATCCTGCCTTCGCAAGATGATAGGCTATCGCGGTACCTACCGCACCACCCCCAACTACTAAAGCCCTTACATGTGACTTCATGAATAACCCTTTCCAAATAACGGTTCAAATTTTCTGTTCTCAAATAACATTTACTACTCGGTTATGAAACTTCCGATCATTAATTTTATCCACGATCAGTTTCTTGTGGATAAAATTCCATTCCTTTGGAGTAGGGTCTAGAAACCATGCCATGATCAAGATTTTATCATTCACTGAAAAAGATGAATCAGAGCTACAGTTGCATGTTGGTTCCTGAAATATTTAATTACATCATCCTTTAAACTTCTAGCTTCATACTTCTCTTATTTCAGCCATCGTATCCCTCAAAAATAAAGTCATTCAAAAAAAATCTCTGCTGGAAAAGGTTTCTATCAATTTCAGTTAATGCTGCTTCATTACAGATTTCTTCCAAATTTTCTTGGATCAATGATATCTGTTCGTCAATTATTTCTTTAGCTTCTTGGTTATTGAGTAAAAAATTTGGTGCGGTCGCAAGGCAGGTTGCTAGGGTACTTGATCGATTATTCCCCACAATCAACATGGCTTGGCTTGCCGTATTTCCGGCACGTGCTTGTGGACATATGTCAAAAGCTGGGGTCAAGGTCAGATGTTCTCCGTTCCAGAAACTAGCATGATTGCGTGCGTGGTCGTCAGTGTTGCCACACAAAATATTGAATACAAGCCGTCCGAATACTTCCTTTAACGTTTTTTTTGGTGCGGTAAAACGATGCCGAATTATTTCAGCCAGCTCTTCATAACTCGCATAACGTGCCAACATTTCATCAAGGCCGAACAACGTCAAGGCCGAGACTACGGCTTTTCGTGTCCACTCATTTTTCATTTTTACCCTGTCAAAACGTTCTACCAGAAGAACATCCTTGCCGGCAACATATTGTAGATGAACAGGAGCAACGTCAAGACCTACTCTAGCAGCCATTCTCATGGCAACAAATTCTGCTTTAACAATATTGAACGTATCAGTTGAAGACGAAAATTTTGCGATCATCTTTGTATTTTCATCTTCAATCACTGCCTTAGGTCGGGCTCCTCCCAGCGAAGTGTCATGAAACAAAGCCTGATCCAAGTCCGGGGTAAGAGGAATGCCCTTTTCAACTTTCTCAACTGCACTAAGCAGTTCTTCTATCGGAGCAGTTTGATTTTCTCGTGGAACATACTTGGAAGGAGATAGTTGAAAATCTAAAGCGCCAAATCGATCAGAATTAGAAACTACAAGATAGGTCATTTCATGGAGTTCAGAAGTGTCAACATTTATTCCCTTGTATCCAAATAAACGATTTAAGATTACCCGACGACCCCAGGCATCTGGAGCGGCATCACGTAGGCTACTAGCCATATTCAATCCGTTGCGAGGTATCAAAATGCCTTTTTCTAATGGTAATTCAGGGAGATATATTGGTATGCTGTCACTCCGATTCAGATAACTCTGTCCGTAGTTGAATAATTACTGCTCTCCAGATCTTTCAATACGACCTGCCACCACAGGTTTTGTCTCGTTTGGGAGCCAGATCCAAACATAGGCTTCCTTTGGGGTGATATTTCTGCTATTTTCAGAAATTGTCATTTATTTTTCTCGTTTTCTTGCGAACAGATTTTAATAGTACAAGTTTGTCACGTTCTAGTGAAAGGTGGCGTTTCAGATTCGAAGATTCTGATTCAAACAATTCCAATCCAACAATTGCTGCCACTTCAAAAGCCACTCCTATGGAAGTTCCCATATTTCCGCTTTCAATGCGTTGTACTAGACCACGAGATATACCAGCACGTTCTGCAACTTCTCTGATTGTGATATTACGCTCAATGCGTGTGTTTCGAATCATCAATCCAAGGAGCTGGACGGTATCGCGGGCGTAGCGAGAATAGCTTCTGAATTTGGGTTTTGTCATTCTATTTTTGCTCCATTAATAGATCACATAGGTAATTTTTGTCTCATTAATGGTTCAAATTAGAATAATTTTAATTAATTTCAAGTAGAATTCAATTAATTTGCTCCATTAATAGATCATTTAGCTACTTCTTGCCCTAATAATAAATCACTTAACTAGTGAAACAAATGAAAATTAGTGACAAGGGACGGGTACTATTCAGTCTTGATTAACCTTAGTTCATGCATGTATTGTGATGAAACCTCATGTGAAGTTGGTATTCAATTGCAACAAACCTTCATTTGTAACTGATACTTGAATGGGATCGCTGATTTCACCAATGAAGCGATTTTTTCCATCCTTGTCATGGAAACCGATAAACAGAAGCTCACCATCAGACTCAACTATTTTACCTGAATATCTTTCACATGGATCATCGCCATCCAGAAATGCTCCGGGAGCAATGCTCCAAGGTCCCAAGGGGCTTTTACTCATCAGGTAATGTGTTCCCGAAACCTCCTGTTGGCCGTAAGATATTTTATATTCTTCTGACCAATGGATTTTCATGGTTGTAAACAGGCAATACCAATTTCCGTTTATTTCAAGAACCTGAGGTACCTCAAGTTGTCCAAATCCTCCAGCAAAGGCCGGAGGCAAGTGCTTCCAATCATAAAGATTGCTGGATTTTGCCAATCCTATGGCCCCACCTTCGTTTGTTTCCCTCGTTCCTGATACCCTGGCCGTATAGTACATGATCCATCCACCACCGTAAGGATTTTTGATTACATGGGGGTCCCGCATTGCCCTGTCGTGCCACCATCCGGGAGTATATTCCTCATAATATTCCGGGTTTATATCAAGAGCCAGCCCATTTCCAACCCGTTTCCAACTATGTAAATCCTTGCTGGTTGCATGACCGATTCTTTGCTTTATGCCATTTTCAGCCCTGGAAGTACCGGTATAGAACAAATGCCAATCCGTACCCTCTTGTACGACTGAACCGGTCCAGGTCGTATAATCATCCCAAGAAGGATCAATGGAGGGTCTGAAGCATTCCCCCAAATCTTTCCACCGATACAAATCGCTTGATATGGCATGACCAATTGATACATTCCAATGTCGAAGGTCTGGATCAATCAAAGATTTTGGGGCCATGAGATAATACATATGCCAGACTTCATTTTCCTTGGCAAACCAAAAATCCCAAACCCACTTGTCCTGTATCGCAAACATCCTTTCTCCATAAAACTGTCTGATTAAATTTTATTGGAATATTTTTATTTGAATTTTAATTCAACACATTCAGGAAATGTGTATTTGGATTTGCGGGATAATTCGAACAAAATGATGGCAAGTATAAAAATCCCCAAAACATTCAAAGTACCACCAAGGCTGGACTATCTCTTTTGAATTTTTTGTTGTTGCTTGTCCCAATATCTACGAATAAGTTAAATTAAATTACAAGTTTTGAGGCACGACAATGCAGTATTTTATCGAACTTTTCGGGAGGTCAAAATAAAATAATTCCATTTCATCGTTTCTCTCCTTGATTATCCAAAATCAATTCCATCGTGCTTTCCTGGGCTCGTGGTTCAACCGCACCCGCCAACATAAAGCGTGCACCTAATTTCTTGAGTTTATCGGCATAAGCCTGATTAACAGCAGGGACGATAGTGTCCATATCCTCAGGCTGCTGGGCTTTAATCGTCACAATGGTTTTATCTAATTTGACTTGGCCTGCAGGATCTATGAGAAATGCACTATGCCAGGATGGTTCGCCGTAAGTATAGCGGCGGCAAAACACACGATTACCCACCGTGACAAATAGTATGTCGATGAATCGGTGAGTAAATCCAGCGCGTATTTGATGTTTCAGGGAATGGTTTACCAGCTCGGCCAGTTCTTGTTGTGTGTCGGGTAGTGTTGTAGATTTACGTAGGGCAAGCCGCAAGGGCTGAATAGCTTGCCTGATGAGCAATTTGGGTAAATCGATTGCGATGTTTAAAATATTGCTTGTCATTTGTTCCTGATATTAACACACTTCTCGCTAGGCTTTTCTAACCGTACACCAGCCCTACAATTTTTGGCAAACCTCCATTTGCATAAATGACCTGAGTTAAATAAGATGTTTTTTTTCAAAAAGTAAATTGTAATGGAGGTAAGAATGAAGCGAATCGTAATTACGAAGATTATCGCATGCTTTTTCATACTCACCAGTAGTAGTGTTTTTGCTCAAACACAACTTTCCATGTGGTATCATGGTGCTGGTAATCATGTGGAAGGTGAAATTGTCCAGCAAATCATTGATGACTTCAATGCCAGCCAGAGTGATTGGGTAGTCGCACTGGAGTCGTTTCCACAGGAATCATATAACGATTCAGTGACTGCGGCCGCCTTGGCGGGGAATTTGCCTGATATCATTGACGTTGATGGTCCAATATTGCCAAATTGGGCTTGGGCAGGTTATATGGCCCCACTCACGATCGATGAATCTAAACTGGATGGATTTCTTCCTGGTTCATTGGGAAGGTGGAATGGAGAGCTTTATGCTGTCGGTCTGTGGGATGCAGCCTGTGCCATCTTTGCCAGAAAATCGGTTCTGGAATCCAATGGTATCAGAATTCCAACCCTTGATGCTCCCTGGAGTCATGAGGAATTTGATGCCGCACTCGTAACCCTGCAGAATTCAGGTGATTTTGACTATGCCCTGGATTTGGGAATGGCGTGGACCGGTGAGTGGTATCCCTATGCGTTTGGTCCTTTCCTGCAGAGTTTTGGAGGTGACATCATCGATGTCGAAGCCAATATGGCCAATGATGCCCTGAACGGAGATGCCGGTCTTGCCTTTGGTGAATTCTGGCAATCACTATTTGCCAGGAATCTTGTACCGGGAACAAGTCAGGATGGTGCTGATAGGGAAACCGGATTCATCAATGGAAGTTATGCCCTGCAGTGGAATGGCAACTGGGCAGCCTTACCTGCCCTTGAGGCCTTCGGTGATGATATGCTCTTTCTGCCAGCCCCTGATTTTGGTACAGGACCCAAAATCGGTGCAGCCAGTTGGCAATTTGGAATTTCATCCACATCCGAACACAAGGATGGTGCAAGTGCCTTTATCGAGTTTGCCATTCAGGACAAATACCTCTCGGCCTTCTCCAAGGGTATTGGCTTGATCCCTCCAACAGAAGAGGCCTCGGCCATGACACCCAACTATTCACCAGGTGGACCGTTGGAAGTCTTTTATGGTCTGTCCAACGCCCAGGCAACCTTGAGGGCTGTTACACCCGCATATGTTGTTGGTGGAAAGGTTTTCGAGAAAGCCATGGCCGATATAGCCAACGGTGCAGATGTTGCAGATACACTTGATGCTGCAGCTGACGAGATTGATGCAGACATTGATCAAAACAATGGCTATCAATAAAATTTATTGATTCAAATTTCATGCTAGGACCTATTTTCTGGCCCTAGCATTCCGGGATATGAGTATCCATTAATGCCCAACAACAAGGTTCTTGCCATCAGACGACAAAATTTTGCCGGCTGGACAATGGCATTACCTGCTTGCCTACTGGTCTTTACCTTTCTGATCCTTCCCTTTTTCATGGCTTTTGGCCTGTCCCTTACAAACCAAAGGCTGGTTTCACCAAATCCAACAGAGTTTGTAGGATTTGAAAATTTCCAGCAAATGCTGGGTATTGGTCTGCTAACCATGGAACCGGATGTAGATGATACAGGTAATATCAAGATTGATCAGGAAGGTAATCCCGTTTACCCGAGGGTAAGGAATTTTACCCGCAACCAAGACGACTATCCTCAATATTTCAAAAAAAGGGAATGGTTCAGGATAGGACTTCCAAATGACAAGATGCTGGTTGTGCTAGCCCAGGATGTTGTTTTCATGAAAGCCTTGTTCAATACCTTGCTATTTGCATTGATCGTGTGCCCAATCCAGGCAGGATTCGCTCTTGGGCTGGCCTTGTTGATCAATCAACCCTTGCGTGGTATCAATATTTTCAGAACCGTTTATTTTGCGCCGGTGGTCATTTCAATGGTTGTGGTCTCCCTGCTCTGGCGGTTCATCTATGACGGGCAAAATGGCTTGCTGAATGCCCTGCTTCAGATGTTCAGCCTCGGTTTGTTTGAATCGGTTGATTGGCTTGGAAATACCGCTACTGCCCTGCCTGCCATTATGGCAATGTCGATTTGGCAAGGGGTCGGATTTCATATGGTGATCTGGCTGTCAGGATTGCAAACCATACCCATTTCGCATTATGAAGTAGCCAGAATTGAGGGAGCAACCAGATGGCAGACTTTCAGGTTTGTAACCTGGCCCAGTCTTCGAAACACCGCAATTTTGGTCATGGTTATCATTACCATGCAGGCCTTCACCCTTTATCCCCAGGTACAGGTAATGACAAGGGGTGGTCCCCTGGATTCAACCCAAAGCCTGGTCTTTCAGGCCGTGGTCAGGGGATATGAGAAACAGGATATATCAGGTGGTTCGGCAATATCGGTACTGCTGTTCCTGCTTGTCTTGTCAATTTCCCTATTCCAACGGTACTTAACCAGGGAGAAAGACTGATGCCTGTACATAAAATGGTAGGTTTGGCATTGCGATATCTGTTGCTGATTTGGATAGCAATGATCTTCATTTTCCCGATATTATTCATGGTCGTTTCCTCACTGAAACCGGATTTGCAGCTTTTGATGGACAGTTCTTCCCTCAGAGCGTTTTTACCTGTAGGAGATATTTCATTCAACAACTATACAAGCGCCTTTGATCGGGCCCCAATATTCTTCTTTATTTTCAATTCTGTCATGATTACCGGAATCACGATAGTTTGTTCCCTTTTTCTGTGCTCCCTTTCAGCCTTTTCCTTTGTCTTTTTGACATGGAAAGGTAAGGGAGTGGTTTTTGCAATAATTCTGGCGACTTTCATCGTTCCTTTTGAGACTATCGCCATTCCCCTTCTTCTCATTGTCAATAACCTCCCCTGGATAGGATTGGAGGGTTTCAAAACCTCCTGGATCAACAGTTATCATGTACAAATCATTCCGTTTATTGCAGATGCCTTGACCATTTTCCTTTTTGTTCAGTATTTTCGAGACCTTCCAAAGGATCTGGTTGAAGCTTCAAGGATTGATGGTGCGACATGGTTCCAGGTCTACCGACGAGTAATTATACCTCTGTCAGGTCCTATCGTAGCAACGGCGGCCATCCTCAAATTCCTGATGATGTACAACAATCAGCTTCTTTGGCCCATCATGGTTGTCCAGGAGGAAACCTATCGACCGGTAATGCTCGGACTTCAATATTTTTTTCAGTTAAATACCCAGTGGGGAGAAATCATGGCCTATCTGACGATCATAACCATACCGGTATTATTGTTCTACCTGGTATTGCAAAAGGCCTTCATTGCATCAATTGCCAGTACCGGAATAAAAGGATAGTGAGTAATGGGACACGTTTCTCTTAAATCATTGAACAAGTTCTACGGTGACCTGGAAGTCATTCCGAATCTGGATCTTGAGATACCCGAGGGTTCATTTACAGTATTGGTGGGTCCTTCTGGTTGCGGAAAATCAACAATCCTTAGGCTGATCGCAGGATTGGAGGAAGTAACCAAAGGCGAAATCCTTATTGATGGCAATGATGTTACTTATCTGGAACCCTCCCAGCGTAAAATCGCCATGGTTTTTCAAAGCTATGCCTTGTATCCTCATATGACAGTTGCGGAAAATATCGGATTCGGATTGACATTGGCCAAGCTGCCAAAGAACGATATTAGGAAACGCGTACTGGAAGCAGCCAAGATATTGCAACTTGAGGATTTGCTGGAGCGAAAGCCAAAAGCACTGTCGGGTGGTCAACGACAAAGAGTAGCAATAGGTAGGGCCATTACGAGGAATCCCAAGGTATTTCTGTTCGATGAACCGCTTTCCAACCTTGATGCCTCTTTAAGAGGTCAAATGCGGGTTGAACTGACAGAATTGCACTCGCAGATCAAGGCAACCATGATCTATGTTACCCATGATCAGGTCGAGGCCATGACCATGGCTGATCAAATTGTTGTGTTGAACGAGGGGAATATAGAGCAGGTTGGAAATCCGATGGAGCTCTACGAGTTTCCACAAACCCTGTTTGTAGCCAGATTTATTGGTTCTCCCAAGATGAACATTTTTCAGGGTAAAGTGGCAGCAAAATATCAATGCCAAACACTGGGTGTAAGGCCTGAGCATATGGAAATTTCCCATGATGGCGGCATTTTGAAGGGAAGCATCAGGCATATAGAAAAATTGGGTGCGGACACTTTGATCTATTCACAAATTTCTGGTTATGACACGGTTACCGCAAGGATTATCGGCAAGTTGGAAATGAATATAGGGGATCCGATCAACCTCAAATTTTCCGACAATCACGTTCACAGATTCAATGATGGAATAAGAATTGACTCTTGAACCGTTTGGGGTTTAATCCACCAATTTTGATCTAAATCTAATCAGAATTGTTTCTGTATTGAGCAATTCCTGCTTGATGCAATTTTTCGTCAGGAGACATGTACATGATCTTGAATCCACTTCTACAGAACTGGGACACTCCCTTCGGCCTTCCGCCATTTGACAAAATAGAGGACAAACATTTCAGTGACGCGCTTGACCATACGCTTGAAAACTCCCTGCAGGTATTCAATCGGATTGGTGAGGATAAGCAAACACCTACCTTCGAGAATACCATCGAAAGAATGGAGCTGGCGGAAAAGCAATTGAATGATGTTGCAGGAGTTTTCTTCAACCTGAGTGCATCCAGCAGCAATGAGTTGCGGAGGAATCTTGAAACAGAATTTTCTCCCAAATTCGCCAAGTATTCATCAGATATAATTTTGAACAGCAAATTGTTTCAAAGAATTGATCACCTTTGGAAAAACCGGGACCAACTAGCCTTGAATCCTGAACAAAACAGGGTGCTGGAACTGTATCACAGGAACTTCCTTCGGGCCGGTTGTGACCTCGATGAGAAAAACAAGGAAAGATTGAGGTACCTGAGGGAACAACTTGCTTCCCTGACAACGAACTTTTCTCAAAACATATTGAAAGAGGAGAATGAATGGTACCTTGAAGTATCCGAAGATAAACTGGATGGGTTGCCTGAATATCTGGTTGAAGGTATGAAAATTGCCGCATCGGAAAAGAATTTTGAGGGATATGTCATAACCCTCAATCGTTCCCTTATCGTTCCCTTTCTCCAGTACTCATCAAGAAGAGATCTAAGGGAAATCGCCTATAATGCTTGGGTTGGTCGAGGAGCAAACCAGAATGAGAACAATACCGCGGACATCATTGACAAGATCCTGAAATATCGATTCGAGTTGGCCAGATTGTTGGGTTTTGAAAACTATTCCGAATTCAAGCTGAAAATCGAAATGGCCAAGTCTCCCGACAAGGTTCGCAATTTGCTTGAACAGGTCTGGCAACCTGCCAGGGAGCAGGCAATTGCTGACCGGTCAATACTCCAGGACATGTTGCAGGAAGATGGAATAAACGATGCGCTGAAACCCTGGGACTGGCGGTACTATTCAGAAAAACGGAGATTGGTGGAATTTGATTACAATGAAAATCAGGTCAAGAAGTATTTTCAATTGGACCTGATGCTTGAGGCCGTTTTCCATTGTGCAAACAGATTGTTCGGATTGACTTTCACCAAATTGGATGTCCCCTTGTATCATCCTGATTGTAGGGCTTGGGAAGTTCGCAAAGATGATCAACATCTGGCTGTATTCATCGGAGATTATTTTGCCCGTTCCGGCAAAAGGTCCGGTGCCTGGTGTTCAGTCTTCAGATCGCAGCGTAATTTGGGTGAGCGGGTCAGACCAATTACGGTCAATGTTTGCAATTTTGTCAAACCGGAGGAAGGTGAACCATGCCTATTGTCATTTGATGATACACGAACCCTGTTTCATGAGTTTGGCCATGCCTTGCACTCCATGCTTTCCGAGGTGACTTACGAGAGCATTTCAGGTACTTCGGTAGCCAGGGATTTCGTCGAATTGCCCAGCCAGCTATTCGAACACTGGATGGAACAGCCTGATGTTCTGACAAGATTCGGATTGCATGCCGAAACGGGTGAACCAATATCGGATTCATTGTTGGACAAGGTTTTGAGAGCCCGAAATTTTGATATGGGTTTTGCAACCGTAGAATATCTGGCAAGTGCTTTTGTTGACCTGGAACTTCATGATGACAGCCCGCCTGACAATCCCCTGAAGAAGACCGAGGAGATACTTCAGAAAATCGCTTTGCCTCCAGAAATCAAAATGCGACACGGTACCAGCAATTTTTCCCATGTCTTCGCAACCGACGGGTATTCCTCCGGATATTACAGCTACATGTGGTCGGAAGTCATGGATGCCGATGCCTTCGAATGTTTCCTGGAGGAAGGAGGTCCTTTCAATCAGGCAACGGCCCAACGTTTGGAAAAACATATCCTATCGGCTGGCGGTTCAAGGGAGGCCGATGAACTTTATCTGGAATTCAGAGGCAAATTGCCATCTCCTGAAGCCTTGCTGAAAAAAAGAGGATTTTTGATCACTTAAACTGAGCTTTTTTCTGAAGAGCGAGTAATTTTAGACTGAATTAAAATGATGATCGACTACTCAGTCTCTCTACAATATTCATTAAGAAAAAGTATAAATCGGGATGAAATCTGGTGATGGTTAGATTTATCTTGTTAAATCCTATCCGAATGCTTAAATTATACCTTACAATATAAAAAAAACTGGAAAGTACGGATTTTATGCCAGAGCAGAGTGATTTTACCGTGCTTGACCGTAAAATAGCTGTTTTGGAGGGTCGTATGGAAACTATGAATGAACGCTATGACAAGGGTTGGGCTCTATTGCGTGAAGATCTTGCCAAGCGTGACAAGAACATGGCAATCCAAATTTATGCTGTGGCGTTTGGAATTCTTGTCGTGATCATCGCTATTGGTGGAACGATCATCAGCCTTCTTGTCTGAAAAACTACAACAAAAATATTTTGCTTACGAAAAAGTGGGTTCATTATAACCCAATAATCATTTGTTCAATTTATCACTTAATTGGGGTAAATTCCCTTTTTAATGCCTGAGTGTCAAATTTATGTTGAGCTAAGGAAACCATGAATAAAATTCGAGGAGAAGACAAAACTATAAAATCCTTGTTGGACCAGAAATTCAAAATCGATTCCTACCAGAGAGATTACAAGTGGGGTACCAAGCATGTAAGGGAACTTGTTGAGGATCTTACCAATCAATTCATGATTTACTACAATCCTAATCATAATCGTGAAGATGTATCCCATTATGGTCAATATTTTCTTGGTTCAGTTATAGTCTCAAATAAAAACGGCAATAGCTATATTATCGATGGTCAGCAACGTCTGACATCGGTAACCCTCCTACTAATTTATTTAGATTACCTTCAGAAAGAATTTCCTGATGACCAAAAGGTGGAAATCAGAAAACTTGTTTATTCTACGAAATATGGAAAGAAATCTTTCAACCTTGATATCAAGGAACGAAATGAATGCCTCCAAGAATTGGCTAGTGGAAATATACCAGATTCTATTGGTAAATCCCCTTCAGTCCAAAATCTTATTCTCCGATATAATGATATTATCGAAATATTTCCTCAGGATCTGACTGAAAAGGTTCTTCCCTTTTTTTTGGATTGGTTAACCGAGAAAGTAATGCTGGTAGAGATCACTGCATTCTCTGACGATGAAGCTTACACTATTTTCGAGACCATGAATGACCGAGGTCTATCATTGACACCTACAGACATGCTTAAAGGTTATTTTTTTGCCAACATTAAAGAAGAAAATGATCTTGATATAGTTAGCAATACTTGGAAGAGTCTGACAGCAAAACTTCTTGAAATAGGAAAAGATGAAGTAACCGACTGTATAAAAACTTGGCTTCGAAGCCAATATGCAGACAAAATTCGAGAGCGAAAAGCAGGTGCAAAGCCTGAGGATTTTGACAGGTTAGGTACAGAATTTCATAGGTGGGTACGAGAAAACAAGAAACGTGTCGGATTAAACTCCAGTAATTGTTTTAAATTATTCGTCACTAAAAATTTTGATTTTTATGCTAGAGCATATATTCAAGCCCGGCGAGCAGCTGAAAACTACACCGATGGATTGACTTCAATTTATTTTAATGCTCAAAATAACTTCACATTGCAATTCCCCATTATGCTTTCCCCGCTTGAGATAGGTGATTGTGAGAATACTGTATTCAAGAAAATGCAATTAGTTGCAATGTTTATTGAAATATTATTGGCTAGGAGAATATGGAATTTTAAACCTATTACCCATTCAGCAATGCAATATAATGCCTTTCTGATTATGCGCTCCATCAGGAAGATGGACTTGGATGATCTTAGAAGCGAATTAATTCGACGACTTTCACATGAGGGAGAGGAACCCGACAATTACTTTGATTTCAATACCGAAGAAGCATTCAGACTTCGAGGTAACAACAAAACAATACACCGCATTCTGGCAAGGCTTACCGAATTTCTGGAAGTTGGTTCTGGATTAGAACCTAGGTACCCAGAGTACACGAAACGATCGACAAGGGGTGGTGGTTATCAAATTGAGCATTTATGGGCTAATCATCCTGAACGATTCACAGATGAATTCGACCGTTCAGAAGATTTCGCAGCCTACCGAAATAGAATTGGAGGACTTGTATTACTTCCGGGCCCAGATAATGCAAGCTTGAGTGATAGAACATACAGTGAAAAGCTTGATAATTATGCTACTCAAAACCTTCTTGCCCAATCACTACACCCTATTGCCTATCAGAACAAGCCGAAGTTCAAGAAATTTATTAACGAGTCTGGTCTATCATTCAGACCCATGGAAGATTTCGGGAAGATTGAACTTGATGAGAGGCAGAATCTCTATGTTGAACTGGCGAAGCTTTGTTGGTCTCCACAAAATTTGAATATAATATAATCTTGCTGAAAAAAAGTAGTATGTAGCTTCTAAGCATGCTAAAAGTTGTTAATTTGATTAACCTTTGAAATAATGTAAATTCCCTTTGAATCACATAGTTGCAGTATTTGCATCGCTCTAAAATTAGTTCCTCGAAAAATTAGTTTATTACAGTTTACTATTCGAAAATTTCCTCTGGTTCTACACCCCAGAGATTGGTTTTTTGAACCCAACCCTTGAAACCATTTGATTCTATTTCACACCAATCCAGCTCGCATTTCAGGATATAACCAATAACCTTTTCCTCTGCTAGGGCAATTGTTCTTGAATTTTCCATCGGCAGGGCCATGAGAGGGGTATTGTCGCTTGTGGTCAACACCGTTCTTTTTCCTGTCAAAAGGGAGGAGAACATCCAACCTCCGACACCATCCTGGGTTTCCACCAATCGCCAGCCCCCATCCTCATCCAGTACTCGAAAAGGTATCCCGGGTTTTGTGAACACCCAATTGACAGCATACTTTATATTGCTGCCCTTTCTGGCATTACCCAAGGTCGCTTTCATCGAAACATACCTTGGAATGGGCAATCCTGTTTCCTTACCAAGTTTAGTCTCCCCAGCTGGCTCTGCTTCCTGAGAAAAGGAAATAACGGGATATCCGAAAAACAATATTATCAAAAGAAAGAGTTTTATTGTCTGCTTCATTTGTTTTTTATCGTAATAATTGGTTTAATGGCCAAAATTTATAACTATTCATTATGTAGGTGTACCAACCAATTTGATATATTAGTTTGAATTTTAATTTTCCATGTTGGACTAGCAAATGGCCAAATCAAAGTTGAACGTAGTTCTTACCAGAAAATTGCCAGATATTGTAGAAACCCGAATGTCTGAGCTGTTCAATGTCAAAGTCAGGGATGATGATCATCCCATGACAAGAAATGAATTGGCTGCAGCAATGGCCTGGTGTGACGTTTTGGTACCTACCATTACCGATTCAATCGATCAGTCCCTGTTGGCTCATGCTGGTGACTCCCTTGGTTTGATAGCCAATTATGGTGCCGGATTTGATAATATTGATATTCAGACAGCAAGATTGCGAAACATCCTTGTTTCGAATACTCCAGGAGTGAATTCCGAGGACACTGCTGATATGGCCATCTGTCTGATGCTGGCAGTAACCAGAAGGTTGCGTGAGGGTTTCAGGCAAATGAAGAAGGGAGAATGGCAGGGTTGGGCCCCAACGGCATTAATGGGTACCCGGCTTGGCGGCAAACGATTGGGTATCCTGGGTATGGGCAGGATCGGTACTGCCGTTGCCAGGCGTGCCAAGGTGTTTGGAATGCAAATTCATTACCACAATCGGAAAAAAGTTCACAAGGATTTGGAACATGATCTGGATGCCACCTATTGGGAAAGTCTTGACCAAATGGTGAGTCGCATGGATATCATTTCCATCAATTGCCCCCATACTCCCTCGACCTTTCACCTGATGAACGCCCGCCGTCTGAAACTTCTGAAGGAGAATGCCATCATCGTCAACACTTCAAGGGGAGAGGTTATTGACCAGAATGCCCTCACAAGAATGCTACGCAAGGGGGAAATTGCCGGGGCAGGCCTTGATGTTTTTGAAAAAGGCAACGAAATAAACCCACGATTGATGAATCTGGATAATGTTGTGCTTTTACCTCATATTGGTTCTGCCACCCTTGAAGGAAGGGTTGAAATGGGGGAAAAGGTACTCATCAATATCAAAACCTTTGAAGACGGGCACCGACCGCCGGATCTTGTCGTTCCCAGCATGATGTAATTGCAGGTTCCTAAACCGTTTCAACTCCACAAGCAGGACAGTCTTTTCTGTATGCTGTTCTGATTGTCCTGCTTTCACCATAGAGGGCATCCCAAATCAACAATCTCCTCTCCAGGATTTTACCAGCACCGGTAATCAGCTTGATGGTTTCTGATGCCATTATCGTACCGATAATGCCTGGCAGGGAACCCAAGACACCCAATTCAGAACAGGTCTGGGCCATTTCTCCAGTCGGTTCTTCAGGGAAAATGCATTCATAGCATGGCTTGCCTGTAAATACGGTAACCTGTCCCTCCCACTGGCTTATGGCGCCAAAGACAAGGGGTATGCCTTTTTTCATACAGCATCGATTGACGACCTTTCGGCTGGCAAAACTATCCGTTCCATCAACAACCACATCACAATTCCCCACCAGAGAGTCGACGTTTGCTTCATCAAGAGGATATTCGTGAATTGAAATGTCTGTATAGGGATTTTGTTTCAGCAGATTTTTCCTGGCACTTTCAACCTTGGACAAACCTACTTGTGTTTCGTCGAAAATAACCTGTCTCTGAAGATTCGATATATTGACCTTGTCAAAATCCACCAGCTTGATTGCACCTACTCCTGCTGCATTGAGGTACTGAAGGACCGGCGTTCCCAATCCACCTGCCCCAATCACCAGAACCTTAGCATTTTTCAACTTGGTCTGACCGGACCCCCCAATATCCCTGAGCACGATATGCCTAGCATAGCGCTGCAATTCGTCGGGTGAGATTTTTTTTGTTGTTGCTTTTTCTATCAAGTTAAACCTGGATCAATTTATCGAATTATCTTCTCCACTATTCAAAATGAATGTGAAGCAATATCTGTTTGCCCTTCATCGTCATCAAGTAACCTCTCTAACTGCCGGTTGAGCCGAATCCTCCCTCGTTTCTCATCGTCGTGGATAATGTGTCGGCTTCTACAATAGTGACTGATTCCACCTTGCAAATGACCAGTTGGGCAATCCTGTCACCATGTCCAATACTGAACTCCTTTTGACCAAGGTTGATCAGGAGTATTCCCACTTCACCACGGTAGTCACTGTCAATGGTTCCAGGTGAGTTCAATATCGAGATTCCATGCTTGAATGCCAATCCCGATCTAGGCCGAATTTGTCCCTCATAACCATGAGGAATATCAATTTTCAAACCCGTTGGAATCAGCCGCCTCTCACCTGGGGCAAGTAAAATACCATCTACACGATTATCCTTTTCGAGATTTGCCCTGAGATCCAACCCGGCAGAATGTGGCGTTGCTCGTTCAGGCAAGGCAACTTCGGGATCGCTACCCTTTACCCTGACAATGGTTAGGGTAACCAAATCAGGTTCCTTTGCTGTTGATATATTGGTAAATCCTGTCGGCAAGCCTTGCTCCGACTTCCTTCTTGGACATCCTGGGCCATTTGTCATTTTCAGTGCGACTCAGGAAAAGCACTTCATTGAAATCACCACCCATGGTATCGGTTTCTTCCCCTATGTCATTTCCCAATATCCAATCACATCCCTTCTTTTCAAGCTTCTTGATTGCATTGGCCTTCAGATGATTTGTTTCGGCAGCAAAACCCACGACCAAACTTGGCCTGTTTTTTTTATCCTTTGAGATCACTTGAAGAATGTCCGGGTTTTGAACAAAGGAGAGTTTCAGATCTTGATACTGATTTTGCTTTTTTAATTTATGATCAGAATACTCCTCTATTTTCCAGTCAGAAACCGCTGCTGCAGATATAAAGACATCTGCCGGTAAAGAACGGGTTGCGGCGTTCAACATTTCATCAGCGGAATTGACATGGATAATTTCTATCCCCTCTCGGGGCAATGCGCTGCAGGGGCCGGTTATAAATACAACGTCAAAGCCTTTTTCATAAAGTGCATTGGCGATTTCACTACCCTGTTTGCCTGAAGAATGGTTGGAAATGTATCTTACGGGATCAATTGCCTCTCTCGTCGGCCCCGAGGTAACTATGGCCCTGTACTTTCTTTCGGAAGGAGGATCAAATCTACGTTCAACCTCAACAACCATATCAACCGGCTCCAGCATCCTGCCCATGCCGTACTCGCCGCATGCCATCGAACCATTGGTAGGTCCGATAAATTCATATCCATAGGATTTGAGTCTTTCAATATTGACCTGGGTCGCCCTGTTTTCCCACATTCTGACATTCATGGCTGGTGCAAATACCACTTTGCTGGTGGTTGCCAGAATTATTGTCGAGGCCAAATCATTGGCCAAGCCATTGGCCACCTTGGCCAAAAAATCCGCTGTTGCAGGAGCAACGACTATCAAGTCTGCCCATCTGGCCAACTCTATATGGCTGAAATGTGTTTCGTTTTCGGGATCGAATAGATCAGTGGGAACACTGTTTCCAGTAATGGAGGCAACTGCCAAAGGCGTAATGAAATGTTCTCCTGCCTTGGTTAAAATCCCCCTGACCTCGAAGTTTTTTTCCTTCAACCTGCGTATAAAATCCAATGATTTATAGGAAGCAATCCCACCGCCCATAATCAAAAGAATTTTTTTCTGATCATTCATTTCATTGCCTATCTATCATTGTGTTCCATACAAAGTATATCATAAACGAATGAATGTTAAGGTTGTTGATCCGTTGACCATAAATCCCTATGAAAAGTTTGGTTCAATTTTTCCTTGTCTTGTTATAAACACATCTGGTTTTATGGTAAGACGGTATTTTACTCAAACCCATACTAATTTTTTTGTGGAATGAAATTGTACTTTTTAGCCGCGGTTGTCAGAAAATGAGTGGATTCAGGATACCTGAACGGGGTTCCGTTGACAAAAACTCCCCTCTATCCTTCCAACTTGACAGCAGGGTTTATACCGGATTTAAAGGCGATACTGTCGCTTCGGCCCTATTGGCATCGGGTGAACGGATTTTTGGAAGAAGTTTCAAGCTTCATCGCCCCAGGGGCATCTGGGGTATGGGCAATGAAGAGCCGAATATATTTTTGGATGTTACCCGAAATGGCAAAACTACTCCCAACCTCAGAGCGACGTTAATACCATTAACAGACAACCTTTTGCTTAAATCCTCAAATTCATGGCCCAATGCTCGCAAGGATTGGCTGGGGACATTGGATTTGCTGCGAAAATTCATTCCACCTGGGTTTTACTATAAAACATTTATCCAACCCAATTGGCTGTTTTGGGAACCATTAATCAGGAGATTGGCAGGAATTGGGCACCTTGATCCGGAAAATTACCCAGCACACATGCCAGTTAAAATCACCCATCACTGCCCCTTGCTGATCGTGGGTGGTGGTGCCGCCGGATTGGCCGCTGCCGAAGCTGCAGCAGATGATGGAATTCCGGTCTGGTTGATTGATGATGGTGAGGAATTGGGAGGCTCACTACAGTGGAGAGGGAATACACCCTTTGAGATGCCCTGGCAAGAGTGGGTTGATAAGGTTAGTTCCAAGGTGGTGTCAGCTGGTGGTAGAATTTTAAACAATACGGTTGTCTGGGGTGTATTTGACCATAACCATTTTGCAGCCTGGGAAAAAAGAACAGGTGGTCCTGATCGTTTATGGCGATTGCGATCAGAAAAGGTGATTTTGGCCACAGGTGCCATTGAACGCCCCTTGTGGTTTGCCAATAACGATCTGCCGGGAATCATGTCTGCCGAAGCGGCCTATCATTATCTGGAAAAATTTGGTGTGGTGCCCGGGAAAAAAATTGTCATGGCGACAGGCAACGATTACTCGTACATCCTGGCAGGGAAATTGGTTGAAGTCGGATCAAACGTTACCTTGCTCGATGCCAGGGATGATCCCCAACAGATACCCCACGAAGGTGTGGATTTACTGACCAACCAACAGGTACTGGAAGCTCAAGGGTCAAAACAGGTTGAGTTCATCAAGACCACCAATCGAAATTTCGAAGCAGATACTCTTCTGGTATCGGGTGGATTTACACCTTCTGTGCACTTGTGGATGCAGGCAGGAGGAAAATTGAAATGGGATTCCAAATCTGATTCCCTGATTGCAGAGAACAATCTTCCACATATTACAACTGCGGGTGCTGCCAATGGCAAATTTGATTTCATGGAAGTTTTAGCCGATGGGTACCGAGCTGGCGGAGGTAAAAACATTGAGGAAATGTTTCCCAGTGAAGGGAAAGTACATACCCTTTATCCCTTTCGACCAATCCAAACCGGATCAGATCGAATTTGGGTGGATTATTTTAATGATGTTACCCTTGCCGATGTTGAAAATGTCTTTGATGAGGGTTACTCCGAAGTTGAACATCTCAAGAGGTATACAACTCTGGGAATGGCAGTAGATCAGGGGAAAACCTCCAATCTAGCTGGAATTTTTCTCCTTTCAAATCTTTCGGGTGATTCAATTGAAGTAATTGGAACAACCACATTCAGACCGCCATACGTACCCATACCACTCAGTATCATTACTGGTCAAAGACATGGTGCCAAGTTCAATCCCCTAAAACGTTTGGAACTGGAACCTTTTCACCGTAACCTTGGTGCGGAATTTCGAGAATATGGCGGTTGGTTGCGACCTTCAAAATATGAGGAGGGAGATGAGATTGAGGCTGCCAGAACAGAGGCCAGAATTGCCAGGGAAAAGGTTGTATTGTTCGATGCATCCCCCCTTGGTAAAATCGAGGTTATCGGACCGGATGCCGGCAAGCTGTTGGACTATTGTTTTTATATACGGGTTTCAAATCTGAAACCCGGTAAAATCAGGTATAATTTCATGCTGACAGAAGGAGGCATCATATTGGATGATGGGATTATCCTGAAATTGGACGACAATCGTTATATCGTATCTGCTTCCAGTTCTCATGTGGACGTTATCAGACTCAATCTGGAGGAAGCCAGGCAGGACAGGTTTGGTGATTCAATTTTGGCGATTCATGACACAACCCATAACTGGGCAACCCTAACGGTTGCAGGTCCCATGGCTTCCGAAGCACTTAAACTATCAGATCTGCCGGATTATTCCCGGATTGAAACCCTGCCCCATATGTCGGTTTTTGAAACTGGTTCTGACGATTTGCATTACAGAATAGCCAGGGTCAGTTTCACTGGTGAGCAATCCTATGAGATTTCTGTACCAACTGGCCATGTAAGAAACTTGTTGGAACAGGTATATCCTATTGTAAACAACATGGGTGGTACCTTTATCGGTGTCGAAGCCTCTGCCATATTGAGGGCTGAAAAAGGTTATATACTGGTCGGCAAGGATACCGATGGATTAACCATGCCTCAGGATTTGGGTATTTCTGGCCCGATGAACAGACGCAAGGATGAATTTCTGGGCAAGAGATCGCTCTTTTCAATCGAGGGAAAAAGAACCGACCGCAGACAGCTGGTTGGAATCAAGGTTGATCCTGATCATCCCGTTCTTCCAACAGGTGCCCACCTTGTACCCGCAACAGGTCCACGTAGATCACTTGGGTTCATCACATCTAGTTACTTCAGTCCCAACCTCAATCAACCAATTGCCCTGGCGCTCTGTGAGAATGGGTTGGCAAGTATGGGGCAAGGGATCGGAATATTCAACAAGGACAAGGTATATCAAGGTGAGATTTGTTCGCCCTGCTTTTTTGACATTGATGGAGAACGGCTCAATGGATGAGAAGAAATGGGAATGGCGTGATTTCAAGGAAGGAGAAATCTTTTCCAAGGAAGGATTTAGGGTAAGCCTGATGCCTCCGAAGGGGAATCTTCTAGTGTCCGGAGATCTGTCAAAGGCTTTCAGTTATCTTGATCTGGATGTCCCCATGCTGGGCATGGATGGAATTGCCAAGGATAATTTTGCCATGTTAACTGGTACAAACAAGTGCTTGTTGTCTACACGAGAGAGAATTGAAGTTGAGAATGGCTGGTTTGAAGAGGGATTCATGATTTCTTCTGCCGACTTTCAGTGGAAACAGCTGCACCTTGAGGGTTCTGCCACAAAAATGGTATTGGCACAAGGCATCATGCATGAATTGACCTCAAGATCCTGTATTACAATGGTCTTTGGTAAGGTCTCCTTGGTTGTACAATCGGGATCCGGTTATTTTCTTTTTGTCGATTCCCCCTATCTGCAGTATTTCATTGACTGTCTGGATTCATGTGACCTGATAGTAGATGGAAATAAGCCACTGACGGGTTGATGGAAAACACGATTCATAATTGAGTTGCATTACCTTATCATGATCTTTGTATTACTTCGAAAAAGAGTTTTGATGTCGGTTGCCTGCAATAGCAATCGTCATCATGCCATGGGCGAGGAAATTTAAGACATGCAGACCTATTCTGAATTTCCCAAACTCACCTTGGTTACCGGTGGTATTGCATCCGGTAAATCCCTTTGGGCTGAAGGTTTTGTCAAACGGGCAGGCAAACCTAAAACATATTTGGCTACTGCAATGCCACTGGACGATGAGCTCAATGAAAAAATCAAGCAACATCAGCAAAGAAGAGGTGAAAACTGGCAATTGCTGGAAGACCCGTTTACCGATGGCAGTGTTTTTCTGAAGTTTGACGAGGGCGACATTATTCTGTTTGAATGCATGTCTACATGGTTGGGGAATCTACTATACAAAAAAGTTGACCTTGAAGTACACCTCAACAATTTTCTGGCAAACCTGACCGCCTCCAAAGCCACTATTGTGGTTGTTTCCGTAGAATCAGGCAGTGGTGTCATTCCCATGGATAAAACTACCCGGACCTTTGTCAAGGAACTAGGGACCTTGAACCGGAGAATTGCCGGAATATCCGACTTGACCATTCTGATAACAGCAGGGCTTCCCTTGGTCATCAAAGGCCATTTACCCTCATGAGCAGAAGTTTTTACTGGGTTCGCCATGCCGCAACCAATGCCAGAGGTTTGAACGGTTGGACTGATGTTGAAGCGGATCTGTCCGACAAACAAAACCTGTCATGGCTCAATGAAACCCTGCCCGGTGAAGCTTTTATCATTGCCTCTGATTTAAAAAGGGCTAGTCGGACCGCCGATGCAATCCAGGGAAGTCGAACAAGATTGCCTGATGAAAGAAATCTAAGGGAATTGCATTTTGGAAGATGGGAAGGGAAAACCCCTCAGGAAGTTTCCGAGGTCGACAAGGTTCTGTCAATTGATTTCTGGGAAAAACCCGGCGATATCAAGGCACCTGATGGAGAAAGTTGGAATGATCTTTCTCACCGAGTCAATGAGATTGTGGAAAAAATTACCCGACTATACCCCAAAAATGATTTGGTTTTTGTAGCACATTACGCAGTCATCTTGACTCAGATTCAACGTGTATTGGGTGTTTCTACCCTTCAAATATTGCATCGAAGAATTCACAATCTATCCCTCACGAAGATAACTGAGCGAAACAACAAACTGGAACTTGATTTCAGTAACAAACTCTCTGAATAACCCCAAGGGCTTAGTTTTGAGTTTGAATTTTATCCACAATGGAATCCCAGATCAAACCGGCAATGTTTATCCCATCGAATCGCTCCAATTCGACTATACCCGTCGGGGAGGTCATATTGATTTCGGTCAACTTGTCACCGATGATGTCTATCCCGGTAAAGATCAATCCATTTTCGGACAATACGTTCTCAATCCTGGAACAGATCAGATAATCATTTTCCGTGAGGTTGCATGGATTGGCAGTACCACCAACATGTAAATTTGATCGTGTTTCACCTTTCTGTGGTATGCGGTTGATCGCACCAACCGGTTTTCCGTCAACCAGAATAATCCGCTTGTCACCCTCCGAAATTGCAGGCAGATACTCCTGAACAATTATCGGCTCCCTGCTGCTTTGGAAAAACATCTCACAGAGTGAATTCAAATTCCCGTCATCGGCGGCAATTTTAAAAATACCTGCTCCACCGTTGCCAAAAAGGGGCTTGATAATCACATCACCATAGTTGTCCCGGAACTTCCTTACCTCTGAAATATTCCTTGTTATCAGGGTGGCCGGTATAATGTCGGGAAAATTGAGTACGATAAGTTTTTCAGGGAAATTCCTGACCCAGAAAGGATTATTCACAACCAGGGTATCATCCATTATCAGTTCCAATAGATGGGTCGTTGTAATATATGACATGTCAAAGGGTGGATCCTGACGAAGCCAAACCACATCAAGTTCCCTGAGGTTTATTTCCATCTTTTGACCCAACCCATAATAGTTGGTACTGTCCCTGCTGACTTGGAGGGAATGCCCCTGGGCAATCACATTCCCTTCCCGGTAATACAAATCGGTTGGAAGATAATAGAACAACTCATATCCCCTGCTTTGAGCCTCCAGGGCCAGCCGAAAACTACTATCTCCATGAATATCTATGGATCCGATATGATCCATCTGAAAAGCAACTTTAATCGTCATTTATCAAGGTCCATTTTTCTGGTGCGATTGACATGGGCATTATTATTTCATGTCACAACAATATCTACTTGTTTTCCCGATTGGCGGAAAGTTTCAAAGCCAAACTATAAACTTCCTTTCGGGGCAAATTAAACATTCCGGATATTTCTGAAACAGCATCTTTTACACTTTTGTTACTTAACGCTTGTGAAAGGATGTCTGTAATATCCATTTCAGGTTTCCCGGTCCTGTCCCGTTCAATGACAATTACCATTTCACCCTTGACCTTTTCTTGCATGTAGTGTTTTGTCAGGTCATCAAGGGAACCTCTCCTGACCTCTTCAAACCTTTTTGTCATTTCACGACAAATGGAAGCCATTCTTTCCTTACCCAAAACATCCTGCATATCTGCAAGCAAACTTTCCAATCTGTTAGGTGATTCAAAGACGATTAACGTGGCTTGCACAAATCTGTATTCCTCAAGAACCTTTTTCCTTGCACCTCTCGATTGGGGAAGAAAACCCAAATAGACAAACCTGTCAGGTTCAATACCAGATACGGTAAGTGCAGCAAGCATTGCGGATGGACCAGGAACCGGTATTATATTAATCCCTTTTTCAATTGCCCCCTTGACCAATTTGAAACCGGGATCGGAAACCAATGGGGTCCCCGCCTCCGAAACTAGGGCCATGCTTTTACCGGATTCCAAAGATCTCATAATGGATTCAAAGCGTGTTGGCTTGCTGAAATCATGGTAGGACATGATATCGCCCAAAGGTCTTGAAATGGCATGAATTGTCAGTAATCGCTTCAATGTTCGTGTATCTTCCGCGATCAACATTTCGGCTTCCTTCAGAACATCCAGTGCCCTGAGTGTTATATCCCTGGCATTCCCGATTGGGGTGGATACCAGATATAATCCGCTAGGCAATGTGCTCATAAAATTCACCAGTGAAGGAATTAGGAATTATCTAACTAAAAATCAAAGTAAACTATCTTATCAATAAAACATCAAGGGAGGGGTTGCTCAAATTGTCAACCATACTTTTCGAGGGTTAAATTATGACAAAATCTAATTACATTGTAGATAGCCGGTTTAATCCATTTTTTGATCCCCTGGTATAATCATCAATTCCGTTAGAGTAGGAAAAATGCAGGAACTTACCACAAGATTGCGGATGTTTTTTTCGCTTTCATTGCTGACCATCATTCTATTTGGTTGTGTTCAAACCGATGTTCCCGATGAATCCGTTCCAAAAGTTCAAACAAACAACACTCCAACCAAGGTTGCCCTATTGATTCCCCTCACTTCGGAAGATCCGGGTATAGATCAACTTGCGATGAATCTTGAAAAAAGCGCACAACTTGCCTTGACAAAAGTTGAATCATCTTCCCTTGAACTGACTACTTATGATACCCAGGGAACACCTGAAGGAGCTTTCCAGGCTGCAAGCCGGGCCATTGGCGATGGTAATAGCGTCATTCTCGGCCCCTTATTCTCTGATTCAACCAGAGCCATAGCACCATTGGTTAACATCCGTGGAGTACCTGTTTTGAGTTTTTCAAACGATGCCATGGTGGCAGGTGGAAATATATTCATCCTGGGTCAATCATTTGAAGACTCCGCCAACAGGATGGTGCAATACGTCAGTTCTCAGGGCAAGGTTAACGGCATAATCGTCAGTTCAGACTCCCGTTCCGATTCCAGGGGCATGGATGCGTTGATGGAAGCAACCACAAATGCTGGATTTGAGATCATTCAAAGAATCAGTTATGAACTATCCCAACCGGGAAGTTTGAATGCCGTCGAAGAAATAGTATTGGCTGTCGAAACCTTTGAACCTGAGGTCATATTCCTGACCGGTAATACTGCAGGTGCCGTTACACTCATTGCCGAACTGCTAAATGAACGGGATATCCCCGAGGATATAATCCTTGTTGGTATAGAAAGATGGGATATTCCTGAAGTGGCACTTTCAGTAAAGGGGCTGCAGGGATCTATTTTTCCGATACCTGATCCAAATCAAAGTATCATATTCAGCAATAATTATCAGTATGTGTATGAAGAAATCCCCCATCCCCTGGCCGGATTGACGTATGACGGTATTATTGCCCTTGACGAATTAATGACAGAAAATGGAACAGGTGTGATTTCTCGAAATTCGATACTGAATAGTGGAGAGTTTTTCGGATCAACTGGCCCTTTTAAATTCAACCGAAGTGGAATAACAGAACGATCCCTTGCAATCGCCAAGATAGAAAACCAACGCACAACCATTGTTGACAAGGCGCCCAGAAGTCTTTCCAACCCACCATTAGATTTGCCTGAAAACTGATCCCGGTATATTTCAGGACACCCACGATCAATTATTATTGGTCTATTGTCCTCAGGATCGTTTGCCAATCTTGTCTAGAACCTAACACACGCAAGATTGAGAGGTAATCCACTTCTATACGATAGACGATCAGATGCTTCGAGTTTGGATGAATACGAACTGGTGGATGGAATTCTGTGCGTTCGTGAGCTATTTCAGGCATAGACACCAAGCATTGAAAGGTGTCTTCGAGTAAATCGATGTAGCGATTGGCTTGTTCGATTGACCATTGCTGAACAGTGTAGTACCAGATATCTTCAAGATCATTATGGGCGGCGGGTGTTAACCTGTAGTTGGTTAGGTTAGTTGCGGCCATATTGCTCCTTCATCCGTGCCTTGAATACCTTGGAGTCGAATGGTTTGGGATCACCACTGTTAATACCCTCGTCGATTGCTTTCTGTAAAGAATCGATAGCCTTATTACGCAGCTGGTCCCGACGAATGAGATAACGAATATAATCGCTCTTGTTACTGAATCTGTCTTCTTTTTTCAGATGTGCTTCAACCCAAGATTTCATTGGTTCGGGAAGGGAAACATTCATTGTTGACATAATTTATACTCCTTTAGACTGAATTATTTATGTTTCTTGGCAAACTTTGTCAAAATATTTGGTGATCTAGTCATCATTTAATACTGTTTGGATTGGTAATTTTTATATGCACATGAGATTAATTTTGCATTTTCAGTGTAATCAAGGCGAATTGCCACCCGTTCCTATCCTCCCGGTTGCAAAATTTGACGGTTCGCTATCCATTCGCTACAAATACTTCTAAATTAAATCCCTTGATTCTTTCAATGGTGTTTCGGGTCAGGTATTAATTGTTTAAACTTCTTAATATCATTTCTTCATAGTAAATTCTTGGGATTGTTAATGGTTCGGCCCTTCAAACTGTTGAAAAACATTTTTACCGTTGGTTTTTGGACGCTCGTGAGCCGAATACTCGGGTTTTGTAGAGATGTTCTGTTTGCAGCATTTCTGGGTGCCGGTCCACTTGCTGAAGCCTTTCTTATAGCCTTTACCCTTCCCAACATGTTTCGCCGCATCTTTGCAGAAGGTGCCTTGAACCTTGCCTTTGTACCCTTGTTTTCAAAAAAGCTGGATAACCGGAACCAGGCAAGGGAGTTTGCTGAAAATTCTTTTTCGGTTTTGATTACCTTTCTGTTGGGACTTATCATCCTTGCACAATTATTCATGCCCTTTCTTGTTTTGGCGATTGCCAGCGGTTTTTCCGGGGATGATCGGTTTGATCTGGCTGTTCTATTTGGCAGGATTGCCTTTCCCTATGTGCTGTTCATTTCTGCTGCTGCCCTGTTGTCGGGTTTATTGAATTCATTAGGACGGTTTGTGGCAGCGGCAGCGGCTCCCGTACTATTGAACGCTTTTTTTATCCTGAGTCTGTTCAGTGCTCATTGGCTGGGGTGGGATATTGGTTTGACACTAGCCTGGACAGTACCGATAGCAGGTATCGCACAGTTTGTTCTGGTTTGGTTTGCTGCTCTGAGAGCAGGTTTTAATCTAAGGCTGAAACTGCCAAAATTTTCACCCGAAATAAAAAAACTGCTGATATTGGCAGCACCCGCGGCCTTGACAGGTGGTGTTGTCCAAGTCAATCTTCTTATTGGCAGACAGGTGGCGAGTTTTACCGATGGGGCAGTTGCATGGTTGAGTTATGCTGACCGGTTGTACCAGTTGCCCTTGGGGGTAGTGGGTATTGCCGTCGGTATAGTGTTGTTGCCGGAGCTTTCAAAAAAACTGGCCGGAGGAGACCATGAGGGAGGAAATTATACCTTTAACCGTGCAACCGAAGCTGCAATGGCTCTCACCATACCTGCAACCGTTGCCTTGATAACGTTGGCATATCCTATAGTCAGCATTTTATTTGAAAGAGGTGCCTTTACTCAAAGTGACACTCTGTTCACCTCCCAAGCACTCATAATTTATGCCTTTGGGTTACCTGCTTTTGTACTTCAGAAAGTTTATCAACCAATCTATTTTGCTAGGGAAAATACCAGAACACCATTTAATTTCGCCTTGATTTCCATGCTAGTTAATGCTGTTGTTGCCATTGGACTGGCAACATCACTAGGTTTTTTGGCATCGGCTTTGGGTACAACCTTGGCAGGATGGGCAATGTTAGGACTTCTGGTATTCGGTACTCGTAAATATGAAGGCGCAGGAACATTTGATCATCAGCTCAGGAGAAACCTGTCCAAAATTATCATTGTTTCCATAATCATGGGCAGCACCTTGATCTTGGGAAATTTTGTATTGGACGCCTGGCTTTATCAACCAGGTATCAGATATGTTGGTCTAGCCATTTTGGTATTGGGAGGGTTACTTGTATACGGCTTGGCTCACCTCATCATGGGAACCTGGGATTGGAACCAGTTGAAAGGATTGATTAGAAATAGAAGTTAGTTTCAGGAAAATATTTTGATGATTAATCTTTTGAATATTTCCAGGGTATGCATGAAGCCGAATTGAAGCAGTGGAAAAAGTAAAAAACCTGTAATGAAACCAATAAGATCTGCAATCCAATAATTTGGTCCCCCGAAAACCAATTGGAATCCAATCTGGGCACTCAACAAAAAGACCGGTACAGCAAAAAACCCATCAAACTCTTTCTTGCCTTCAAGATACTGAAGTGCCAGAAGAAATATAAAACCACCGACAAATCCAAAAAATCCGGGTGAGGAGCCCAGCAGTGGAAAGGATTCATCAAGGAGAAATCCGTACCCCAAGGCACCAAAAAATGAGGATACCAGGAAGAAGGCAATTATCTGCAAATCATTTGCATATCGGGCAAGAAGGTTTCCAAATGCCAAGGTAAAAACAACACTGAAAACGGAAGCAACAAAATTAACATGAATAAATGCATAGGTGAATAAACGTATGCTTTCCTTGTTGATAATGTTGAAGGTAGAAATCTGGGCAGTAAAAATTTGATTCCAAAAGCCAAAATCCCTCATTGCAACAAGTCTTAAATCCTCACCGGTCAGGCCAAATATAGGCGCACTCTCACTCAGGCTGAAAAGGAATTCAATGCCTCCGATGATGGCGGCAAGAATTACAATGCTTTTTGGTAGTTTTTGAAACATCCCGATACTATCCTTCAATCAAATCTTTAAACTCGAAGGGCTGTAAATTATTAATACAATGAACTCTTTCATAATTAACTTGAGAATTTAATGAACAACACGATAGACAAGAAGCGGGTTTTTTCAGGAATTCAACCCAGCGGACAACTGACCATTGCCAACTATCTCGGTGCCCTGAAGAATTTTGTCCAACTCCAGAAAGCAGGAACGGAATGTGTTTACTGTGTTGTCGATTTGCATGCAATAACCGTCTGGCAAGAACCAAATGAACTGAGAAATGCCATAAGACATGCAGCTGCCTGCTTTATAGCATCAGGAATAAATGTGGAAAAGTCGATACTTTTCAACCAGAGTCTGGTATCCGCCCATGCCGAACTTGCCTGGATTTTCAATTGTGTGGCCCGCATGGGATGGTTGAACAGAATGACACAATTCAAGGAAAAGGCAGGTTCCAATCGGGAGAATTCATCTGTTGGCCTATTTGCCTATCCGACCCTGATGGCTTCGGATATATTGTTATATCATGCAACTCATGTTCCGGTAGGTGACGATCAAAAACAGCATCTTGAACTGACCAGGGATATCGCAATCAAATTCAACAATGATTTTGGGGTTGAATTCTTCCCGGTGATAGAACCCATCATAGAAGGCAATGCCACAAGAATCATGAGTCTTCGAGATGGCACCAAGAAAATGTCAAAGTCGGATCGTTCCGATTTAAGCCGTATCAACCTAACGGATGACAAGGATTTGATTGCCAAAAAAATCAGGAAGGCCAAGACCGATCAGTATCCACTACCAGGTAGCAGTGAAGAAATTGAAAACAGACCAGAAGCCAAGAATTTGGTCAATATATATTCCGCCCTTGCCGAAACCCCTCCAGAGATGGTTTTGAATCAGTTTGAAGGAAAAATGTTTTCGGACTTCAAGCCCCGATTGGCGGAATTGGCGGTGGAAAAAATCTCTCCGATCACCTCTGAGGTGAACAAATTGATGAGTGATGGGATGGAGTTGGACAAGATACTGGAAAATGGAGCCGAAGGGGCCAGGAAAATAGCCGATCCCATTATTCGAAAAACCTATGAGATAGTTGGCTTGAAAACAAAAAGTTGATAAGGATTTGACCATGGTAGCTGGAACGAATATTAAAACCTACTTCAATGGAACATGGCATGATGAAAACAGTTTGGTCATGAGGGCTGCCGACCATGGTGCATGGTTGGGATCAAATGTATTTGATGGTGCCAGATATGCTTTTGGTATAGCTCCTGATCTTGATTTTCATTGCCAGCGGGTTAACAATTCTGCCATTTCCCTTGGAATCACACCGACCAAAACACCAGAGGAAATTCAAGAAATCGCAATCGAGGGCCTGAAACTTTATCCACAGGATTCCGCGATTTATATCAGACCCATGTATTGGGCAATAGATGGCGGACATATGGCTGTTATACCCAAGGAGGGTTCAACCGGTTTTTGCATTTGTCTTGAAGAAATACCAATGCCACCTGATGAAGCGACCTTAACACTCACTACTACCCAGTTCCATCGACCGGTACTTGCCACGGCCCTGGTCAATGCCAAGGCGGGTTGTCTCTATCCCAACAACGGCAGAATGCTCCGTGAAGCCATAACCAAGGGTTTTGATAATGCCCTAGTGGCAGATGCCATGGGGAATGTCGCAGAAACAGCCACTTCAAATATTTTCATGGTCAAGGATGGAATTGTCAAAACACCCATTGAAAATGGCACCTTTCTGGCCGGAGTTACCAGAAAAAGGGTAATCTCGCTTCTCAGGGAGGAAGGTTATGATGTCAAGGAAGCCGTATTGACCTTCGAGGATTTTCACGATGCCGATGAAGTATTTACCACCGGGAACATGGCCAAGGTAGTACCAGTTACCCGTTTCGATGATACGTACTACCAGGCAGGTTCAGTTGCCAGAGAAGCCAAAAAGCTATATTGGAATTGGGCTCACAGGGTGTGTTCCAAGATTATCTAAATGCAAATCCAAACTGTCTTGCAACTATTGCTGGGTATTTTTTTCCTCAACAACTTCCTGGAATTTTGTAAAAAACTTATCAGCCAGTTTTTTGGCAACACCTCCAACCAATCTGGAACCGAGTTGGGCAATTTTTCCACCAAGCTTGGCGTCAACTTCATATTCCAGGAATGTACCTGAATCAATATCCGAGAGCTTGACCCTGGCCACTCCACTGCCCATTCCGGCAGCACCAGCCTTTGCTTCTCCCTTCAGTGTGTAACTGTTTTCCGGATTTATATCGTCCAAATCAATACGTCCCTTGAAGGTCGCCTTGACTGGTCCGATTTTCTGGGTCACCTTAATTTGGTATCCTTCTTCAATGCTTCCGTCAAATTCCTCGCATCCGGGAATACTCTCTTTCAAGACCTCTGGATCATTCAATCCTTCCCAGACCTGGGATCTCGGTACAGCGATTTCCCTATCACCCTTTAATTCCATTCATAACTCCAATCAATCCAGTAAAAAATAGCAAATCAGCTCATGAAAAATAGGTATACCCAATACTTTTAAAGGATTTACAAGAAATTTGAATCATTTCAAAGGAATTTGTGATCTTTCGAAAAAGGCTTTTCAGTGCTGTGCCATTGACTTGTCTAATAAGTCAGCCAACTTGATAATTTTTGTCAGAGTAAACACCACCCCTTGCTGATAACTCAGCAATGAATAATCCTACGGGTAACTTATTTCGGAGTAAAAAATCTCAATTGATTTGAAATAACATAACAAAAATTGATAAAATTTATGAAAAATTGAGGTGATATTAAAAATATAGTATTAGAATTAAAATAAATCCTATTGGTAATCAAAATTTCCAAAAAATAGTTTTTATTGACCAAAATTATTAAGGGAGTTTTAAAATGAAACTATTTAGAATTTTTTCCCTATCGCTTTTCGCTCTGAGCGCTGGTTCATTATCAGCCGGCGAGCTGACAATCGCTACCGTTAACAACGGTCACATGATTGAAATGCAGAAGTTGACAGGGAAATTTGAAGAAGCTCACCCGGGAATTACCGTCAATTGGGTAACTCTTGAGGAGGGTGTCCTTAGACAAAGGGTTACCACTGATATTACCACAAAGGGCGGACAGTTTGATGTCATGACCATCGGTATGTATGAGGCACCCATTTGGGGTAGCAGGGGTTGGCTTGAAGAATTGACTTTTGACGATTCTTATGACGTTAATGATATCCTGCCCGCCATGCGAGGTGGTTTATCCCATGATGGCAAACTGTATGCTGCACCATTCTATGGTGAAAGTTCCATGATCATGTATCGTAAGGACTTGGTAGATGCTGCTGGCATGACCATTCCTGATAACCCCACCTGGGGCCATATCCAGGATGTAGCTGCCGCCATTACCAACAAGGATGAAGGTGTTTATGGTATTTGCCTCAGAGGCAAACCTGGTTGGGGAGATAACGCAGCATTCATCACAACCATGGCCAATTCCTTTGGTGCAAGATGGTTTGACGAAAACTGGAAGCCACAACTTGACAGCGCCGCTTGGAGGCACGCCATTGATTTCTATCTGAACCTGATGAACAACTATGGTCCTCCGGGTTCAAGCGCCAATAGCTTCAACGAAATTCTGGCACTGTTCAACGAGGGCAAATGCGGAATGTGGATTGATGCCACAATTGCAGCTTCCTTCATTTCCGATCCTCGGCAATCCAAGGTTGCAGACAATGTCGCATTCGCTCAAGCACCCGTAGCCGTTACCCATCGTGGAGCAAATTGGCTCTGGGCCTGGGCTTTGGCAGTACCCGCCGGAACCAAGCAAGCTGATGACGCCAAGAAGTTCATTCAATGGGCTACTTCCAAGGAGTACATTGAGTTGGTCGCTGAAACAAATGGTTGGGCATCAGTACCTACCGGTACTCGCCAGAGCACTTATGATAATCCGAATTTCCAAAGTGCTGCCATTTTCGCAGATGCTGAGCTGACTGCCATTCTTTCGGCCAATCCTTCCAACAGCACACAGGATCCAACTCCATATACTGGTGTCCAGTTTGCTGCCATTCCTGAATTCCAGGCCATTGGTATTGCCGTTGGACAACAATTCAGTGCCGCACTCGCTGGTGACGTCACAGCAGAGGAAGCCCTGGCTAACGCTCAGGAAGCTGCTGACAGGGAAATGTCAAAAGCAGGATATTATTAATGTATCCAATTTCTACATTCAATTTGTAGAGAAGGCTGTTTAAATTATGAAAAGCAGGACTATCGCCTTTCTTCAGGCACCGAGTATAGTCCTGCTTTTACTTTGGATGATTGTACCCTTGAGTATGACCATCTATTTTTCCACTATCCGATTTAACCTTTTATATCCCGAACGCACTGGATTCATCGGATTATCAAATTACGAATTTTTCATTACTGATCCGGGATTTGTATCTGCCGTAATCAATACCCTGGTTTTGGTACTTTCCGTACTTGTCATCACTGTGACTCTTGGTATGGCCCTTGCAGTACTGGTCAATTTTCCATTCCGTGGGCGGGGTATTGTTAGGGTCCTGTTGATTTCACCCTTTTTCATAATGCCAACGGTCAATGCCCTCCTTTGGAAAAACATGTTCATGAATCCCGTTTATGGACTTTTTTCAGTGGTCTCAACCTTTTTGGGCCTGGAACCCATTGATTGGCTTGCCAATTTTCCACTTGGATCAATAATCATAATGATTAGCTGGCAATGGATACCATTTGCCTTTTTGATTTTCATGACCTCTCTTCAATCCCAGGACCCGGAACCTTTGGAAGCTGCCGCTCTCGACGGAGCAAATGCCTGGCAAAAATTCAGATACATGACCATTCCCCATCTGAGCAGAGCCATTGCAGTCGTCATCATGATACAAACCATTTTTCATCTTTCGATTTTTGCCGAAATTTTTGTCACAACAGGGGGAGGACCTGGCTTTAACAGTACCAATATGGCTTTTCTCATTTTTTCTCAGGCCTTGTTGCAGTTTGATGCGGGGGTAGCCTCAGCAGGTGGGGTATTTGCCATTATCTTGGCCAATATCGTTGCCATTTTTCTAATCCGTTTGGTCGGAAAAACCTTGGTGGTCTAGGATCAATGCAACTTACACCCAAACAAAAGCATACATTGAGGGTACTACTGTCCTGGGTCGCAGGCATAATTATGTTTTTCCCGATTTTCTGGTTGGTTTTAACAAGTTTCAAAACGGAATTGCAGGCCATTTCAGTTCCACCACTTTTGTTTTTTGAACCTACCCTGGAGAACTTCGCTCTGGTTCAGGAACGTAGTGACTATTTTTCCTACGCCATCAATTCGGTGATAACATCTTTTGGTGCCACATTACTGGCATTGCTGATCGCCATACCGGGTGCTTACGCCATGGCATTTTGGCCTAGCCGATTTACCAAGGATATTCTCTTGTGGATGCTTTCAACCAAAATGCTACCTGCCGTGGGTGTTCTTATGCCGATTTATCTCCTTGTACAAAGAGCAGGTCTTCTTGATACCAGAACAGCCCTGGTCATTATTTTCGCCATGATAAATCTTCCAATCGTCATCTGGATGTTATTCAGTTATTTCAAGGAAGTTCCGAAGGAAATTCTGGAATCAGCCAGAATGGACGGGGCTTCGACACTTAACGTAATCACACTGTTGTTGATACCCCTTACCAAGGGCGGAATATTGTCCACAGCACTACTGAGTATTGTATTATGCTGGAATGAAGCCTTTTGGTCAATCAACCTTACAGCCTCCGACGCAGGGACTCTTACCGCTCTTGTGGCTTCATACTCCAGCCCTGAAGGGCTTTTCTGGGCCAAGCTTTCTGCCGTTTCAACCTTGGCATGTGCGCCAATTGTTGTTTTCGGCTGGTTCTGTCAAAAACAGCTGGTACAGGGATTGACTTTCGGGGCAGTCAAATGACTTCACATAAACCCGGTAAGATTTCACTTGAAGTGGTCGGTGAGGAAGTACCGATGGGCAGTATGGGTAAACCCAAGGACATTGCCAAGGTTGCCTTGTTTCTGGTTTCCGATCTATCTGCCTATATAACCTGTCAAACCATCAATGTTGATAGTGGCAATGTTTTAAGCTGATAAGCCATGTCCATAATCAGTCCGGAATTGGAAATAGTAGACAGGTCCCTGAGCAGTATCAGGTACCTTGAACATGGGTGGCCTACCGAACTATGCCGATGGCATTCCCATGAGGAATCTGAACTTCACCTGATCGTTGAAACCAGGGGTAAGGCCTTTGTTGGTGACTATATAGGTGGATTTGAGCCCGGATCACTGTTTCTTACCGGACCATTGGTTCCCCACAATTGGGTAACGGATGATAACCTTTATGCACCAGTAGGTATAAGGGACATGTTAATCCAGTTCAATCAGAACAGCATCAGCGAAGCCAAGGAGGCTTGCCCCGAGTTTCGGGAGCTGCAATTATTATTTTCCAAGGCTGAAAGCGGAGTGGAGTTCATAGGTTTCAAACTTGATGAATCAATTAAGAGGTTTGAAGAAATAAGGAATGCCAGAGGCCTGAAGCAAATCATATTGTTTCTGGATTTCCTGCTTTGTCTGAGCCAATGGGAAACCTGTCAAATTCTTTCAACCTCACAACTTACCAATAAGAACTGGACAAAAAACTATTCCAATATAACCAAGGTAATCGAGCATATTATTGTCAACTACAAGGAGGATATTAAGTTATCACAAATGGCTGAAATGGCCTGTATGAGCCAAAGTGCATTTTCAAGGCATTTCTACAATACGACAGGCAATCATTATTCCGATTTTTTAAATCGAATCCGAATCGGCCAGGCCTGTGCCAAACTATATGAAACCGAAGAACACATCTCGACAATTTGTTACGATGTAGGATTTAGAAACCTGGCAAATTTCAATCGTCAGTTTTTACGCATCAAGGGTGTTCAACCGAGGGTATTTCGGAACGAAGCAAGAAAAGAATTGGCAATTTAGGTCAGATAAGTTTTTACAATGTATAAACATGATTTTAGAGTAGAGGAGTCGGGGTATTTTCAAACCCATTACGACCGAACAAAAACCAGTGTCGGTGTTGTTCATTTAGGCGTTGGTTCTTTTCATCGAGCTCATCAGGCAGTTTACATTGACAATTTCATGGACAAGAGTGAACAGCTTGATTGGGCCATTACCGGGGTAAATTTGAGAAGGGAATCTTCCCTTGATTTAAGAAGACTAAAGCACCGCGAGGGAGAATATTTTCTCAAGACACTTGCTTCCAACTCAGATTCCCACTTCCAATTGGTCCGCTCCCATAAATCCTTTTTCGATTGGACAGAGAACCCACATGATGCTGAGCAAATCATAGCTCAACCGACCGTTCAAATAATTTCCGTTACGGTTACCGAAAGCGGTTATTATCTTGGTGAGGACGGATTATTGGATGTAGATAAAGTTCTGAACAAGAGCGTGTCAAAAAATCATGATGACGGTACGGTATATGATTACCTCATGAAAGCCCTGAAAAGGAGAAAGGAACTCTGTAAATTACCCCTGACTGTATTATGTTGCGACAATCTTCGGGACAACGGCAATATGCTCAGAAGGAATATGGAGTTATATCTAAAAGCCTTTGGAGAAAAAGACCTTAATGCCTGGATGCAGGACAATGTTTCCTTTCCCAGTTCAATGGTCGATAGAATTACTCCGAAACCCATTCAGTTTCATTCTCAGGAAGTCGAGAAAAAATTCGGTATCAGAAACGATTTTACCATCCATTCAGAGGATTTCATTCAATGGGTAATTACTGATGACTTCAGGGGTCAACGACCAGAACTGGAGTTGGCAGGTGTCACCTTTGTAAAGGATGTCTCACCTTATGAGGAAGCAAAAATCAGAATATTGAATGGGAGTCATCTGGGGTTGGTCCATTTGGCAGCACTCAAGGGGTTTGATACCTTTGACGAGGCGATTATTGATCCGGAACTAAGCACTTTTTTTGATTTACTTTTAGAAAAGGAGGTTATTCCCACGCTGGACCAGAATAGTCCCATAGATCTGAAGGCATATGCCTGTTCTGTCAAGAAACGGTTTCAAAACTGGCAAATAGCCGATGGCCTACCTCGAATTGCCATGGATGGATACAGTAAATTCAGGCAATTCCTGCTTCCAACACTTGAGGGTTGTTTTGATCGAGGTATCAATCCGGAATGTAGCATCAAATCAGTTGCCTGCTGGTATGTGTTATTGAAGAAAGTTGCAGATGGCTCTTCAAGTTTCAACTATCAGGATCCCTATTTTTCTTTTCTCAAGCCTTATTTGCAACCGGGAATGGAACAACAATTTGCCAGAATCCCTGAAATCTGGTGTGATCTTCCACAACGACATCCCAAGTTTCCCAAACTGGTTGAAGCCGAGATAAAACATCTCCTGAACAGGTTCCAAGAGTAGTAAATCAAAACCAGGTTTCTAGCGGACAAATTTTACTAAGGACATGCTGGCTTCTGACCAAGCATTGTCTGAATAATAAAAAAGGGGGAAACAACCTTTTGGAAATTCGAATCAAGGGTGAATCTCTGAATATTTGTTCCTCTTGCTAGACAGAAGAATTTCATTATATTTAAATTACCTTCCAGTTAACCAGATGGATTTCTTTCAATGTTCATTCAAACAGAAGCAACACCAAATCCAGCTACCCTCAAATTTTATCCCGGAGAGGATGTATTGCCGAATGGTACGGAGGATTTTCCTGATGTGGATTCAGCCGAACATTCTAGTTTGGCACAAAAGCTCTTTTCCATCAGGGGAGTGGAAAGGGTTTTCTATGGTAGTGATTTCATTTCCATCTCCAAGGGGGACTCAATACATTGGGAGCATATAAAACCGGCAATTTTGGGAACGATTATGGAACATTTCCAAGCCGGATATCCCGTGATGGAATATTCACAAAAGGAAAACTCTGTCCAGGAGGATCCAGATTCACCGGATGCACCAATAATCAAGCAAATCAAGGAATTGCTTGATACTAGGGTCAGACCTGCTGTTGCACAGGATGGTGGGGATATAACATTTTATGGTTTCGAAAGAGGTGTGGTGTATCTTCATATGAAGGGTGCTTGTGCCGGTTGTCCTTCATCCACGATTACCCTGAAAATGGGTATCGAAAACCTGCTTAGACATTATATTCCCGAAGTCGTTGAAGTCCGACCAGTCATGTAAGCGTGATCTCGTAATCGGGATCGATACCTCTGATACCCATCTCGGGGTAACAATACTTCAAAATGATAAGTTGATACTTCAAGGTGAGGAACCCAAGAAAAAAGGTAATGACAGGTTATTTCCCCTTATTCACGAGATGTTTCAGGACAGGAATCTTTCCTGGGATCGGATGAAGGTAATCGGGGTTTGTGTTGGACCCGGAAATTTCAATGGAATACGTGTTGGTGTTTCTGCAGCAAGAGGTCTATCACTATCCTTGGGTATTCCTGCTATTGGGGTCGACAAATTCACTGCCGTGGCTTTAGGCTATGAAGATCCACTGCTGATAACGGTCAAATCCGTCAAGGATAATTTTTTTGCCAGGTTGGGTACAAGCGGCCAACCCTTTGTTGCAACCCTGAATACACTCAGACTTCCTGCGACTGAAAACCTTTCGGTGATTGGATTTGAAGCTGAAAAGATCGGTGCACAGTTTGGACTCAAATACCTTGCCCCAAAATACAATCCATCCCATTCCGTGGCAATAATTTCATCAAGTCAAGTCGGCTTAAACCATTCTCCACCGAAACCATTTTATGTCAGCCCTCCACGCATTGACACTAGCCTTGGCAAGTTGGTTAATCAGATGAATCCTCGACGGTCAAATTAGCCATCGGTATTTTACAATGCACTACCAGCAACAAAACTCGAAAACAAATTAGTGGTCAAAATAATTTGTGAACCCACCATCACGATGCAATATCAGAATTTTTCTACCCTTTCAGGTTTTGGATTTGTGACATCACTGATGTATCAATCGACTTAACATGTAAGTCCCTCTGCGGGTATGGTAACTGTATACCCTGTTTTCTGAACTCGTCCCAAACCCGAAGGAGAATTTCACTTATAACTGACCCACGGCCAAGAGTCATGTCATCTATCCAGACCCTTATCTCCAGATTTAGCGAGCTTTCTCCAAAAGCCCTGAACAGGCAACGGGGGGCCGGATCAGACTTAACCCTCTCTACCTTTGCCGCCTCTGCAACACATATTTCCATTGCGAGACGTACATCAGAACTGTAGGAAATTCCTATTGGAATTCGCAAGCGTACGGATTGGTCCGAATGTGACCAACTTTCGACCCTCTGACTGATGAGTTCTTCATTGGGTATGATATGCTCAATCCCATCCCTAGTTCGAACCGAGGTAAATCGGACACCCAATTTTTCTACCCAACCAAATGTTTGACCCACGGTAATCACATCATTGGGTTTGATTGACTTGTCTAAAAGAAGCAAAATTCCACTGACGAGATTCGATACAACCGTTTGCAAGCCAAGTCCTATACCAATTCCCAAGGCACCTCCAAAGACGGCCAGTGCTGTCAGATCAATACCAAAACTGTTGATAACGATTAGGACAGCAAGTGTTATAAGGCCAATTTTAGCAAGTTTGGAAATCAGTACCTTGGCTGAAGGGGTTAGGGATGCGGACCTGACGATTAGATTTTCTATCCGATTGGAAATTGCGAGAACTGTCCAAAGCAAAATTCCGAGGAGGATTATACCCTTGAATACAGACAATACTGAGATGTGTACTTGGCCAAAACTAATGGCAATGTCATCAAGAATGGTTGTGACAGGTTGGAGTTTATCAAATGCTATAAGAATAGCCAAGATCCAAGTCACCCAACTTACCAAACGTGCCAAGAATTGATTTTGAATAATTCCGGACAGGAATCGGATCACTACCCACGCTGTTAATAGACTTGCGAACAGCATGATGAATTGACTCTGGTATTGTACTATGGTTTCTGTCATAAGCACTATAAACCAGAGCAGTACCAAAATGAGTATATGGGTGGAAAGTGCCAACGTACGGGTAATCAGGGGGTAAATTATTGCATGCCTGGCTCGATAGGATTCTGTAATTTTAATCGTCTTGCGAATCCTTGGTCCCAGAAACAATCCAATCATTATTGCCACAATTAGAACAATCCCTTGGATGAGATTATCCATTACCAGAATTGTTGAGTTGAACCAGAATTTAAAACTTGCCAGGATTTGCTGCAGATTTATCGCTTCAAGAAACGTTGTTAAGTTTTCCACAGTACCTTCCGATTTTACGTTTTATTCAGACTAGCTGGACTTGCTGTCAATACTCTGACATTGGTGTAGGGTTTACCAACACCACAGTATTGTTGATTGTAGTTGTGACCAGGGTTTCAAAAAAAGTATCATTGATGGGTGGATTGTCAAAACTTTTGTAACAGGGAAACTCCTACAACTGTATCAAATGAGGTGCCTCTTTTCAACTTTTAAGGAAAATGGGGAGGTTACAGTCTTGGTCGTGCAATTGCCTCCCCCCCCCTTAATTGCCTTTTACCTTGCCCTGCTCAAGTCATGAGTGGTATGTAGATGTACAAAGCCTCATGTTGGGGTGACATCTTGAATCAATCACTGTGATTGGCTCTGAAACAGCTTTTGATAAAAAAACTATGATGTAAAATATATAAATCCTAGATGAACCTAAATCAGCACTTCACAGGCCCAGACGTGTTCTGAATTCAGGACATTATTTGTTTGTAAATCCCTATTTTCTTTGCAAATAAATAACTTGGTAAATAAGATTCAATTTAGAATCTAAATGTTGTTTCTACTTATAGGAGAGAAATAAAATGAAAATCATCAAGGGAACATTCGCCTCCTTGCTTGCCCTATTGTTCATGGGAGCTAATCTATTTGCAGAACCTGCAATAGTTTTTGATATCGGAGGTAAGTTCGACAAATCCTTCAATGAGAGTGCTTGGAACGGTGCCGAAAAATGGAAAAGCGAGACTGGCGGATCGTATAGAGAAATCGAAATTCAATCCGAAGCTCAACGAGAACAAGCCCTTCGTAGATTGGCCGAAGGGGGAAGTAATCCGATTGTAATGACCGGATTTGCTTTCGGTAGTGTTCTTGACAACGTTGCTCCAGATTTTCCTGATACCAATTTTGCCATCATCGACTTTGTCGTTGATCAACCCAATGTAAAATCAATCGTGTTCAAGGAGCATGAGGGATCCTATCTGGTGGGTTTAATCGCTGGTATGACCACTGCTTCCAACACAGTCGGTTTTGTCGGCGGCATGGATATCCCGTTAATTCGTAGGTTTGGTTGTGGTTATGTACAGGGTGTCAAGGCTGCAAATCCCGATATCAACGTAATACAAAACATGACTGGTAACGATCCTTCTGCTTGGAACGATCCTGTCAAGGGTGGTGAATTGACCAAGGCCCAGATAGCTTCTGGAGCTGATGTAGTTTACCATGCTGCCGGTGGCACTGGTGTTGGTGTGCTGCAAGCAGCTGCCGACGCTGGTATTTTGGGTATCGGTGTTGATGCCAACCAAAATCACCTGCATCCTGGTTCCGTTTTGACTTCAATGTTGAAAAGGGTTGACGTGGCTGTTTACAATTCTTTCTCTGAAGGAGAGGATTTGAATACCTCAATAGTTGTACTTGGCCTCAAGGAAGATGGGGTTGGATATGCCTTGGATGAAAACAATCAAGACCTGATTTCAGCTGACGTACTGGAAATGATCGAGGCTACCAAGGCTTCAATCATCAATGGCGACATTGTTGTCCACGACTACACAACTGATGACAGTTGCCCAGCCAGCTAATTTTGTTTGAGTATCAGTGATGGATACAAAGGTGCAGCACGACAGTGCTGCACCTATGATTGAACTCAGGGGGATCTCGAAATCCTTTGGTCCTGTTCAGGCCAACAAAAATATAAACCTGAAAGTAAACAAGGGATCAATCCACGGCATTGTCGGTGAAAATGGTGCCGGCAAATCGACCCTGATGTCTATTCTCTATGGATTTTACAAATCTGATTCGGGAGAAATCTATATTAATGGCAAGCACATTAATATCACCGATAGCCATGTCGCAATCGAGGCTGGTATCGGTATGGTTCACCAACACTTCAAATTGGTCGAGAACTTTACAGTCCTGGAAAATGTCATTCTGGGTACGGAAAACAGTTTTTTAATCAATCCGGCCCTGAACAATGCAAGGGTACTTCTTTCTGACCTGGCATCAACCTATTCGCTCGAAGTGAACCCGGATGCCCTGATTGAGGATTTGTCCGTGGGACATCAACAGCGGGTCGAAATACTCAAAGCCCTTTATCGACAGGCAGACATACTTATTTTGGATGAACCAACGGGGGTTTTGACACCAGCCGAAGCCGATCATTTATTCAATATTCTGCGTAACCTGTCCAAGGAAGGCAAGACCATAATCCTGATTACCCACAAACTGAAGGAAATCATGTCGGTTACTGACACTGTAAGTGTCATGAGGCGGGGCGAAATGACAGCCACCCTGGAAACAAGTAAAACCAACCCGCAAGAGTTGGCAGAATTAATGGTTGGCAGGTCTGTTTTGCTCAGGGTTGAAAAGGACACCACAGAAGTGGGAGACAAATCACTGGAGGTCCATGACCTCAGTGTCACGGACAAACGAGGCGTAACAGCCCTAAAGAATGTATCATTTCATGTAAGAAAGGGAGAAATACTGGGAATTGCGGGCGTTGCCGGCAATGGCCAGACAGAACTTCTTGAAGCCTTGGGAGGCATATCACCTGCAACTGGTACCATGAAAATTGATGGTGAAGAAATTCCCTTGCTCGGCAAGGGATCGGATGCAAGATCAAAGCGGGAATATGGTGTTTCACATGTCCCCGAAGATCGGCAAAAACTCGGTTTGATCCTAGATTTCTTTGCTTGGGAAAACATTGCTTTCGGATATCACCACAAGGATGAATTCAACAGGAACTGGCTATTGATGGATAATGGGAAAACCCGTGAAATTGCCCGTGAGGAAATGGCCAAGTTTGATATCCGCCCCCCTACCCCCAATAATCTGGTCAAAAACTTTTCCGGTGGAAATCAGCAAAAAATTGTTCTGGCGCGAGAGTTGGAACAGCACCCAAAGGTACTGATCGTTGGTCAGCCGACCAGGGGTGTGGACATTGGAGCTATCGAGTTTATTCACCAAAAAATCATTGACCTACGAAACAAGGGAGTTGCCATACTTCTCGTAAGTGTTGAACTGGATGAGATATTTTCACTATCGGACAGGGTTGCGGTCTTGTTTGATGGAAAAATTATCGGCGAACGCATAACGGAAGAAACCAATGAGTCTGAACTTGGATTGCTGATGGCAGGAATTGAGGACGGTTCTGGAGAACAACCAGTAATGGAATCGGTCGCATGAAGAATTTACCCAAATGGGTCGATCTGGCACTGATCCCGCTAATCAACCTGTTTCTTGCCTTCATGATTTCTGGACTGGTGGTTGTCTACATTGGCGAAAACCCCTTCCGAGCCATGCAAATCATAATCAATGGCTCTCTCGGCTCAGCTTACGGGCTTGGTTATACCTTATATTATGCCACGAATTTCATTTTTACCGGATTGGCCGTTGCTGTAGCCTTCCATGCCAGAATGTTCAATATTGGTGGTGAAGGTCAGGCCATGGTTGGTGGGCTTGGTACCGCACTCGTTTGTTTGTTCATTGACTGGCCACATTGGACCATTGCCTTTCCGGTTGCCATAATGTCAGCAGCTCTTTTTGGTGCTGCTTGGTCAGCGATTCCAGCCTATCTTCAGGCCAAACGGGGTAGCCATATCGTCATCACGACCATCATGTTCAACTTCATTGCCTATTCCATGATGGTTTATTTGCTTGTCCATGTCCTTAAACCCAAGGGTCAAATGGCACCGGAATCAGCTAAATTCGTTGCAGGTTCGAACCTCCCCTCAGCCCATGATATCTTTGGCTGGTTTGGAATGGCCTTCCCAAAATCTCCACCATTGAATATCACTTTCCTACTTGCAGTATTGGCCTGTTTCCTGATTTGGCTATTCATCTGGAGAACCCGTATGGGATACGCCATAAGGGCCTTTGGCTGGAGTGAGACAGCTGCCGTTTATGCAGGTATTTCCCCCTTTAAGATCATCATGGTTTCAATGCTTGTGTCCGGGGGGCTTGCCGGAATGATGTCCATCAATTCGGTTATGGGGGAAGCCGAACGACTGTTGATTGATTCGGTGCAAGGAGCTGGTTTTGTGGGCATTGCCGCTGCCCTGATGGGAAGGTCTCATCCGCTTGGCGTTTTCTTGGCTGCGGTCTTGTTTGGTGTCCTTTACCAGGGTGGTGCCGAACTTGAATTTGAAATGCCAGCCGTTTCCAGGGAAATGATTGTTGTCATACAGGCTTTGGTAATCCTGTTTACAGGTGCCTTGGAAAATCTGGTACGGGTTCCCATTGGAAAGATATTCATGAAACTTAATACGAAGCAAAACTGATGGATTATCTGACGATCATTCAGATTCTTGATTCGATGCTCAGGTTATCGGCACCCCTCATTTTTGCCTGTCTGGCAGGGTTGTTTTCAGAACGATCAGGTATCTTTGATATCGGGCTGGAAGGTAAAATGCTGGCTTCCGCTTTCTTTTCCGCAGCTGTTGCTGCAGCGACAGGTTCGGTTTGGCTAGGTTTGATGGCGGGTTTGACTGCTTCCATGGTATTGGCAGCCATTCACGGGTTTGCCTCGATCACCTTTCAAGGCAATCAATTGATCTCTGGAGTGGCAATAAACTTCCTGGCATCCGGAATGACTGCATTGATCGGGCAGAACTGGTTTCGTCTGGGTGGCAGAACACCATCCCTTTCAGGTGATGGCCGCTTCCTGCCCATTGAGTTCCCCTTTGCCGAGTCGATAGGCAAGATTCCTTTTCTTGGACCAATTTACAGTGAACTTCTTTCGGGTCATACCATTTTGGTTTATGTTGCGCTGTTGACCGTACCGTTTACCTGGTGGTTGTTGTTCAAGACCAGGTTTGGACTTAGGCTCAGAGCTGTAGGTGAAAACCCTGAAGCTGTTGATACGGGAGGCGTTTCAGTTTCTTTCCTCAGATATAGGGCCGTTTTGATTTGTGGGTTGCTTTGTGGATTGGGAGGTGCTTATCTGGCAACAGGTATGGCCGCTGGTTTCATCCGTGACATGACAGCTGGCAAGGGATTCATTGCCCTTGCTGCCTTGATTTTTGCCAAATGGCGCCCTGCCTATGCCCTTTATGCCTGTCTTCTGTTCGGTTTTCTGGAAGCAATTGCGATCAGGTATCAAAATATCACGATAGAGGGTGTCGGAACCATACCCGTTCAGTTCATGCAGGCGCTGCCATATATTCTGACCATTGTAATTCTGGCAGGTCTGGTTGGTAAGGCCATTCCACCCAAGGCAGGTGGAGAGCCTTATGTCAAGGAGAGGTGACGATTTTTGTTAACTGCTGACTATCATTAACGTGACCATGGCTATCCAAACCGAAATTCCCCGAAAGCAAAATTTTATCAATGGCGAGTGGTGTGATCCGATTGAAGGTCACTATATGGATACCTACAGCCCTTCATCGGGCAAACCCTTGGCATCCCTTCCCGCCTCAACCGGAAATGATATTGATCTGGCCGTTGAAGCAGCCCGTATAGCCTTTGAAACGGGAGCATGGTCCAATTTAAACCCCGTACAAAGAGGACGATTGCTTGCCAGATTGGGCAAAGCCATCGAGGACAACATAAACCAGTTGGCAGAATTGGAAGCCAGTGATACTGGGAAACCACTTAAACAGGCGAATGCAGATATTGTAGCAACAGCAAGGTATTTTGAATTCTATGGTGGTGCTGCGGACAAGTTTGGTGGTGAAACAATTCCCTATCTTCAAGACTATCAGGTTCAGTTGATGAGGGAACCCCTGGGGGTAACCGGGCATATAATTCCTTGGAACTATCCCGCGCAGATGTTTGGAAGAACATTGGCTCCTGCCTTGGCGATGGGTAATTGTGTTGTTTTCAAACCTGCCGAAGATGCATGTCTTACTCCAATTGCCCTAACCGAATTGGCCCATGATACAGGCTTTCCCAAAGGCTCCATCAATCTGGTAACCGGAATGGGCGAGGAGGCCGGATCGGCCCTTGCTTCCCATCAAGACATTAATTTTCTTTCCTTTACCGGATCACCCGAAGTTGGATCAACCGTCCAGGCTCAGGCTTCCAAGAACTATATATCCTGTACCCTGGAACTGGGAGGAAAATCACCCCAGATTGTCTTCAGCGATGCCGACTTGAAGATGGCCTTGCCAATCATCGTTAATGCCATTATTCAAAATGCCGGTCAAACCTGTTCTGCGGGATCAAGAATTCTGATTCAGGATTCCATATATGACAAGGTTGTTAGTGAGTTGCAATCCCGGTTCTCAAAACTTGTTGCTGGACCATATGATCAGAATCATGATCTGGGGCCGCTGATTTCGTTGAAACAAAAAGAAAGGGTAATCAATTACCTAAAGGGCTTGAATGAGGATTTGATCCTTGCCAGAGGTGAAATTGCATCATCGGCATCTTCCTCCGGATATTACTTTCCTCCTACTCTGATTGGTCCTGTAGATCCCAATGATAAACTTGCCCGGGAGGAGATCTTTGGACCGGTATTGGTTTGTATCAAATTCAAGGATGAAGCCGAAGCAATAAATATTGCCAATGGAACAAGATACGGGTTGATTTCCGGTGTTTGGACGCGTGATGGCAGTAGGCAAATAAGATTGTCCAGAAAACTGAATTGTGGTCAGGTATTCATTAACTGCTATGGAGCTGGTGGGGGTGTGGAATTACCTTTTGGTGGAACCAAAATGAGTGGACACGGAAGGGAAAAGGGCATGGAAGCATTAAAGGAATTTTCGCAGATTAAAACGGTTGTACAATATTATGGGGAATGAATGGTATGCGATTGAATGGTAAGACGGCTTTGATTACGGGTGCAGCTTCTGGGTTTGGCAAGGAAATTGCCATCCGTTTTGCCAAAGAAGGTTCAAATTTGATTCTTACAGATCTCAACGAGGAAGGCTTGCATCAGACAAGGCAGGAAATCGAGAGCAGTGGTTCGAGGGTTTCCATCGATTTATACAAAAATGATGTGAGTGATTTCGAGGATGTACAAAACTTAATCCACACTGTTTTTAGTTCTGGGGCCGTTATCAATATTCTGGTCAACAATGCTGGCTGGAGTCATTCAAACCAACCCCTTTTGGATGTGGATCATGATACCTTCCGGAAAGTCTTCGAAATCAATGTCTTTTCCATTTACAACTTTACTCAAGCCATAGTTCCACATTGGCGAAACCTAGGTGGAGGAACAATGATCAATATCAGTTCCACGGCAGGTTTTCGTCCACGACCAGGACTGACCTGGTACAATTCAACCAAGGGTGCGGTCAATACCATGACAAAATCCCTAGCGGTAGAGTTGGCTCCTGACAACATCAGGGTATGTGGTATTGCTCCTGTTATTGGCAAGACCGGTTTGACGGAAGCTTTCATGGGTGGACCCGATACTCCCGAGAGCAGGAAAAAGTTTCTGGATTCCATACCCTTGGGTCGCTTTAGTACCCCTTCCGATATTGCTTCAGCGGCATTGTTTCTTTCCTCCGATGAGGCAGATTTCATCACCGGCTCAATACTAGAGGTTGATGGGGGTCGCTGTATTTGACCTTGTCCTTAAATCAATATGATATTGAAATAAATGGGAATCAATAAAAAGGACCGTTGACATTTTTAATGGAATATCCAAAATGAATATACAGAATATTTATTTTGGATATTCTTTTTATGGAGTAATTCAATATGCCACTATACATTAGAGACGAAACCGTAAATATTCTGGCTGAGAAGGTTGTAAAAACAACAGGTGTAAAAAACAAGACAGAGGCCGTTCGCCTAGGGTTAAACTCTCTCTTAGATGCAAAGAAAAAAGAGAAAAGCCTTCTTGAACATGTACATGAACTCCAAGCTCAAGCCAAATTAATTGGGGAGCCGGACCCAAATTTTGACATGAAGAAATTTACTGATGAAATGTGGGGTGATTCCTGATGTTCATAGATGCTTCAGCAATCGTTTCAATACTAAATGAAGAACCTGGATTTGAAGATTTTGTAAGGCGTATCGAAGATTACCAATCAAGACTTTATGTGTCACCTTTGGCTAGATACGAGGCAGTGGTTTCATTTGCACGGGCACGTTCAGGTAAATTCAAACCAACGAAAGAAGAACTTCAACTTTCAAAGAAATTAATTGATAAGTTCTGTGAAAGTGTAAATGCTGAAGAAATTTCAATTAGCCCTCAAATTGGTAAATTAGCCATCAAGGTGGCAGGTCGATATGGCAAAATAGTAGGTCATGAAGCTAAACTGAATTTTGGCGATTGTTTCGCTTATGCTTGTGCTAATGAATACGATATCAGACTTCTCTACAAGGGTAATGATTTTTCAAAGACAGATTTGGCATGATTTTAAAATGTTAAAAAAAGCCGATTTTGAGTTGCATTAAATTTGACCATCTCCAGTTAGTTCAGTTTGTGTTCAATAAATTATTATGCTGAAATTTTCACAATCCCCGCTTGAAGAAGCCTTTGTACAAAACCCCTACTCATTTTATGAAAAAATCAATGAAGGAGGAGATCTGATATTTTGGAAGGATTATGATCTGGTATTCGCCATTTCACATCGTTCGGTCAACCATTTTCTCAGAGATCGAAAATGGGGGAGAGAAGTTCCCGAAGACAAGAAGTGTCCTTACTCGGATCATTTGGCTCCCTTTCTGAAAATCGAGGAGAATTCCCTTCTGGAAATTGATCCACCTCGGCATACCAAGCTCAGGAAACTGGTTGCCAAGGCTTTTACCACCAGTAGTATCGCCATACTGGAACCTGAAATCGAACTGATTGTGAAGAACATCCTGAATGATCTGACAGGTGATGAAATAGAATTACAGAAGAATTTTTCTGAGAAGGTACCAGTACTCGTAATTGCCAAACTGTTGGGTGTGGAGGCTTCCATGGCCGATCAGCTCCTCAAGTGGTCCCATGACATTGTAGCCATGTATCAGGCAAACCGGGACTTGGACAAGGAGATTCAGGCTGGAAAAGCTTCTGCTGAATTCACCGAGTTCATGGTTTCACTTATCAATCACAGAAATACCTCTCCCGGAGAGGATCTGATTTCAGGCTTGCTGGCATCGGAAATTGATGGTGAGAATCTGTCAATGGATGAAATGGTCTCAACATGTATCCTGTTGCTGAATGCTGGTCATGAAGCGACGGCATTTGCCTTGGGCAATGGAATAAATGCCATAATTGTTGAGGGATTGGATGTTGCAAAACTCGATGATCCCGAATTTGTTCCCAAGGTGGTGGAGGAAGTGCTTAGGTTTGACCCACCTCTCCATATCTTTGAACGATACGCCAAGGATGATGTGGATGTTTTTGATCATACCTTCAAAAAAGATCAGGAGATTGGGTTGTTGCTTGCAGCTGCAAACCGGGACCCAATAGCATTCAACGACCCCAACCGATTTTATCCGGAACGTCAAAACCCTGGCAATGTATCACTGGGTGCAGGGGTTCATTTTTGTGTAGGCGCTCCATTGGCTAGAATGGAAATGAAAATTGCACTCAGAGAGCTGTTCAAACATTTTCCAAAACTGAAGTTGGCAAGAAAACCCATCTATTCCGACAGATATCATTTTCATGGCTTTAATGAACTCTGGGTTGCTCCTTGATTTTCACCTTGGCCACCCAAAAGCAATAGGAATTAAGGGGCAGGGTCGATTTACTTCAGTGAAAGGTAGAACTTCTTTTCTCCACCATAATCACTCTCCTTGACAAATTGGATCAATCCAAAACAAACAATTGCCACCAGGGCTGAGAACAAGAATGGTGCGCCGGGGAGGTAGATTGGAAATTCCGGGTCGACAAACATGTAGAATATTCCTGTCATAATGAGGGGAGAAACAATGAATGCCAATGAAGTCAAACTTGTAAGAAGACCTTGCAATTCTCCTTGCTGGTTGGGAGCAGCAATTCTTGACATGATGCCCTGAAGGGCAGGTATTCCTACTGCACCAAGTGCTCCGAATGGGATCAGGATAAAGGCATATATTTCTTCCTTGATTACCCCATAACCCACGAATCCGACTATTTCAAAGAAGAAACCAAATATAACCGTCTGTCTCTCGGTAAGATACTTCAAAATGAACCTGATGACCCACCCTTGGACAAAGGCTAGCATGATGCCATAGCAGGCGAGGGAAACACCTATCAGGGTTGGTCCCCAACCAAATCTTTCTATACCATAGAATGACCAGACAGCAGGATAAACGGCAAAGGCAATTTGTATGAGAAAGAATACAAGCAAGAGCAATTTAAGGCCTGGCAGTTTTCCTATGTGATACAAACTGCCTATTGGGTTGGCCCTTTTCCATTCAAATGGCCGTCTGATTTCATCAGTAACCGTTTCCGGTAATACAAAATATCCCAATACAAAATTCGCAAAGGCAATTATTGCTGCTGCAAAAAACGGTACCCTCGTGCCAAATTCGGCAAATAAGGCTCCAAAAAGTGGACCAAGTACAAAGCCAATTCCAAAACACGCCCCTATCAATCCAAAATTCTTTGCCTTTTCATCCGGTTTCGAGATATCGGCAATATAGGCACCGACTGTTGCTGGTGTCGATGCAGTTATTCCTCCGACGACCCTGCCGATAAACAGTAAAACCATAACATGAGCTACCCCCATGATTATGTAATCCAGAGTCATGAAGAGCAGGGAAATCAATAATACGGGGCGCCGCCCATAGCGATCGGACAAACTGCCCACGGTGGGACCGCAAAGAAATTGCATGAAGGAAAAGGAAGCCGCAAGTACACCACCCCAGAGGGCAGCATCCGCAATTGACGCTCCACCGACTTCCTGAATTAAATCAGGCATCACCGGAATAATGATTCCTATCCCGATGGCATCTATGGTTACTGTCAGCAGGACAAATACCAGGGGCAGGTTTTTAGACATTTGATGTTTCGAAAAGAATAGAAGACACAGTTAAAACAATTCCAAGGATTTATACTCCTAGTCCAATAAAGATTATGGTTAATTACGGTTAACCAATTCCCGTTCAAGGAGAAAGGAAAAAATCAACTCCCTGAATTCCAATGGTTTTTCTATACAAGGCAAATGTCCTGCACCCATAATGGTTTCATGGACAGCGTTGGGCAAACCCTTGGTACCTTCAATGACCTCTTCGGGTGGTATTGCACCATCTTCGGAACCACTAATGACCAGCGTGTCCACTTTCACTTCATCTAACCGTCCCCTCAAGTCAGTGTGTTTTAATACTTGACAACAATCCAGATAACCTCTTTGTGGGGTTCTTGTCAGCATATTCCTCCAGGCCAGTAATTCCTCGGACTTGTTCTTTCGGAATTCTTTCGAGAACCATTTTTCAAGGATGGAATCTCCAACGGCATCAAGACCTACTTTCTCAATAATCTTTATACGATCATTCCAAAATGCTTTATCCCTTACCTTCGCGGATGAGTTCGAAAAAACAAATGCCTTAACCAGATCAGGTCGATTCAATACAACCTGTAAGCCTATCAATCCTCCTATTGATACACCTACAAATACACAATCACTGATTTGCTTATCATCCAGTATTTCTATTATGTCAGAAGCAAGCCCTTCGATACCGAAGTTATTTTCCGAAATATCGCTTAATCCATGACCTCGCTTATCAAATCTGATAATGCGATACCTCTGGGGAAAATTTCGTAAAAACCTGTCCCAAATGCGTAAGTCAGTGCCAAGAGAATTAGCCAGAACAAATGCAGGACCATCCTTGTTACCCTCATCGGATACATTGATTCCCCGGCCATTTATAATCTTCACTTCCATATTTATTTCCAGAAAACTGCCATATAAAACCATTTTGGGTGGATTGCTTGCTGTTTGGCGACCCCTCGAGGACTCGAACCCCGAACCTGCAGATTAGAAGTCAGCCGCTCTATCCAGTTGAGCTAAGGGGCCATCAAACATTCCGACCAATGTTGTTCTGATTTTTTCCTGGAAATGGCGGCCCCTGGAGGACTCGAACCCCCAACCTACTGATTCGAAGTCAGCCACTCTATCCAGTTGAGCTAAGGGGCCTCCTAGGAAAAACATAGATTTATTGGACTAATTGCCAGGTTGCAACCCGTATACAATACATTTTTCATTCAAAAGGTTCAAAACCAGAAGAATTTGAGTTGATAATTGGTTCCAAGGTATTCTTGAGTTCAGGTGGCTCGAAATCTCTGGCTCAATGGAATTTCGTTGATGGGAACATGTACTATGGCTGAAAATGTTGCGACCCCTACGCCGACCCACCAAACCATGTCATAGTTTCCCGTTCGGTCATAAAGAAATCCTCCCAACCATACACCGATGAATCCACCGAGTTGATGGGAAAAGAATATGATTCCGTACAAGGTTGCCATGTAACGCAAACCATAGATATGGCCAATCAAGCCGCTGGTCAGGGGAACAGTTGCCAGCCACAAAAACCCTATTACGAGGGAGAACCAGATAATGTTGAAGGGTGTGAACGGCAACATCAGAAATAGAATCGTAAAAATTGCTCTTAATGCATAAATTATGGTCAATACCCATTTTCTTGAGTAATGTGTGCCCAGCCAACCTGCTCCCAAGGTTCCAAAGATATTCGCCAGTCCTATCAGGGAAATTGTAACAGCTCCCAATGTTGAGGTAGTGGAAATACCGAGGCTATCAATAAGCCCACCCTTGACGATCGGTTCGCTGAATTCGGTCACAAATGCCGGAAAGTGTGCAGTAATCAAGGCCAATTGATATCCACAGGAGAAAAAGCCAACGAAAATCAGTGTGAATGAGGGATCACCAAAGGCTTTCTTTAAAATACCGGCAATGGTTTCTTCCATCTCCTGTGGTGTTGCCTTGTAGTCACTCTTGAAAACGGGGAGAGTTACCATAACCAACAGAATGGCACCTGCAAATACCAGAAATACCGATTGCCATGGCATCAAACCCAAAAGGTATTCCGCTACCGGTGGACCTATGATTTGTCCACCAGAACCCGCTGCCGTTGCAATACCGAGCGACATTGAGCGATGTTTGTCTGAACTAGCCCTTCCGACGACAGCCAGAATTACACCAAAACCTGTACCCGCAATACCCAAACCAACGGCAAACTCCAATAATTGATGGGCCTCCGGTGTCGTGGCAACACTCGATAAAACCAATCCGATGGCATAGATTATTGCTCCAAGAATTATGGCGATTCTATCGCCCATCCTTTCAGCTAGGGCTCCAAAGAATGGTTGTCCTATTCCCCAAGCCAGATTTTGAATTGCGATGGCAAAGGAAAAGTCCATTCGGGGCCATCCAAATTCCTCGGCAATGGGAATTTGAAAAACACCAAAAGTAGCCCTGATCGCAAAACTGACACAGATGATCAAACATCCACAAAGGAGTATGGGGGTAATCAGATTGTTGTTTTCTACCTTTGCACTATTGTTCATCGGTAAATCTGCGGCGGATAAAAATCTGTAAAAAAGAATTTAAAATACTGAACCAATGGGTTCTGTTTAGTGGGTCCAGGTGTCTTTGCGTTCAAAGGCAAAGTTTTCGGCATAACCTCTGGGTCTGATTACCGGCTTTCTTTTCTTGGGGTCCTGTACGCTGTAGGTCAGGTTCCTTTTGATGGCATATTGAATGGCTTCCTCTTTCGTATCGAAAGCAAGTTTGACCTGGGACTGGGTGTCGGCAGAACTGGTCCATCCCATCAAGGGATCCTTCCTGCGTGGGGAACTATGGATAAATTCCAATACCCACTTGTTGGTTCCTGCAGTTCCTGACTGCATTACTGACCTGGAAGGTTGGTAAATTAGTACATCCATCCTGAAATTCCACAATTCATACAATAAATCTGAATCTAGTAAATACCTTATGCTAAATCAATAAATCATATGAACAATTATCCTAAATTTTTACTCATTTAGTCACAGCCCCTTACCTAATCACCTATACCTTCTTTTTACAAATTCTTAACTCTTTCTTCAAAGTCCCTATAATATCGACCCATGACTTCCGAAATCTTCACACTTACAAAAAATCCATATCGGCAGAACGTCAAGCTGGAAGGTGGTAAGCCTTTTATCCTCCATTCCGATTTCAAGCCGGCGGGTGACCAACCCCAGGCCATTGAGGAACTAACCCGTAACATTGTAGAAGGTGAAACGAACCAAGTCCTCCTCGGAGCAACAGGAACGGGTAAAACCTTTACCATGGTCAAGGTCATTGAGGCCTTGCAAAGACCCGCCATAGTAATTGCACCGAACAAAACCTTGGCTGCACAACTTTACGGGGAGTTCAAGTCCTTTTTTCCGGAAAATTCTGTTGAGTATTTTGTCAGTTACTACGACTATTACCAACCTGAGGCCTACGTCCCAAGGACCGATACCTATGTTGAGAAGGAAGCACAGATCAATGAGCATATTGATCGAATGCGACATTCTGCAACCAGAGCACTGTTGGAGAAGGATGATGTTGTCATAGTCGCTTCAGTTTCCTGTATTTATGGTATTGGCTCCTTTGAAAGTTACAGCGATATGTCTCTGGACCTGATTGCTGGACATGAATATGATCAAAGGAAAGTCATCAACAATCTTGTCGAGCAACAATACCGTCGTAATGATACGTTTTTTCAAAGGGGTTGCTTCAGGGTACGGGGTGATATCGTCGAAATATGGCCAGCACACTATGAGGATCGTGCCTGGAGATTGTCATTCTTTGGTGATGAAGTCGAGACGGTACAGGAATTTGATCCCTTGACCGGGGAGGTGTTTGATAATCTTGACCAGATAAGGGTTTATGCCAATTCACATTATGTAACTCCTCGTCCTACTGTTCTCCAGGCTATAGAGAATATCAAAGTGGAATTACGACATAGATTGGCTCATTTGACCGAGGCAGGTAGATTATTGGAAGCACAAAGGTTGGAACAGCGTACCAATTTTGACCTGGAAATGCTGACTGCTGCAGGGGTATGCAAGGGAATTGAAAACTATTCAAGATATCTTACCGGTAGAAACCCGGGTGAACCTCCCCCTACCCTTCTGGAATATCTACCAGAAAAGGCAATCATGTTCATCGACGAATCACATGTTACCGTTTCTCAACTTGGGGGAATGTATAAAGGCGATTATCGTAGAAAATCTACACTTTCGGAACATGGATTCAGATTACCCTCCTGTATTGACAACAGGCCATTGAAATTTGAAGAGTGGGAAAGTTATAGACCCCAAACTGTATTTGTTTCTGCAACCCCAGGAGATTGGGAACTACAGAAAACAGAAGGTGTTGTCGTTGAACAGATCGTACGTCCAACCGGTCTTTTGGACCCTGAAATTGTAGTCAGGCCAGTTACTCATCAGGTTGATGAACTACTGGAGGAAATCAGGGTGGTTACCCAAAAAGGATATCGGGTTCTGGTAACAACCCTCACCAAGCGTATGGCGGAAGACCTTACTGAATACCTTCATGAACAGGGTATACGGGTAAGATACTTACACTCAGATGTTGAAACTCTTGAACGGATAGAGATCATCAGAGACCTGCGATTGGGTACCTTTGATGTTCTGGTCGGAATCAACTTGCTTAGGGAAGGTCTGGATATTCCTGAATGTGGTCTGGTTGCTATCCTGGATGCTGACAAGGAAGGTTTTTTGAGATCAGAGCGGTCCTTGATTCAAACCGTAGGCAGAGCATCCAGAAATGCCGAGGGCAAAGTGATTATGTTTGCCGACAAAATTACCAGATCCATGGAAGCAGCGATATCAGAGACTGATAGAAGAAGGGAAAAGCAGAAGAAATACAATGAGGAGCATGGAATCGTAGCTCAAACCGTTCAGAAAAACATCTCGGATGCTTTCGCTGGAGTTTACTCTTCGGACATTGATGCCAACCGTATCACTGCTGATTTGGAAACACACAAAATCGGTGCAAACCTTCAAGCGCATCTGGATGATTTGCGGAAACAAATGTACAAGGCTGCAGAAAACCTTGAATTTGAGGATGCTGCCAGAATTAGGGACGAAATCAAACGTCTGGAAACGGTGGAATTGGTATTGGCTGATGATCCCCTGGCCAGGCAAAGCAAGGTTGAAGAAATGGTTTCGGAAGCTCTCGAAGCCCGTGGAAGGTCCAAATCGGGCAAACCAGGCACAAGAAAATTCAAAAGCCCATTAAAATAGGATATTTACGACCAAACCACTTTTGATACGGCAAAGTAAGTATCGTACCGGGATTGAAATTTGACTATCAACTTTCTGTTTATCACCTCAATGCATTGATTCTGCCAGTTTAACCCAGTTGTGCAGTAAATTATTAAAGCGTCCGTTTGCACTGGATGTGCTTGGCAATACCCAGATTTGAGTATCTGGAAATGCATGATGGTAGGGTTGCAGACCCCAATCAAGATTCTTTACTCCTAAAGCATGTTTTACAGCATTCCCACCCTTACCATTGAATGCGATTCGGGCTGGCCTGTATTTTATCAGGATACCATGGAGTCGTGTTTCCAGAACGTCTTTTTGATTTAATCCCTTGATATCACGATTCATGCCAGCTTCGTCCTGAACAAGATTTGTCAGGCCAATACCATATTTTAGCAATTTCTTATCATCCTTTGGACAAAATTTGGTTGGTGTAATGTCTATCTCATCAAGCGTTTCCCAAAAACGATTTCTTCGATTGGCATAATAGTGGCCAAGATGGGCAGATTCTTCTCCGGCTGCCATTCCGCAGATGACTAACTCAAGATTTGGCCTAAGAATTTCTGGAAGCAAAACTTGTGTCTTTCAATCTCTGGGAAATCAAATCAGCTGTTTTCCTTGCACCAAAAAGAGCAATAAAGCTGCCAAATCTAGGTCCTTGACTGGTACCAAAAAGTGTTTCGTATAAGGCGGCAAACCAGGACCTCAATGGGTCAAACTGGTGATTCTTTCCAATCGCATAAACCATTGATTGGTATTCCTCACCACTATTACCCCCAGTCCAATCCAGAAGCTTGTTCCTTAACTCTTCCAGAGCAATCCTTTCCTTTTCATTTGGTGTTCGCAAACTTCTTGTCGGTGCTACCCTTTCATTGAAATAATTGATGGCACCCTTGAGATTTCTGTACAGTTCCGGATTGTCAGATGGGTTGGTGATATTGGCATGTTTCTGAATGAGACCCCAGATAACTTCTTCATCTGCTGTTCCAGCTGCACTTACTAGATTTAAAATCATTGAATAGGAAATATCACTTCCAACCTTAGGTGGATTACCAGCATACACATGCCAGGCAGGATTGTTCAATTGCTCAATCAATCCTTGAGATGGATAGCTGGCAACAAACTTTTGTAAATCATCAACTGCTCGGGGAACAGCATCAAATGTCAATCTTTTGGCAGTTTTCGGTTTCTGGAACATGAATAGTCCCAGAGAATCAGGTGATGAATAATCAATCCAGTTCTCCATGGAAATGCCTTCGCCACCGCTTGATTTGGAAATTTTCCTACCATTCTCATCCAAAAACAGTTCATAAAACATCTCTAGGGGCGGTGGTTTACCAAAGACACGACAGAGTTTTCTTGCAAGTTCACCTGATGGGATTAAATCCTTGCCGTACATTTCATAATCAACTTCCAATTGTGCCCATCTCATGGCCCAATCCGGTTTCCACTGCATTTTTACATTACCACTTGTTACAGGGAGTTCGATCATCTCCCCATCAGGTTCCTGATACAGAATGGTACCTTTCGATATATTCCTATCCAAAACAGGAACCTGTAGCACCTTGCCAGAAACTGGACTGACAGGCAGGAAGGGAGAATAGCTTTGGTCTCTTCCCTTGGTTACTCCACCTAGAGAGGGAAGCATGATGTCCATCAGTTGATCATACCTCTCAAGGGCAAGCAGAAGCATTTCATCAAATTTACCCGCCTGATAATATTGGGTTGCCGATATGAACTCGTACTCAAAGCCAAAACTGTCCAAAAAACTCCTCAATTTCTGGTTATTGTAATGAGCAAAGCTCTCACATTCCCCAAAAGGATCAGTGACCTTGGTTAAAGGCAAGCCCAGATCTTCCTGCAATCTGTCTCTATTTGGTACATTCAATGGAACTTTTCTGAAGCCATCCAGATCATCAGAAAAACAAACCAGTTTGGTCGGGATATCAGAAATTTCCTGGAAAGCCCTTTTGACCATGGTTGTGCGGGCTACTTCCCCGAAGGTTCCTATATGTGGCAACCCTGACGGTCCGTAACCTGTTTGAAACAAAACATAACCCTTTGCAGGAGTTTTATTGTTGATCCGCTTTAACAGATTTTTTGCTTCAACGAACGGCCAAGCCTTTAATTGATCCAGTTCTTCCGGTGTATAACCCATCAAATTCTTCCAGTTTGTTTTTGATTTACCCTGTTTTCAATTGATTACAGCGACTTTTGAATTTAACGTCTGGCGAGGGGGTTTCCTAGTCCTACATCAGATAAAATTTAATGATGAAATATAATCCCCTGGTAATTTGTGGCAGGATTTCAAAATACTATAATCAATCTGATCACACTCTATAATGACCATTCAGCAATTTGGTGATCGGAGCGAATTGCAAATCGTCTCTTCTGAAGGCCGTCAAAAATAGTTTCATGATCAATGTTCTCCGAGAAGAGCGGTAGTGATGCCTTTGCTTCCATAAGAAATCTCTTTTCCACAATTTCATTCTGAGTCCATGCTCGGTTCCACCATTCAAGAATACGATCAGAACTTCTATCCAGCATTTCTGCAGAAGGGAGTTTGTCCCTTTTTTGACGATTAACTTTCCGATGGGATGGCAAAAGGTTCCAAAGATCGGCGCAAGGCCATACTGCCCAAGAAAGACAGTGATCCACATCAAAATTAGTTTCTCTAAGGCGAGTACCGCTCCAAACACAGAAAACGGGTTTAGAATTCATCAATTGTATGGTTTGATCTCGAACAAAACTCACATCACGACTTGGATCAAGCCATTGCATGGCATTGTAAATTACTGCTTGTTCGATCTCCCTCCCCTGTTTTTTAGCATAGCTTTGCATCAACCTTATCCACTCGGCAACCAGTGCCGGTTCTATCCAAGCATCGAAACGTACCATCGTTCGCCAAATATTTCCTGGGACACGCATTTTACCAAAGGAAGAAAGGTAGGGCTCATCAATGATCAGCTGATAAGTTGTACCTTTAGCTCTTCCCTTTTTAACAGGAAATATAGGTTCATCCGTACCCGGATATGTCATATAATGGACAGGCATTCTTGTAATCGTTACTGCAGCCTCTCTAATTGCATGATGTACGGCTTTGGCACGCTCACCTGTAAAACTACTTCCCACACGAAAATCTGCCGGTACTAAACCAGAAACAACATTCCAAGTTTCTTTTTTTACAAAGCCAAGACGTTTTATACCTCTATTTTTAGGGCCTTGTGGTAAATCTGAATTAATAAGGGGATGATAAAGCCTTAGCCAATTGAGTGCTACTAGACCCAAAGGAATGTAAACCTCACCATCAGAACCATGTTCCGCCATACCTTGAGAACCATCAGCTGCTCTAGCAACAGAACGCAATAATCCAAGTTTGTATGTCGAGGACTTTGCATCGTTCAGAACAACATGTCTAAGTATTGGAAGAGCATCTGTACCATCATCATGCAACTGTAAAACCAATTGCTCCCACAAAAGTTCAGTTCGACCCCATACATCTGGCCTTGATTGCTGATAAACAACCGACATGCCATTGTCTTGGGCAAGCGAGATTATTTCCTCAGAACTAACTGGATGCATTGATCGGGATTGATCCACTTGTCCCATGCGGAGACTGATGAACAATTTACCACCCGGTTTCAGAAGTCCGGCCAATTTTCTGAAAGCCCGTTCCCTTGCATTTGGAGGTACATGCATCCAAACAGCTGAGACAAATATGGCATCGAATGCTGTTCCGATTCTATAAACCTCCTTTAAACCTGGAAGACTGTCATTGAGCCATTCGAATTGTGAATCTTTATGGCGTTCCACTCCAAATGAACGCATTGTGGCTGCAGGTTCCACCGCAAGTACTGAATAACCCAGTTCAGCGAACCATGCCGCATCCCTACCTGAACCAGCCCCTACATCAAGAATGGCCGCAGGTTGCGAAGGTAACAAATCCATTACTGGTGAAAATAGTTCCTCGGGATTAGCCGTTTCGTAACGATTGGCCAACAATCGTCCAGATTCACCCTCATATGCCTCAATAGACATTTTGCAACTAAATATTTACTCGGTTGAAGTTAAACAGCATTCCACAAGCCTTTTGCCCGGTACTGTGATGAAGATACATGAATATTGGGGGTTTTGACCAATGTCCAGACTGGTGGTTTATGATAGGCGATGTTCCTAGCCAAATTCGAAGGTATGTAATTTTGGGAAAAAGAGCTTGCTGCCCTTGAAGCCAAACCTGGCAAGTCAGATTTTGTTCTGGACAATACCGCAATGGGAATATTTCGAAAAATCCGGTCCCAATTTTTCCATTGGTTGAATTGAACAAGATTATCCGATCCCATCAACCAGATAAATTGGTGATCAGGGTATCGATGATTAAGTTTGCTGATTGTCTCAAAGGTATGGTGAATACGATATGTATATTCAAAATCAGAAACCTTGATTCTTGGGTTGCGAATAATAGACTGTGCTCTCTCACATCGTCTCTGGAATGAAGCGGGTTTCTCTATCTTGAGGGGGTTTCCAGGACTAACGAGCCACCAGACCTCATCCAGACCAAACAACTTGAGTGCGAGGTTGGATATGTGAATATGTCCTTGATGAGGAGGATTAAATGAACCTCCCAGCAATCCGATCAATCTGTATTTCGTACAAGTCACAAAATTTCCACAAGATAAACATCATTTGACACTTCATACCTTACTGATTTTTTCATCCGTTTCTAATGCGGGACAACCCAAGTAAGTGATCCTTTTGATCGGGTTCGCTTGAGCTGTCTTGCAAAGTTTTCACACGAATATAAATGATCCTATTCCAATCTTTATTAAAGACCTATTAATAGTCCTTAATGATATCTTGTTTGCGGTTTTGATTATGAAAAATACAAATTTGATTTTAGCTGATTTGTGCACTGAGATCTCTGAATTGAAAAAGAACCCCTTAGCTGTCATTGACAATTCAAAAGGTAAACCTGTTGCTATCTTAAATCGAAATCAACCTGTATTTTATGCTGTACCCGCTTCAACTTGGGAAGACTTGCTTGAAGAAATTGAAGATATGACACTTATGCTTGAGCGTGAAGGGGAAACCGAAATCGAAGTTGATTTCAATGCCATTTAAACTGGTTATCCTGCATAGTACCGTACTGAATGGGACAATCTTGAAATAGATTTGCGATTTACTAGCAAGATGTATCTTCTAGTACACATTGAATTTCAAAATTTTAGTTGGTTTAGGTTTTTTAGGTATGTATTTTTTGGTGGGGTTCTGACAATTTCTCCCTTGTTAAATCCATGAGAGAAGATAAATGGGGTTATTCCAGAGATTATATTTCCATTTAGGTTTAGGGATTAGATTACATTAAACTAATTCAAAACCACCCAAGTTTTTTACGGTTTTTCAATGTCAAAATACGAATATGTCTTTCATATGGAGGGGGTTTCAAAAACCTATCCAGGTGGTAAAAAGTGCTTCGAAAATATCAACCTTTCATTTCTTCCCGGGGTAAAAATTGGAGTCGTGGGAGTGAATGGATCGGGAAAATCCACCCTGATGAAAATCATGGCAGGTATCGAAACAGAGTTTGGAGGTGAAGCCTGGGCTGCCAAGGGAGTTGCCGTGGGATACCTTCCACAGGAACCGCAATTGAATCCCGATCTCAATGTCAGGGAAAATGTCATGCTTGGAGTCAAGGAGAAAAAGGATCTGCTGGATCGATTCAATGAGCTAGCCATGAACTACTCGGATGAAACAGCTGATGAAATGGCCATGCTTCAGGACAAGATTGATTCCGAGAACCTCTGGGATCTGGATACTCAAATCGACCAAGCCATGGATGCCATCAGGTGTCCGGAGGACGAAGCTACGGTTGCCTCCCTTTCCGGTGGGGAAAGAAGAAGGGTGGCCCTGTGTCGACTTTTGTTGGAAGCACCGGAAATTCTCCTGCTTGATGAACCGACCAACCATCTAGATGCCGAAACAGTCGCTTGGCTTCAGCAATACCTGATTGATTACAAGGGTACCTGCCTGATCGTAACACATGATCGTTATTTTCTGGATGAAATCACCGGTTGGATTCTGGAATTGGATCGTGGTAGGGGGATTCCATACCAAGGAAATTATTCCAGCTGGCTGGAACAGAAGGCCAAACGTCTGGAGCATGAAGCCCGACAGGAAAAATCACGACAAAGAACCCTGAGTAGGGAATTGGAGTGGATCAGATCTGGTGTACAGGCTAGACGCACCAAGCAAAAAGCAAGAATCAATGCCTATAATGACATGATTTCACAAACCGAGAGGGAAAAAATCAGGACTTCCCAGATTGTCATTCCAAATGGTCCGAGATTAAGTTCAAATGTTATCAAGGTTGAAGGTTTGAAAAAATCCCTTGGGAACAATCTGCTGTTTGAGGATGTTTCCTTTGCCATCCCACCCGGAGGAATTGTGGGGGTCATTGGTCCGAATGGTGCTGGTAAGACCACATTATTCAGGATATTGACCGATAATGAAAGTCATGATGAGGGAAAGGTAAGTGTCGGTGAAGGTACAATCCTTTCCTATGTCGACCAGAACAGGGATAACCTTGATTCCAAAAACACTGTTTGGGAAGAAATATCCGGAGGTGCCGACATCATCGAGTTGGGCAATGCTGAAGTCAATTCACGAGCCTATTGTTCTGCTTTCAATTTCAAGGGAACGGACCAGCAAAAGAAAACCGGCCTCTTGTCAGGAGGGGAAAGAAACAGGGTTCACTTGGCCAAGCTCTTGAAGGAAGGTGGAAACATGCTCCTGTTGGACGAACCAACCAATGACCTAGACGTCGAAACCTTGAGGGCCCTTGAAGAAGCTCTGGAGGAGTTTGCAGGGAGTGCCATGATCATTTCGCATGACCGTTTCTTTCTAGACAGATTGTGTACCCACATTCTGGCCTTTGAGGGCGAAGGGCATGTCGAGTGGTTTGAAGGTAACTTCGAATCCTATATAGAAGACAAGACCCGTCGTTTGGGTCCCGATTCAATCATTCCAAAACGAATCAAATACAAGAAGTTTGTAAGGTGACCCGTTATTGGGATTGATACATCCTCTTTTTTCTTTGCCAAGTTTCGGTGGTAGCCTCTTCACTACCATCGTGAAAGGAACCGAACCACTTGTCCCAGGGCATTTCCACCGTACCATAATTGCATTCAAAATAGCGGTGATGAAGTTGGTGAAAGAAATCTGCCAGCTGAATCTGCTTTTTATCCCTGTAAACCAAACTCTCAAATCCTGAATGATTGGCAACTGCTCCCAATGTCTGGAAATAGGCATGGAACAGGATATGAACAGGATGGGATGGCACAACTAAATGGATCAGGAAATTGGTGAAATACACGGCATGCTCAATCGGATGCATGGAGATACCCGACCAGGGACCGACATTAACGTTCCGATGATGAAGTGCATGGGCAATTTTATAGAGAGGTGGCCAATGCAAGAACCTGTGGACCCAGTAGAAATGGAATGAAGACCAGAGCGGAATCAGGAAAAACAACAAGACAAACCAGATCAAGGGTAACAATTTACCCCAATATCCACTCGAAAATTCAAATAACGGAGCCAATCCGCTGGCACCAGCGTGGAAAACAAGACACTGGAAGAAGGTCCAGAATGATACGCCACTAACCAAGGTCCAAAACATATTGTCGTGAACCTGGTTTCTAAAGGTGAATACCCCGCTGTCCTTGCCCAGGTCCCTTGGATCATATTTTAATTTATCCCCCTGTTTCCTCAGACTGTAAAGGTAAAAATGCATGGAACCGGCAAATGCCGACAATAATATGATATTGGTCAACCAAACCTTGAAAACCCAACCAAACTGAAGTACTGCCATCTCCTCAAGGGGTGGAAAAATAAATAAATAGACAACAATGGCCAGAACGATTTGGATAGCCACCTGACTTAAGGCAAGCCAGTTTTTTGCAAACCATCTGAATGCCAAACGGGGTTCAGGTGGCCAACTGAAAAGTGGGTTGGTTTGAATTGGCAAAGTCGGTTGATGGTTCCAGTCTTTGCTATTAGAGGAATTGGAAATAGAGCTGTCAGCCATTTGGAATTCCCTCCAGTTGTCAAGTTGCGTAATCGGGTTCTTCCCGATCCAGGATTACCTTTATTTCGTCAAAATGCTTTTGACCGAGGCCGGGATAATTTTCTACTGCGCTGGCAACCTTTTCGGCAATGTGATCTGGCATTATCCTTAATTTTTGACCTGTTTGCAAAGCCCTAATGTAATTCCCTGCGGCCCTTTCAAACAGATATGTCCGATCAAATGTATCAGCAACCGTCTGCCCGATTACCAACAGCCCATGATTGCCCATTACCATAACCTGCTTCTTGGGATCCGAAAACAGGGCTGCGCATCTGTTTCCTTCTTCCTCAAATGCCAATCCGCCATAATCCTCATCAATTATGACCCTATTGAAAAACATTGCAGCATTCTGATCAACCGGTGGGAGTGAACTGTCCTCCAGACTGGCAAGAACCGTTGAATAGATGGGATGGAGATGGATAGCACAGCGTGCGTGAGGACAGAGTCTGTGCAGTGCCCCGTGCAAACCCCAGGCAGTAGGATCAGGACAATCGGGTCTGTTCATGGTTTCAGGATCGTTAACATCAACGAGCAATAAATTGGAGGCACGAATATTTGAAAAATGAACTTGATTTGGATTGATCAGGAATTTTGTTCCACTTTCATTGACCGCCAGGGAAAAATGATTTGCAACAGCTTCATGAAAATTCATTTTGACCGACCATCTGAAGGCGGCAGCCAGATCTACCCTTTCCTGCCAGTGGTTGTCATCAACCTGATCAATTTGATCATGTGAATAATCTGTTTTCAACATTTCGATACCTCTCCCTCAATATCTTTGTTTACGAAATATATTAGCGAATAAAATATACTTTCAATTATTGGAAAGATTAATTTAAAAATTAGTTTTTCTTCAATCATTTTCTTTCTTTGAAAGCCATCCCATTGAGAATTCCTCAGAATTGCCAAGATGCTGTCAACTGAATGAATTTGTCGAATTGGGTATTCAGCTCCATTAGTTTTGGACTAAGACCAGTAATGTGTTTGTAAACGATATTTTAATCAACTTGAATTTGAGGGTGTATTTTGGACAAGATCGGAGTTATGTTATGCGGGCACGGTTCCCGATCAAATGAAGCAGTAATGGAGTTTGCCAATGCTGTCAGGCAGATTCCTGGTTATCTCCCCAAGGAATGGGAACTTGAATTCGGATATCTTGAATTTGCCAATCCTGTCATCAGAAAAGGACTTGACAGGTTAAGGGAAAAGGGTTGTACAAAGATTCTTGCCATACCGGGGATGCTATTCGCCGCCATGCACGTCAAGAACGATATTCCTTCGGTGTTGAACAGCTATTCCAGAGAACACTCCATTCCCATTCAGTTCGGCAAGGAACTGGGAATTGACCCCAAACTCCTGGAGGCATCAGCCCAGAGAATTCGTGAAGTCCTAGACAAGGAAAACGCCTATGACGCCATACCCTTGTCGGAAACCTGTCTGGTTGTAATAGGCAGGGGAGCTTCGGACCCGGATGCCAACTCAAATGTATCAAAAGTGGCCAGATTATTGCAAGAAGGCATGGGATTTGGTTGGTGTGAAGTAGGTTATTCCGGTGTAACCTTCCCACTGGTTGAACCCTGTCTTGAACATGTTACAAAATTGGGATATCGCAAGGTGGTGGTTTTTCCCTATTTCCTGTTTGGCGGGATTTTGATTGATCGGATATACGGTTTTACCGATCTGATTGCTCAACGAAATCCCGAAATACAATTCCTTAAGGCCTCCTATCTGAATGATCATCCATTGGTGCTAGAAGTCTTTGCCGACCGGGCCAAGGATATACTTAGTGGAGATACAGCCATGAACTGTTCCCTTTGCAAGTATCGAACCAATGTCTTGGGATTTGAGGACGAGGTTGGTATGAAACAGGAAAGCCATCACCATCATGTTGAGGGACAAGGTGCCTCTGCGCCAGGATCAAATGTCCAAAATTGCGATCTTTGTGACGATTTTTGTACAGGTGCATGCCGATTGCAACATACCCATGATCATGAGAACGATCACCACCATCACGGACATCATGACCACCACCATGATCACCATCACCATCCTTACCCCCATAGCAAACATCCTCTGGGGCCGGAAAGTGTAAGAAAGTACTTGAAGGATTGATGTTTACTTACGAAAAGAACCCTGAAAGGATTTACCAGAAAAGTTTCGAAATCATCAAGGATGAAATTGATATTGAAACTTATCCCGAAGGTATCAGGGAAGTTATAATTCGAATTGTCCATTCATGTGGCATGACTGATATCACCGGGGATATTCACTATTCCGGGAATTTTCTTAAGGCCGGTCTTGAATCCCTACAGGCAGGCAAACCTGTTTTCTGTGACAGTTTCATGACTTCACACGGGATAATCCGAAAGAATCTACCTCGGGATAATGAAGTCAAAGTCACTTTAAATGAAGTACTCCCACCAGAAGCATCCAATCCAAACATGACCAAGTCTGCAGCAGCAATTGATCAATGGTTTCCTTCCTGCAAGGGAGCCCTCGTGGTCATTGGAAATGCACCTACGGCACTTTTCCGTTTGCTGGAGCTGGTGCAATCCCACAAGATAAAACCAGCCCTTGTCATTGGTGTTCCGGTCGGATTTGTAGGAGCAATGGAGAGCAAGGCAGAACTGATCAATTCCGAACTGGGAATTGAGTATATAACGATTGCAGGCAGGAGAGGAGGATCGGCCATAGCAGCCTCGATAGTAAATGCCATGTCCCTTTTGTTGAAGAATTCCAATACCTGAAGGATTCCATGACCACTTCAAGCACCAATATCCAACCGTGGCTTCATGTCATTGGAGTTGGGGAATCCGGCCTGAAGAGTCTGGGGACCGAAGCCTTGGATGTATTAAATCAGGCAGATATCATAATTGGTGGCGAAAGACATCACAAGCTGACCAAAGGCTTCACGGCCAAGCGAATAAAATGGCCATCGCCCTTTTCAACCATGGTCGGTAAGATCGGTGAATTTCGACCCAAGAATGTAGCAATTCTGGTAACCGGAGATCCACTCTGGTACTCTGCTGGTGCCTTATTGGCTAAGGAATGGCCGAGTGAGGAAATAAAATTTTATCCACAACTATCAGCATTCCAATTGGCGTGCTCGATGATGGGCTGGAGTATACCTGATGTTGACAAGATAACCGTCCATGGCCGACCGGTGGAGCAAATCATTCCATGGTTCAGGCCTTATAACAAACTTGTTGTATTGACCGCTGATTCCAAATGCCCATCCAAAATCGTAAACCTGTTGAAGGAAAAAGGATATGGTGCAAGCAAGCTGACAGTCCTCGGAGAGTTGGGAGGACCAAATGAATCAATGATTGAGGGGCTAGCAAATTTATGGAAGCTGACAGAAGAAAATCACACAATTCCTGAGTTTCATACCCTTTGCATCGAGTGTATTCCCATGGATGAGGAAGATATACTTCCATCCCCGCCAGGTTTGCCGGATGAGGCTTTTGTTTCGGACGGGAACTTCACCAAGAAAGAGATACGTTCTCTCACGGTAAGCGCATTAAATCCGGGTAAAAACAAAATCCTGTGGGATCTTGGCTGTGGATGTGGATCAGTCGGGATCGAATGGCTACTCTTGTCATTCAATGGCCGGGCTTACGGTGTAGAAAAAAACCAAAAACGGTGCGGAATGGCACAATCCAATGCCATGAAGTTTGGAGTACCCCGATTTTCAATCACATGTGGTTTATCCTCCGATCTGATTTCTACATTTCCTGACCCTGATGCGGCATTTATCGGTGGTGGACTTGAACCTGACCTCGTTCGCAGGGTAGTGGAGCGTCTCAAGCCATATGGTTGTCTGGTGGTAAATTCTGTAACCCTTGAATCGGAAGCCGTATTGGTCGATCTGCAAAAAGAATTCGGAGGCAAATTGACCAGAATTGCTATCTCCAGAAGCAGAACATTGGGCAAACTGACGACTTGGGATCAGTTATTGCCTGTCACTCAATGGATGGTGCAGAAATGACAGGCAAGATAATCGGTGTTGGCGTGGGACCAGGAGATCCCGAGCTGCTTACTCTCAAGGCCCTGAAGGTAATCAGGGAAGCAAAGGTGATTGCTTATCCGTCGACTGAAACCGGGGAGAGTTTTGCCAGAAGCATCGTCAAGGAATTCATGCCGAAGGATGTTCAAGAGATACCCATCAAAATACCGATGGTGGAAAGTCGATTTCCAAGCCAGCTCATCTATAATTCAGCCTCGGATGAAATAGCAACCCATCTTAAACGTGAGATGAATGTCATTGTCTTGTGTCAGGGTGATCCCTTTTTCTATGGATCATTCATGTATCTTTTTTCCAGATTTGCAGGAAAATACCCGGTCGAGATCATTCCCGGAATATCTTCCTTGAATGCCTGTTCTGCCGTCGCGCAAAGACCCCTCTGTTCCCGCCTTGAATCACTTTCGGTAATTCCCGGGGGAATGGATGATGAGGCATTTCTGAACCAGCTAGAGAAGGAGGATGCCTTTGCCATCATGAAAGTCGGCAGAAACATTGCCAAGATAAAACGCCTGCTCGAACAGAAGGGCATGGCCAAAAGAGCTGTATACGTTTCCCACGCCACCCTTCCCAATCAAATGGTATTGCCCTTGTCTGATGCCCCTGAGACAGCACCTTACTTTTCAATGATACTAGTGCCCAGCAAGGATGAATATGTCATCTATTAAACCTGGTATCTTTACTTTCACTTTGGGTGGGCAACTAATAGGGCAGGAAATAGCCGATTCCCTGGGTTCGACTTTAACCTCGCCTGCAAATGTTCCCAGTTCGGAAATTGCCGCCAGGATCAGGGAAGCTTTCATTGCAAATGTCCCGATTATCGGAGTTTGTGCTACAGGCATACTCATTCGTACCATCAGCCCACTGATCAGAAACAAACAGACCGAACCTCCCGTGATTGCAGTTTCCGAGGATGGCCAATTCGTCATACCATTGCTGGGAGGTCATTATTCTGCCAACAAACTGGCAGTGGAGATAGGTAGTTTTCTAAATTCCAAGCCTGCTCTCTCAACCGGCAGTTATGTAACTCTTGGTCTTGCCCTTGGTGAACCACCTGATAACTGGACGCTCTTGAACCCCTCCGATATCAAGGGCATGACCGCAGCACTTCTTCGGGGAGAGAAAGTAGAAATTCTTGGTTATGACGAATGGTTGTCTCCCCTCCAAGCCAGGGACAACATAAAGATCACAAAAACACCTGACAAAAACCGAATTGTTGTATCATCCAGCGGTTTGCAATCGCTGGTCTACCAAAAGAAGGAATATGCCCTTGGTGTAGGATGCATCAGAAACTGTTCTCCTGATGATTTAGTGGAATTTGTCAACAGAAACCTGTCCGAACATGGAATAAGCCAGGGAAGCATCGAGGGTGTCTACTCAATAGATTTGAAATCAGACGAACCTGCCATCCACCTTTTGGCTCAAAACATTGGTGTTGAAGCCAGGTTTTATTCCCCCGATATATTGGAAACCCAGTACGAAAAATTGAAAAACCCCTCCGAAGCTGTTTATAGGGAAGTCGGTTGCCATGGTGTGAGCGAAGGTGCCTGTCTGGCCAGAGCAGGACAGGATGGTAGGCTTGTCATTGAAAAAATCAAATCAGATACGGCAACCATGGCCCTGGCAAAATTGGGAGGGGATACTGGCAATCCCGGGATACCACGAGGTCAATTATCGGTTGTTGGTATTGGTCCCGGCAATAGCTTGTCTCGGACACCTGCTGTAACAAGGGTCTTGACCGAAGCAGAAGTCATTGTTGGTTATAGAGGGTATCTTGATCTTTTGGAACCCTTACCGACCAATCAGGAAATTGTAGCCTTTGAGCTTGGAGAAGAGGAAAAACGGTGTCGGCATTCGCTTGAAACGGCAGGACTTGGCAAAAGGGTTGTTCTGGTATGCTCTGGAGACAGCAATATTTTTGCCATGAATTCACTTGTAATGGAATTGCTTGATCTTCCGGAAAAAGGGGGAGGTGTCTCTGCAAGGGCAAAACGGGCCCATGTTCAATGTTTTCCTGGTATCACGGTCATGCAGGCTGCCGCAGCCAAGGGGGGTGCTTTGATTGGACATGATTTTTGTGTGATATCACTATCCAACCTATTGACCGATGAAAATATCATTCTTGATCGGATAAGAAATGCAGCAGAGGGGGATTTTGTTATTTCGCTTTACAATCCGGCTTCAAGAAAAAGAAGAATCCTGTTGGAAAAAGCCCTGGAAATTATACGCCAACATCGACCGGATAGCACTCCCATTCTGATAGCCAGAAATGTCGAACGTGAAGGGGAAAGTTATACCCTTAGGGATCTTTCAACTTTTCAACCTGAAGAAATTGACATGCTGACCTTATTGATAATCGGGAACAGCCATACCAAAACCTTTGCAACCAATTCAAATCTAAATGGCCTCGGTGGACAGTGGGTATATACGCCTAGAGGGTATAATAAAAAGATTCAGGCTGGCAACAAGGTTGGAGAAGGATCTAACAAGTGACCGTATATTTTATAGGGGCCGGACCGGGTGATCCTGATTTGATAACCGTCAAGGGTCAGAGATTGATTGCCCAATGCCCCGTTTGTATTTATGCTGGCTCCCTGGTTCCCGAAGATGTTATCGCATCAGCACCTGAAGATGCCCTGATAATGGATTCAGCCTCCATGAATCTTGAAGAAATCATGGAAATAGTTACCAAGGTACACAATGAGGGCAAGGACATTGCCAGGGTTCATTCCGGAGACCCCTCGATCTATGGTGCAATCGCAGAACAGATAGAAAGGTTGAAAAATCTTGATATTCCCTTCGAGATCGTACCAGGGGTTCCTGCATTTGCCGCAGCAGCGGCAGCTTTCGGGCAGGAATTGACAATTCCAAAAATCTCCCAAACGCTTATTCTAACCAGAACCTCGATGAAATCCACTGACATGCCGGAAGATGAGGATTTGGCCATACTAGGAGCATCCAAAGCGACCCTAATCATTCACTTATCGGTCAGGAATTCCCTGGCCATCCAGAGAAAACTCATTCCACATTATGGTGAGGACTGTCCCGTTATCATTGCCTACAGGATAGGTTGGACTGATCAACAAATTATTCGAACCAACCTGCAATCACTTCGAGATGAAATACGGGCTTACAAATTCACGCGTACCGTTTTGATTTTTGTTGGAAAGTCCCTTGACCCAAAAATCATTGAGGAAAGTGCTCTCTATGACAAAAACCATAGTCATATTCTCAGGTTCAAGAAACGCACCCCACAAGATCAATCCTGACTTGCACAAATCAAATGCTGGTAGGAGCCGAAAACATTTCCATCGACTAGGCCAGCATCAGGCAATCTATTGCCAAAGGAGTCTTCCACTTTAAACAGGCCTTTACTGCCACCAGCAACCTCAAGGTTCGTGTAATGGAACTCATGACCATTGAATTTTCCCCTGAAATGAGGATTGGGTAAGGCCTCAAAACGTCTGTACCCCAAATGCAAACTGGTTTTTTGATAGGAAGTTACATGGTTCAGAAATCCCAACATTCGATGTGATTTACCTTTGGAATCCCTGATGGCATCCCCTAAAACCATAAAACCACCACATTCGCCATAGATAAGTGCATCTCGGTCGCGGGCCTTATTCATCCCTGAAATGAATTTGGATTTGCCAGCCAATTGGAGTAAATGAATTTCAGGATACCCTCCCGGCAGAAAAACAGCATCCGCTTCAGCATCCGGCCCTTCATCGGCGAGTGGTGAAAAAGGTAATATATTTGCACCCCTTTCCTGCCAATATCCAATCAAATGTGAATAAATGAAGGCAAAGGCCTTATCCCGGGCAATTGCTATGTTTTGACCCAGTGGGTCAATCCCGACTTTAGGATTTACATCATTGGGTTTGGTGATTTCCATCGCTCCCTGCAGGATTGTATCCACCTGGACCAATTGATCCATTTTGACACTGATCCTTTCGATGAATTCTTCCATTTCCGGGTTCTCCTCTGGAAGGACCAAACCCAGATGGCGTTCGGGTATTTTGAATTCTGGTGATTTAGGAAGCCACCCCAGTAACTCAATGCCATATTTGTCTAGGCTTTCCCTTGCTCCTGACAAATGCCGTGATGAACCAATATTATTCAGGATGACTCCCAGAAGATTGATTTTTGGACGAGCTTTCACCAGTCCCATCGGGGTAAGTGCAACCGAGTGAAACTGTTTGCTGGCATCAATCACCAGTATTATCGGTACAGACAACATTTCAGCCAGGTCTGCAACACTTCCCCTGCCGTCCTTGCCACCCCCGTCAAGGACGCCCATGGCCCCTTCAATCAGTATCAGTTCATTGGAAGCAGTTGATGCATCCACACTGCTGGGGTGTTTCGCCAAGGATCTTACCAGATCTGGTTTCATCGCCCAGCAATCAAGATTTATGGATGATCTCCCGCAAGCAACCTGGTGAAACTTTGGATCTATGTAATCAGGACCGGATTTAGCCGGATATACGTTTATATTCCGCTTTTGAAGGGTTCGGAGCAATCCCAGTGTAATAATGGTTTTTCCGGCACCCGAATTGGGCGCTGAGACAATTAAACCCCTAATTTGAATTCTCCTCCTGAATTAGGGTGGATTCTTTATCACCAATATGGCCCAGTAGATTCAATCCGGTTTCCAGACTTGGATTGATCACCCCGTTGAGGATTCTATGGAATGGAACATTGCTCCCGATACAAATTATGGCTGGTGCCTTTAATCCATTGTTCCGGACATCCTCAACAGCATGTGAAAGTGTGGTTTCCAAGACAATTTGATCCTTTAGGGTGGCATTGGACACGACTGCTACCGGTTCAGAAGGGTTTCTACCATATTCAATTAGCTTGGCAACAATTTGGGAAAGGTTTTTCATTGCCATGTATATTACCAAAATCTGAGCCCCCTTGGCACATAATTCCCAATTTATGGCACTCGGAGTTTCACCGAATTGATCATGTCCAGTAAGAAAGGTTATGCTTTGGTTCGTCTCTCTGTAGGTTAGGGGTATACCCGCATAAGCCATGGCACCTACTCCTGCGGTAATACCAGGGGTAATTCGGATGGGAATGTTCTCCTTCGCGAGAAATAAGGCTTCATCGCCCCCACGGGCAAATATGAAAGGATCTCCCCCTTTGAGTCGAACCACCCGTTTTCCCTTTTTGGAATAATCAACCAGCTTCAATGAAATATCCCTTTGGTTGAAAGATGGTTTTCCCCCTCTCTTGCCTGAAAAAACCTTCTCTGCATCATCCCTGCAAAGGTTCAGGATGTCCTGATTGACCAAGGCATCATAGATAATTACATCTGCCAATTGCAAGGCATGGGTCGCATGGAGCGTCAACAGCCCAGGATCACCTGGACCTGCCCCAACCAACCAAACCAAACCCTTGGGAAATGATGGTAACTCAATCCCTGATTTTCCTATGATGTGTTCTAAGTCTGGCATGAAATATATGAATTAAGATTGAATCGACTCAGCCCCAAAAGCCAACCTTTAGGCCTCAATTATAATAAATGGCAATTTAATCATTCTATTCAAACAAAAGTAGATTCTTCCTGATTTCAATTGCTAGTCAATTTATTTTCAGAAGTGCGCTTTCATAAAAATTAGTTACAATTGGATATTAAATTACATTGGATATCCATACCAATTGTATGATTTAAGTAATCTTAGTAACAATTAGAATTAAACATGTTCATACAAATTTATCATTGGTGATAATTGTGCATTATACGACTCGTTCCATCCAATTCTGTGCGCTTTTGTTTGCAGGTGCCATTTTCGGTTTTTTTTACGCTTATGTCGTGTCATGCTTGAACGGCCTGAACACATTGTCAGCACCCGATGCCATTGAAGCTATGAATGCCATTAACATTGCGGTACGCAACTTCGGGTTCATGCCAGTATTCTTCTTTACTCCCCTTGTCTGCCTTGCCGCAGCAGGGCTTAGTTTGCATGTGGGTGAAAGACATACGTCTTTTTGGATATTTGCTGCGGCGGTCCTGTATTCTTTTGGAGCCCTCCTACCAACGATTTTTATCAATGTTCCCTTGAACGATGGACTCAAGGAAGTTGATCCAAATAGTCTAAGCTTGACGATTGCTACAGATATCTGGAATAGTTATGCCCGAGAATGGCAATTCTGGAACATCATCAGAACATTCTTTTCGGGTTTGGCGTTGATAAGTCTTGGTGCTGGATTAGTGAAAATCAGATCATGATAATCTTTCAGTAACCAAATAACTGAGTTAGATTATTGGTGAACTCAATAAGTGCTGAGATGGACAAAACCAAATTAAGGACAGGATATACCACTGGGGCTTGTGCAACCGCTACCACAATTGCTGCCTTTTCTGCACTGCTGACTGGCCGATGGCAAGATCCCGTTACAATCGTACTTCCTAAAGGTGAAGCCGCTTCCTTTAATCTTATTGACTGTGAGCTCCACAATGATTACGCGATTGCCGGAACCATAAAGGATGCCGGTGATGATCCGGATGTAACTCACGGTGCTACTATCAAGACAAAGGTTTGGTTTGACCATTCAATTCAAGGAGTATCCTTCAAGGCAGGTCAAGGAGTAGGGATAGTTACCAAACCGGGCTTACCCATTGGGGTGGGTGAACCTGCAATCAATCCCGTTCCTAGAAAAATGATTACGGAAGGGATCAACCATTTGGCTAGGATAAATAACGTTGATCCAAATGTTGTGGTAGAAGTATCAGTCCCTAATGGTGAGCAACTTGCTCTCCAAACCTGGAACCCCCGATTGGGTATTGTGGGGGGTATCTCCATATTGGGTACGACAGGTATTGTCCGTCCATACTCATGTGCTGCCTGGATAGCCTCCATTCATATGGGCATAGATGTAGCCAGGGCCAATGGTGCTTCCCATGTTGTTGGTTCAACAGGATCGGTTTCCGAACTAACTGCACAAGAATATTTTCAATTACCTGATTGGGCAATGCTGGATATGGGTGATTTTGTAGGTGGTATGGTGAAGTATCTCAGGAAAAACCCCATACCCAACCTGACGGTTGCTGGTGGCTTTGGCAAAATTTCCAAACTTGCCAATGGAGCAACTGATCTTCATTCCAAAAGATCACAGGTTGACTTCGATTTTCTGAGCAGGATTGTAGCAAAATTTGATCCTGCCGTCTCTCGGCAAACCCTGGAAACAATCAAAACTGCCAACACAGCCAATCAAATTTTGGATATTTATGGTGATAAAATTGCCGAACCCATAGCCTTAATGGCAAAAAAAGTACTCATGGATAAACTTAAATCCTCAAACATTGAAGCGGAAGTAATGATAGTTAACCGTTCAGGAAAAATAATCGCTACAACCCATAAACATGCAAATGGTGGTTGAATTCAATGAAAATACTGGTACTGGCAGGAACTGAGGAAGCTCGGATACTTTGCCATAGGCTAAGTGAAATCAAGGGGTTAGAGGTCATAGTTTCCCTTTTTCAGAAAATACTGCCGTCAGATTATCCGGGACAGATAATTGCAGGTGGATTTGGAGGTACCGATGGTTTGGTAAACTATCTTCAAAAGGAACGGATAGGTTTGCTGATTGACGCCACCCATCCTTACTCAAGTACAATCAATTCAAATGCTATGGCTGCTTCACGTAAGACTGGTACGGAATACATCCGGCTGGTAAGGAAGAAATGGGTTACAGGTCCTGTTGATAAATGGTTGGAATTCGCAACCCTTCTTCAGGCATGCCAGAAGATACCCTCAAATTCCAGAATATTTGCAGCATTGGGAGGCAAGAACCTGGGTCGGGACATAGAAGAAATCGGCAACTCCTTGGCTCAGTCCCGAGTTTATCTGAGGGTTATGGAACACCCCTCTTTTCAACTTCCTCCAAATTGGAACATGTTGGAGTACACCCCGCCGATTACACTTGAGGGTGAGAAGGCCTTATTGATGAAGTATGGCATTACCCACATTCTTTGTCGAAACTCTGGAGGTGAAATCAGTAAACTCAAACTGAAGGCTGGAGCTGAATTGGGTTTGGACGTGTTCATGCTTGCCAGACCTTGTGATTCTGAGGGTGATCGGGATTTTAAAATATTTTCGACCGTTGAAGAACTCTTGAAGTCTAGATTCAAAATGGGCAATTACCTATTTGATCCGAACTGAATTCAATTCCGGATATTTGATAGGATTCTGAGGGCATCGATGGCAAAAATACCCACTACAATCATCACAGGTTTTCTGGGAGCAGGTAAAACCACTTTGATTAGAAACCTTCTTGAACAGTCAAAAGGTAAACAGATTGCCCTTATTATAAATGAATTCGGGGATCTGGGGATTGATGGAGAGATCCTGAATCATTGTGGTATTGAGGATTGCGATGAGAGTGGCATCATTGAACTCACTAACGGATGCATCTGCTGTACGGTTGCCGAGGATTTCACACCTGCCATGGAACAGTTGATCAGAAGAACTCCACAACCTGGCCATATTATCATTGAAACCTCTGGATTGGCCCTTCCACAACCTTTGGTACGAGCCTTCAACTGGCCTGAAATAAGATCACAGGTTTCTGTTGATGGTGTGATCGTCGTGGTTGATGGACCGGCAGTTCTTGCGGGTCAGTTTGTTGCCGACAGGGATGCTATCGAAAAACAAAGGCAGGATGATGAGAATCTCAGCCACGAGACACCATTATCTGAACTGTTTGAAGACCAAATGGTTTGCGCCGATCTTGTGGTTGTGAACAAGACAGACTTGATTTCTGAGGATGAAGTCGAACATCTGTTATCTGAAATCTCCAGGGTTTCGCGTGATGGCACCAAGGCAATTAAATCCCAAATGGGCAAAGTGGATCCTAAGGTTATTCTCGGACTGGGGATCGGTTCCGAAAAGGATGTGTCTTCCAGACATGAAATTCATCATCACCATGGCGAAGACGATGATCACGACCATGACGATTTTGAAAGTCTAGTACTAAAACTACCCCCCATTGAAAATCCGGATAGGTTCAAGAATACCTTGCGGGAAGCCATCATTGAACATAATCTTTTGAGGGTCAAGGGATTTGGTACAGTCACAGGATCACCGATGCGAATGGTTATACAGGCAGTTGGACCGAGAATTGACAGTTATTTTGATCGCCCCCTCAATCCTGGGGAACCCAACGATACCAGATTGGTAATAATTGGAGAAACAGGTATCAAGCAAGCCGACCTTTTCGAAATGTTGGATTGTGTACCTGTCTAGCTGAATGCATATCCTTTCCACTACTTCCGGCCAGATAACAGATGGAAATGAACCCGTTGATCCAGATCATCTACCGGCAGACCTAATATTTCTATCGACTGCTGATACCGATCTGGCCATCCTTTCGCAAGCCAGCAGGAAATATTCGAACAAAACCGATTTTATTCGCCTGGGGCAACTTGCCTGGCTTACCCATCCCTATTCAGTTGATCTTTATCTGGACAAAACGGCAGCAAAATCCAAACTGGTCATAATCAGGGCCTTGGGTGGGATATCCTACTGGCAATATTGCCTGGAACAATTCGCTATCCGATTGCAGGAAGCAGGATGCAGATTAGTAGTACTGCCTGGTGATGACAAGCCCGATCCAGAATTGTTGTCCCTGTCCAACATTTCCAAAAATGATTGGGAGAACCTGTTTGGTTATCTATTGGAAGGAGGTTTGAATAATGCGGACAACTTCCTCAAATACTGCCGTCACATTCTTTATCAGGATCCACTCCCACCCCTGCCCTCACCCGAGTTGAAGAATGGTCTCTATTATCCGGAAACAGATTATTATGGATTGGAAGAACTCCGTCAAGTCTGGAATCCAGAATGGCCAGTTGCTGCCATTGTCTTTTATCGGGCACTTTATGTAAATGGCAATACCGATCCTGTCGAAAAACTGATAGCGGGTTTAAGGAAAAGAAAGGTAAACGCACTTCCCATCTTTGTGTCTTCACTTAAGGATAAGGTCTCAATCGCCTTTTGCGAGGAAATTTTTCAAAAAGCCAATCCCGATATTGTCCTGAACATGACTGGGTTTGCCCTTGGCAAAATATCCAAGGGTATGGATTGGGAACCAACCATATTGGATAAAATCAACAAGCCTGTACTTCAGGTTGTCCTGGGATCGGCAGATTTAACTTCCTGGCAGGAAAATACCTTTGGATTGCCACCGAGGGATATTGCCATGTTTGTATCTCTCCCGGAAATAGACGGTAGAATATTATCCCGTGCCATAGCCTTTAAATCCCAATCCAGAGTAAACCCCAATACTCAGTATTCAGTCAATCTGCACGAAGTCAAAGATAATCGATTGGATTTCGTTGCCGATTTAACCAGAAATTGGATAAGGTTGGGCCAAACCGAACCCAAGGACAAGAAACTGACCCTGATTTTGGCCAACTACCCCAACAGGGACGGACGATTGGCCAATGGTGTTGGATTGGATACTCCCGAAACGGCAGCATTGATCCTGGAAGCACTACGTGAAAGCGGATACAATGTATCCAATCAGCCCAAGAATTCTGCAGAATTGATGGATATCCTATTGAAGGGTAGAACCAATAATCCTGCCAAGGTCAATGTGGATAAACAATCACCCCGGTTATCCACCGAAGAATATGAGTTTTACTGGAAGCAACTGCCACAGAGGATCAGAAACGAGGTTATTGACCGATGGGGTCCGATCAAGAATGATCCCTTTCTGGTCAATTCCGAATTTGAATTGCCACTCCACCAGTTCGGCAACGTGATATTGGGTATCCAACCGGCAAGGGGATACAATATTGATCCCAAGGATACCTACCATAGCCCCGACCTCGTTCCTCCCCATAATTATTTTGCCTTTTATTTCTGGATTCGCTTTAAGTTTGAAGCCAATGCGATTGTACATCTTGGGAAACATGGCAACCTTGAGTGGTTGCCTGGAAAAGCCCTAGCATTATCAGAAAACTGCTATTCCGAAGCGGTCCTTGGTCCCATGCCCCATTTCTATCCATTCATCATCAATGATCCCGGTGAAGGCACACAAGCAAAAAGAAGATCACAGGCTGTCATAATTGATCATTTGACTCCACCCCTGACACGTGCTGAATCATATGGCGTGTACCGTGATCTGGAAATACTCGTGGATGAATATTACGAGGCCATGGGACTTGATACCAAGCGGACCAGGCTGCTGGAACAACAGATTATTGAAACCATGTCCAGAAGTAATCTTGAAGAGGATATTGGAATTGAATCACCAGACAATACGGCAAGCAAATTACAAAAACTGGATGCCTACCTTTGTGAGTTAAAGGAACGTCAAATCAGGGATGGATTGCATGTTTTCGGACAATCTCCACAAGGAGTTCAGGAACGTGACCTAATGGCTTCCCTATTGAGAGTACCACGAAACAATGGTGAGGGCGGCGATTCATCCTATCTTCAAAGTCTGGCTCGGGATTTTGGTTTTTCGGATGATTTTGATCCCCTGGATTGTGAACTCTCTGCCAATTGGCAAGACGGCAAACCTTCCTTCCTTGCAGAGATTAGTAATGATCCGTGGCGAACAAATGGCGATACTGTCGAACGACTTGAACTCTTCTTTTTGAAATTGCTCGAAGGCAAGGAAAAGGCAGGAAAGCATACCGAAAGGATCATGACCTATGTTGAGGATACGTTGAAGCCGCTATTGCGATCCTGTGGTGCACTCGAAACGTCAAGCTTGTTGAGTGGTCTTAATGGGGAGTTTGTTCGTCCTGGCCCGTCTGGTGCCCCTTCCAGGGGACGGGTCGATATTCTGCCTACAGGAAGAAACTTTTATTCCGTTGACAGCAGATCAATTCCAACCCGAACGGCATGGACACTGGGTTGGAAGTCGGCCAGCCTGCTGATCGAGAGGTATGTTCAGGACAAGGGGGATTGGCCTAGGAAAATGGCCCTGACAGCCTGGGGCACCTCAAATATGAGAACCGGGGGTGATGATATTGCCCAGGCCCTTGCCTTGATGGGTGTAACACCCCAATGGGATGACAACAGCGGGCGGGTAACTGGATTTGAAATCATTCCCCATACTACCCTAGGACGTCCAAGGGTTGATGTAACCCTTCGGGTTTCCGGCTTCTTTCGTGATGCCTTTCCCTCGCAGGTTGATCTTGTTGCATCGGCAGCGAGAGCAGTAATGAACCTTGATGAACCGGAATTCTATAACCCCGCTGCAAACCGATATAGGCAGGATATGGATCAAATTGGCGAAACCAGAGCCGGATTTAGGGTTTTCGGCTCCATGCCCGGTTCCTATGGGGCCGGCTTGCAATCACTCATTGACGAGCAACTCTGGAACAATCGTGAGGATTTGGGACAAGCCTATCTTGAATGGGGAAGTTTCCCGCTCGGAGCCGATGCTGATGGTAAAAAGGATTTGGAAGCCTTTACCCTCAGATTGGGAGAAATCGATACCGTGGTCCAAAATCAGGACAATTATGAACATGATATACTGGACAGTGATGATTATTATCAGTTTGAAGGTGGGATTTCAGCTGCCATTGAAAAGATTCGGGGAACCCAGCCCATGATTTATCACAATGATCACTCCCGGCCGGAAAGGCCCGTCATCAGGACCCTTGAGGAGGAGATTGGCAGGGTTGTCCGCTCCAGGTCGGTTAATCCCAAATGGATCAATGGTGTCAAGCGCCATGGCTACAAGGGGGCTTTCGAGATTGCTGCCACCGTGGATTATCTTTTTGCATTTGCAGCCACAACCGGTGCTGCTAGGTCACATCATTTTGATCTGGCCTATTCCGCCTATCTGGAAGATGATGATACCAGAAAGTTCATTCAGGACAACAATCCTGATGCATTAAGGGAAATCGTCAATAGGTTTCTTGAAGCCATGGACAGAAATCTTTGGAAACCAAAATTGAATTCCACAAGGAATTTACTGATGGAAATTTTAAGCCTATACTCAGCAGAGGAGAAAACCGATGAGTACTGATGACTTTGAAAGACACAAGGTAAAGATGGCCAAGAAGAAGGTTGTCCGGGATAAAATCATGGCAACCAAGACCGAATCAAAGGGTTTGGTCATTGTCCACACTGGCAAGGGGAAAGGGAAATCCTCTGCTGCTTTCGGCATGATTTTCAGATGCATTGCCCATGAGATACCAAGTGCCGTGGTGCAATTCATCAAGGGTGGCATGTCAACCGGTGAAAGGGACTTGATCCAAGAACATTTCTCGGACCGATGCAAGTTTTTCACCATGGGTGAAGGGTTTACCTGGGAAACCCAGGACAAGGAAAGGGATATCCTAATGACCAGAAGGGCCTGGGACCTTTCGAAACAATTGATTGCCAACCCGGAAATCAAGATGGTTCTGTTGGATGAGATTAATATTTCATTACGATATGGCTACCTGCCTGTTGAAGAAGTGGTTGAATTTCTGACAGAACACAAACCGGAAGATACTCATGTGATCCTCACGGGCAGAAATGCCAGTGAGCAACTCATCGAAATAGCCGATTTGGCTACGGAAATGGAACTGCTCAAGCATCCATTCCGATCAGGTGTCAAGGCTCAAAAGGGTATAGAATTCTAAACCCTGCTGGTATAGACTGTTAACAATGTCTCCCCTCGCCGTCATGATCCAGGGTGCTGGATCAAACGTGGGAAAATCCCTGCTGGTGGCCAGTATTTGCCGAGCCTATACAAACCGGGGGTACAAGGTGGTACCCTTCAAACCCCAGAATATGTCAAACAACTCTTCTGTGACCAAGGAGGGCCTGGAAATAGGAAGGGCCCAAACCCTTCAGGCCATGGCTTGCAAGTCCAAACCTTCAGTTCACATGAATCCGGTATTGCTCAAGCCGGAATCCAATCGAAGGTCCCAAATCATTGTCCAGGGCAAAGTCCATGCAATCTGCGATTCCAGGGATTATTTCAAACTGAAACCATCCCTGATGACCCCTGTCATGGAAAGTTTCAGATTGCTTGGCCAATCATGTGACATGATCATTGTCGAAGGAGCCGGCAGTCCTGCCGAAATCAACCTGCGGAAAGACGATATAGCCAATATGGGGTTTGCACGGAATTCCAATACGCCCGTAATTCTGATAGGAGACATTGACCGGGGAGGTGTCATTGCCCAAATGGTCGGCACCAGGCAGGTCCTCTCTAAAGAAGACAGGGATATGATCAAGGGGTTTGTCATCAACAAGTTCAGGGGAACAACCGAATTGTTTGAAGAGGGATACAGATATATTGAAGAACAAACGAAATGGTCCGGACTGGGGATACTTCCATGGCTTGAAGTTGCCGGCAATCTACCATCGGAGGATTCGCTTTCGCTGACCTCTTCAAGATCAGACAAGCAAGGCATCCTGAAAGTTTGCTATCTGTCTCTGGACAAGATAGCCAATTTTGATGACCTCGATCCCCTGAATAACCATCCGGAAATAGTTGTCAGACCCGTCAAGCCCGGCAAGCCCCTCCCCTTGGATGCCGATCTGGTCATTATACCTGGAAGTAAGTCAACCAGAAATGATATGGCTTTCATTCGAAAGCAGGGATGGGATCATGATCTCATTGCATATTACCGCCGCGGGGGCAGAATTTTGGGCTTGTGTGGAGGCTATCAGATACTTGGCAAACAAATCAATGACCCCAGTGGTATTGAAGGAGAACCTGGCTCACAACCGGGGTTGGGTTTATTAGACGTCGAAACGAGTATGGCTGATGAAAAACATGTCGGGGTTACCAATGCAAGGTGGAGGAATCATGCTTTCAGTGCCTATGAAATTCACAAGGGAAAAACTTCCGGGCGTGATTGCAGCAGGTCCTTTGCCCAGACCAAGTGGGAGGGAAACTGGATCAATGAAGGTGCAACCTCACCTGATGGCAGGGTTCAGGGAACCTATCTGCATGGGCTGTTCACAAATGACAGTTTTCGTTCCAAGTATCTGGCTTCAATCAGGCAAGGTCTTGCTGATTACAATTATGGGGAACTGGTTGAAAAAACGCTGGATGATATGGCCCATCAGGTCGAGACACATCTTGATCTCGACCGCATGTTGGAATTGATGAAATCCTGACTGTTTCAGGCAACCGCCCGAGACAATGCGCATTGTGACCACAACACGGAAAGGGCGTCGGCCAAATAATCCACATCCTTCTCGCCATGCAGGGCCGAAGGTGTAATTCGCAACCTTTCAGTTCCCTTGGGTACGGTTGGGTAATTTATCGGTTGAACATAGATGCCGAAATCTTCCAACAGCAGGTCGGCCACCATCTTGCACTTGGCCGGATCCTTGATCATTACCGGCACGATATGACCAGGATTATCAATATGGGGAACACCATGATCATCAAGCCTCGAACGAAGCAGATGTACCATGTTTTTCTGACGTGTTCTCTCAACCTGGCTTTCCTTCAAATGTCTGACTGAAACAAGTGCTCCAGCCAAAATTGCCGGCGGAAGGGCTGTAGTGAAAATAAACCCACTGGCAAAGGACCTGATAAAATCGACACTTTCCCGGGAGCCTGCAATGTATCCACCGATCAAACCATACGCCTTGCCAAGTGTTCCCTGAATGATGGACACCTGATCCATCACCCCATCCTGCTCGGCAATTCCACCACCACGATGACCGTAAATACCAACGGCATGGACCTCATCAAGATAGGTCAAGGCACCATGATTATTGGCCACTTCACAGATTTCACCGATCGGTGCTATGTCACCATCCATGGAATGAATGGATTCAAAGGCAACAATTTTCATGGTTGATGAATCATAGGCGGAAAGTTTCCTTTCCAGATCTTCAACATTGTTCCGCTGCCAGATTTCTTTTCTGACCCTGGAATGTCTTATGCCCTCGATCATGGAAGCATGGTTTTTCTCATCGGAAAAAATGACTGCATTGGGTAAGCGGGATCCAAGGGTGGAAAGGGATGCCCAATTGGCAACGTATCCCGAGGTAAACAGGAGGGCCGCCTCCTTGTTGTGCAGGTCTGCCAATTCCTGTTCGAGCAATTCATGGTAATGGGTCGTACCGGAAATATTTCTTGTTCCCCCGGCTCCGGCACCACTCTGCCAGGCAGCATCACTCATGGCCTGAATGACTTCTGTATTTTGTCCCATGCCCAAATAATCATTCGAGCACCAGACTGATACATCCCTCGTACCATCAGGGGTATAGTTCCTGGCCTTGGGGAATTCACCCCTGTATCTTTCAATTTCGGCAAAGACACGGTAATTCCCCTCCTCCTTGAGGGCCTCAAGCTGCTTTTGGAATTGCAGGTTAAAAGAATGATCCAAAATTGTTTCCCCTAGCTTCTTTTGAATAACTCAAAATGGTATTGCGTGTTAAATCCATTTACACCGGTTAGCTGTAATTTTAACAGGTTATCCCGTAATATCAAGGTGTCTGAATACCTTCACGATTCAGTGCAATAGAGTAAATGGAATTTGTGGCGGTAATGTAAAGGGTTTGTTTGGCCCTTCCGCCAAAACAGACATTGGAAACCACCTCGGGTATGTAGATCTTCCCAAGCAATTTGAAATCGGGTGATATGCAATGAATACCATCACCTGCCGAAGTCCAGATATTTCCATCGGTATCCAGCCTGAACCCATCGGGTACCCCAGCGTCAATTTCAAGATACTCGAAACTTTTTGATATCTTTTGATTGACAAAAACCTTGAACCTGTAAAGTCCGGTTTTGGCATTCGGATCATGCCGCAAACCCGTTTCAGAAACATAAAGGTAATCTTCGTCAGGGCTGAAGGCCAGTCCGTTGGGGCAATCCAGAACAGTGGAAACACGCCTCAAGGAGCCATTTGATGGATCAAAACGGTATATGGCTCCAGGTAATTCAGGTTCAGCCTTGTGGCCTTCATAATTGGTAATTATGCCGTAGTAGGGATCGGTAAACCAGATGGTACCGTCAGACTTGACGACTACATCATTAGGCGAGTTGAGTTTCTTGCCCTTGTATCGCTGGGCAATGACATTCACCCTGCCGTCATGTTCCATGCGGGTTATACTTCTGGAACCATGTTCGCAGGATATCAGCCGTCCCTGCAGGTCTCGGTAATGACCATTGGCAAAATTTGAAGGAGCGAGGTATGTGGACAAACCTATTTCCTCATTCCACCTGTAAACCTTGTTGTTGGGAATATCAGAAAACAAAAGGAAGCCCGAATCCCCCATCCACACAGGTCCCTCGACCCAATCAAAGCCGGATGCCAATTTTTTCAGTTTCACATTAGAAAGCAGGTAGGTACTGAATCTTTCGTCCAGTATTTCATACTCGGGATTGATGCGTTCTATTGTCATGACCTTACTTTATTACCTAATTGCGGAAACAGTGTTCCTGATTCTAAATTATTTTTATGCTTGGAGGAAATCGGCCAAAATCTAATTAGAATTCTCTTCATTGTTTTCATACTGGTGTACCTGGGTATCCTCGGGTATTTCGATGGTGAATTCCGTAAATTTCCCTACCTGTGACTTAACGCTTAACGTACCGCCATGTTCCCTGACAATGTCATTTGACATGGCCAGGCCTAGTCCTGTTCCCTCATCAGTAGGTTTGGTCGTGAAGAAGGGGTTGAAAATCTTTTCCTTTATTTCATCAGGAATACCATCCCCATTGTCCCGGATCATAATCTGAATCATATTGTCTACACGCAAGGTCTTGATTTTCAGTTCGGGGTGATAATCAGGGTTACCATCCGCCTCCAATTCAACCCGTTTTTTATGCGTTGCATAACAGGCGTTGGTTACAATATTCAATATGACCCGACCGAAGTCCATGGGTATGACCACAACCTCTCCAACGTTTGGATCAAACTCGGAGACAATATGCACATTGAAACCCTCGGTGGTTGCCCGAGAACTGTGATACGCCAGTTTTGCATGCTCGTCAACCAACTGGTTTATGGGAACCTTTTGGGCCTGTCCTTCACCCCTGCCCATACTTAACATGTCATGTACAATCCGGTCAGCTCGGCTTCCATGACTTACGATCTTTTCAAGGTTTTCCTTGATTATCGATGCTAAATCCTTGATTTCCTCTATCAACTCTTCATGGTCCTCGATTTCCGTAGCCTCTTCCAGCTCATCAATCAACTCCAGAGACGCTTCAGAGAAATTCTTTACAAAATTCAATGGATTCTTGATTTCATGGGCAACACCAGCAGTCAATTCGCCCAAAGCTGCCAGTTTTTCACGCATGACAATCTGGTTTTGAGCCTTTTGCAGCTCTTCCAGTACTTTCTCAAGTTCCTGATTTTTACTGACAACCTCTTCGGCCAATTCTTCCACCAAATTCAACCTTTGGACTTCGAGCGAATTTTTGCGGAATACCTCCAAGGCTTCGGCCATTTCGGCAATTTCGTCCTTCCCCTTTACCACGACCTCCTCGTCAAGGTCACCCTTGGCCATGGTCCGCATTCTTATTGATAATTCCTCCAGTCGCTTCAGAATGTGTTTTCCTACAAACAACCATGCAATCAAAAACGCCAATACAACACTTGCAATTGCAAGTATCAGGAGGAGTCTATTTGCGGCAGAAACAGTAGCATTGGCTTCTTCGATGGCAATATTTGCCTGTTCATTACTGTTGCTGACTATAGCTTCGACCTGATTGACCAGTCTGGCTGAAATGATCCTGTTTTGTTGTAACAATTCGACCAATCTGTTTTGAATTCTTATCTCATCGATCCGAAGTTGGAAACCATTTCCTTCGCCTGACCCGTAAAGGTTCAGCGCATCGAAAAGTGGGAGAGTATCTTCCAATACACTCCCCCTGTCAATTTCTTTCAGGGTTCTTTGAATACCATCATAGGACGATTCAAATTGATCTCTCAACACATCAATCAGGGCAGCATCATTCAGTGTTGCTGTTGATGCCAGCACTTGGATGGCGATATTGACTTCTTTCTCCAGGTTTGCCAAATGGCGGAATAAATTGATTTCCTTCTCGGAGCGATAAATATCGGGATCTCCGATTCCCTGGTCGAGACTCTCATATCCTGTCATCACATAAAAAAACTGACTGTCGATCAATGGGAGAAGGTCTGTTCTGATTGTCTGTTCAAGGCGATTAACCGAGATGTTAAATTTTTCTGATTTGCCTCTAAGAACAAAAGTTTCCTTCATGAGAGACTCAATCTCGTCAATATTGTGAGTCAATTCCCGGGCACTTTCAGTCAGACTATTCTCGAAATCCCTATTGTTTCCCATAGTCAAAAGATTTTCTAGATTTCTTTCGAACTCCCCTACGTAGGTATCAATCTCTTCTGAAACATTTTCCAAATCGATTTCGTTTTGGGCCGTGGTCAATCTTGGAGCAGCTGCACTCAAGGCCGAATTCGTTCTTGCCAGTCCGAATGCGGAGATCATCTCAGGAAGGCTGACATTGTTCACCTTTTGTTGAGCTTCTCCAACTCTCTCAAATGACAACCAAGCAATTATGACAGCTATAATTGTAATTAGAACAGTTACAAATATAGCAGCATACAACTGCGTTGACAGTTTGTTAACGCTAATAATGGTCGATCCTTTTGTCATTATTGGTTACCCTGTGGATTATCCAAAAGGGATCGAACAGGGACAAATCCTTCCTCAGGAACAAACTGTGTTAAAAAAACTTCATCCGAACCTTGATTGTCAAATTCCCCAAAATAGAAATCCATATCCCCAACAGTGATTTCATTGGTCTGGTTGAATTTATTCAAAAAGCAATCCCGGTCAATTTCACGGCCACACTGTTTCAATGCCTCAATTGTTACCCTTGCAGCCAAATATCCTTCAAATGAACCAAAGCCATAGCTTTCGCCCGGATGAAAAGTTGCTATGGCCTCACGGTATTGTAGCGCCACTTCAGAATTTGTGGCCAAGAAATCAGGTACGACCTGGGTCATGTATACATCCGGGAAATCCTGTTCACCCAAAGAGGAGGCAAGGGCGTTTCCTCCAACAAAGGAAATGGTCATGAAGATTGGCTGGAAGTCAACCTTGTGTGCCCATTTGATGGCTGTGGCTACAGGATCATATGCCCCGACTACTATAATAGCTTCAGGATTTTTGATCATTAGATCATAAAGAGCAGTTTTTACCGCAGTGGTATTTCGGGGATATACGCTCCTTCCTATCAATTGAAGACCATAAATCTTCAGGGCATTAATTGCCCCATTGTAACCAACTCGTCCAAAGGAATCGTTCTGATAAAGGACTGCTATCCTAGATATTCTACGATCCTGGGTTAACCGCTCAATCATTTCATTGATTTCCTGCTGGTAAGAGGCACGAATATTTATAACCGTCTTGAATCTAGTGCTGTCTCTCAGGAAACCTGCTCCGGTGAAAGGTGCTATGAATGGAACACCTGCTTCTTCACTTATGTTTACAACAGCTCGTGAAGTGGGGGTCCCGACTTCACCAATGATAGCAAATACATTCTGGTTTTCGATCAGCTCTCTGGTATTGGATACTGCTCTGTCCGGTTCATAGACATCATCAAGGTGGACAAGATGAACTTCCCTACCATGTACTCCACCGATGGAATTCACCTCTTCAAAGGCTGCCAGGATCCCAAGTCTCATTGCCTTGCCCAATTCACCTGCTGGACCGGTAAATGCCGCTGACTGCCCAAAGGTAATCCGGTTTTCATCTATACCCATATTTTCCTGAGAATTCATGGGTGTACCGAATATTCCCAAAAACATCAAAAAGGGGAAAAAAATCGATTTTGTGTGGTACTTGCTCATAAATTCCATTTAGTATTCAAACTCGCACTGATCTATTCAAGGAACATTAAATTAACTTCAATGATCCAACTATTTATACTTATACTCCCGAGCTGGCCGGGCCATCATATCGAAGAGAAATACAGGTTAAATCATCAGACTGCCGAACATCTTTGGAAAATTCCCTCACACTACTTACTATTGCTTGGTTGAATTGTTCTATATTCAAATCCTTATTGGATTTTACAGCCTGCATCAACCCCTTATTTCCAAATAATTCATCATCTGCGTTCATGGTTTCCGTTATGCCATTTGTATAAAACACCACTCTGTCATTTGGCTCAAGTGTAAATTGATGGTCTTTGAACTCAATTTCTTCAAACATCCCCAAGGCAACTCCACCTTCCGTTGTTAAAAACATGGAACTACCATCCGACTTTACGATCAAGGGCGGATTATGCCCTCCATTGGAATAGGAGATCTGTCCTGTTCTGATATCAACAACACAATAAAAAACGGATACAAACATACCGGTCGAATTGTCTTCAACCAACAATCTGTTGACTTCCTTCAATACATCACTGGGATTTTTATTGCCGATAGCCGAGCCTTTTATCAATGTTCTGCTTGACATCATGAACATTGCAGCCAGTACTCCCTTGCCGGATACATCTGCAATCACTATGCCGATTTTGCCTTCTCCACAATTGATTACATCAAAAAAGTCCCCTCCTACAGTCCTGGCGGGCAACATTGTACCTGCAAGTTTGTAATTCTTTCCGCTGGGGAATATTCTCGGTAAAATCGATTGCTGCATCTTGTCAGCAATTGACAGTTCATTATTGATTGAAGTCAGTTTGTCTCTTGCTGCCAAAGCATCACGCCAAAGCTCAAGGTGCTTGGCTGTTCGCTCGATGGTCGTTTTCAAGTCCATAAAATCGATCGGTTTGGTTACAAAATCAAAGGCCCCTCGATTCATGGCCTTCCTGATATTTTTCATATCGCCGTAGGCCGAAACAATAACCGATCTGATGTTGGGATTTACACTTGGTATTTGTTCAAGGAGAGTTAAGCCATCCATCTTCGGCATGTTTATGTCCGAGAGAACAATATCAATATTTTCATCCGCATTAAGCTGGTCAAGAGCTCTAATACCATTATTTGCAAAAGCAAATTCGTAGGTATTGTTTCTTATTTCCCTGCGCATTCTTTGGAGGACCAAAGGTTCCAGGTCCGGTTCGTCATCAACTACTAGAATCTTGTGAGGTCTTGACATGAAAATCCATTCCCTTGGTTAAAATATCTATCCACCTGACTTAATTGTTCCAAATCTTGAATTTTGGACAATGCCACTACTTGCGGTTGTATGTTTATACGAAAATCAATAACTAAATATACATATTTTTTTTGTGGTAGGAAGTGTAGCAATTCGAACCTTGTTCATATGCTTGAATTCGAAACACAGTAAAGGACCATCCATTCAAAAATCTGCTACAATTTCATATAAAATTATCGGGACAGATATGAAGTTAACTGACTACAAGGTGTTATCCTTCGATTGTTATGGAACACTTATCGATTGGGAATCTGGCATTCTTGAAAATTTATGGCCCCTGATTCAAAAACTCGATTATACACCTGCACCTGACGAGATATTGGAAACACATGCAAAATTTGAAGCCAGAACCCAGTCTTTGCATCCAGACCTGAAATATCCCCGACTTTTATCAAGGGTGTATGAGCAAATAGCTGCTGAATGGGATATCAGCATTGATCCCGAAGAAAGCAGAATTTATGGCAATTCTGTAGGTGCCTGGCCCGCCTTTGACGATTCTGTATCTGCACTGAAAATCTTGAAGAAACATTTCCAATTGGTGATCCTGTCCAATGTGGATAACACCAGTTTCAGCAAATCCAATAACAGATTGGAAGTTGAATTCGATGATATCATTACGGCTGAGGATGTAGGTTCCTATAAACCCAACCCAAATAATTTTAGATTCATGCTAGGAAAACTCGCTCAAAAGGGAATTGAAAAGCATGAAATCCTTCATGTTGCCGAGAGTCTTTTTCATGACCACATTCCTGCAAACGACTTCGAGCTGGACAATTGCTGGATTTATCGGAGGCACCAGAAAGAAGGGTATGGTGCTACAAAAACTCCCGAAAATATGCCCACATTCAAATTTCAATACAATAGCATGAAAGAATTGGCTGATGCTGTTGTGAATGTATAAATTACGGCTGAATGAAAAACTAATTCAAGTTTTTGCAATATTAATATACAATACCCTTTGAGCATTTGCTTTGTTTGTAAATTGGTTTTTCAGTTCTTAAGAATTGGTGTTCTTGTTTATGACTGGGTGATGTACTTGGGGTATGGTTGCAGGGTTTTATTTTGTTAACTTTTGTTCTCACTTTAAATTCAACAAGCATATCTCCATAAAATAACGATAAATTTGGGAGAGAATTATGGGGAATAATCTTGATGCATTGACTACGATTTTTACCGAGTTCTATTATTGGTTGACCGTAGCTTTGATGTTTTTGATCCACGTAGGTTTCTGCATGTATGAAGTCGGTGCCAGCAGGCGACGCAACCATATGCATACCCTGTTGAAAAATTCAATGCTGATACCTTTGGTCACTATTACCTTCTTTTTCTTCGGTTGGTGGATTTATTGGGCATTTCCAAATGGTCCATTCATTACCGGGGGCATTGAATGGGAAGCTGCGAATGCCAATTCGCCTGTTTCCGATATTATGGGGACCAACCTTAGCGATCGAATAACCGGGGTGTTTTGGGCTGCATTTTTGCTCTTTTCCTGGACTGCAGCATCTATTGTATCTGGTTCAGTAATCGAAAGAATCAATTCCGGAGCTTTTTGGATTCTGGCGGTATTGATTGGCTCAGGTGCCTGGATAATTGATGCGGCCTGGGGTTGGCATTACCAGGGTTGGATGGTTCAACTTCTTGGTTATCATGATGCCTATGCCAGTGGTGTAATTCACGCTGTTGCAGGTGGATTTGCCTTGGGGGTATTGGTAGTTCTTGGACCAAGATTGGGTAAATTTGCTGCTGATGGGAAACCGAGGGATATACTTCCCCACAACCCATGGCTGGTTTGTATAGGTTTGTTCCTGATCTACACCGGTTTTTGGGGTTTCTATGTCGCCTGTAACGTTCCCTTGATTTCTCCAGAAGGAATCGGCGGAAATATCACCGGGGAAACCTGGACCGCGACGACGATTTATTTGACACCCACTACCCTGGGTGCCATTACCTTCAATTTCCTCATGTCTCTTTCTGGAGGTATGATGATGGGTTACTTTGTCTCCAGGGGGAATGCTTTCTGGACCTACTCAGGTGGATTGGCCGGAATCATTACGGCTTCAGCCGGCAATGATCTGTATCATCCGATACAGGCCATGATTATCGGTGGTGTAGGAACATACCTCGCCTACAAGTTGCATTATTGGGTTGAAAACAAATTCAAAATCGATGATGCCGTAGGTGCTGTTGCTGTCCATGGTTATGCCGGTTTCATAGGATTGGTCATCTGTGGATTTGTACTTTGGGGACACCCAAGTTCACCTTACGAGGGTTATGCCGCAATCAATCCGTTGGGTAACTTCATTGGTGCCATCATTATGTTTGGTGTACTTGGTTTCCTACCGGGATATATTGCTTCCAAGATCCTTCATGCCTTTGGATTGTTGAGAATTCCAAAGGAAGTCGAATTGATGGGACTTGATTTCGGAACTGCCTTGGAGGAAGAAGCGGCCGCAAGGGAAGTACGTGAAGCAGAAATTGCCATGGTAAATGGCAAATAACTTTTAGAAAGGAGTAAATCATGAATACAACCGGAATATCATCCTGGGCGGTAGACCTCGCTGATGTTGGGGCTATTTACCCCTTTCAGGGTTTGGAATTGATCCTGCTCATTATTGCCTTAATTTTCTGGATTTGGTGGCACATCGTCACATTCCGCATGGAATTTGATCGTCAAGATGAAAAAATCCGCAAATATGGCAATTCGGAACATATCACCCAAGCGATAGAAAACGATTAATAGCCATTTTGGTCTATTTATTCAGGGGGCCCTCAGGGCCCCCTTTTTTATTGAATTTCTTTATTTCATTTAGGAAGGGAATGAGTTGTTGCATATAACAAGGTTGAATTTGTCTCCGGGTTATAGAGCATTTACACACATATCTAGCCAGATCGTTTCCCCTTTCCTTACTTTTTGCATACCGGCAAACCCGTTCCATTTTTGATCATGCATGGCATTCGTAACATGGCTGACAGGTTCTGCACAAATTGCATCAAGATCCTTATTGATATAGACATGAAGATTATTTGCACTTGAAGAAATTGTTACCTCTGCATCAATGCTTTCCAATGTCAATTTGGCACTTCCTTCCCAATTCCCAAAGCACGAATCAATCCCATTATTATGTCTGGAACTCAATAGGATTTCCTTGTTTCCCAATTCATTGTAGGAAGTAGGCATGTACCGTCGATCTGTTTCGAACTTGCCACCGGCAACGAATTCCACTTTTCCTTCTCCTTCCGCCAGGTTGAACCATGGATGAAAACCCAAGCCCGCCAAAATCCAGTCAAACTGGTTGTTGCAGTACCCTACACGAGATACCAAGCCACTTTCCTCTGATACTTGAAATTCCTGGATACCGATTCCGACGTTCCTTCCCTCATTGGTTTTAAGTGGTGTTGACAAGGAACAGAAATCCTTCCGAACCTCCTGAGGTATCCATGTCTCCGTTACTCCCAAACCATGGATAGCACAGGATTCCGGAGTCCAGTTTTTATTGACAGCCAAGGATCCCCCACTCGTCACGATGTTTGGTTGGGATAATCTGTTACTAAATGGGACCATGACGAATGAACCATAAAGCGGTATCCGGTCCTGATCATGATTGTTTGCCGGCTTGGGTTTCAGTAAATCAATTGTCTTTCCCTTTGTGGAATAGGAAAGAGTTTCGATCCTTCCACCCTCCTCGGGATTGACTTTGATCACATAACTTTTTGACGAAATTTCCAGAAGCATTATTCCCTTCCTACTTGACGATTCATGATTAGCTAATGAATAAAATTTAGGTGTTTATCTGTTGTGCTTCTCATTAGGTTTAATATTGCTGTACATCCAACTTTGAATATAATTGAACACTCATTTGAAATAAATATCTGAGCCTTATCCAACAATAGAGAAATCACATGACCAACAGTATTCCATTGAGCAAAGTAAAATATTATTGCCTTGAAGGCAGAAATATCTTTATTTCCGGCGGCGCAACTGGTATCGGCAAATCCCTTGTGGAAGATTTTGCCAAACAGGGATCAATCGTTGGTTTTGTCGATATCGCAGCCAAAGAAGGTCAAACTCTGGCAGACGATCTTAACGAACTTGGGCATCAGGTGGAATTTACGCAATGCGATATTACGGAAACACAAAATTACCAAGCTGTCATCCAGGACTTTATCGATCGCAACGGTCCTTGCAAGGCCTTGCTCAATAATGCGGCCAATGATACGAGACATGGATGGTCTGATGTTACACCAGAGCAATTCAACAACATTATTTCGGTAAATCTGAAGCACAGCTTTTTTGCTATCCAGACCGTACTTCCCGGTATGATTGACTCGGGGGGCGGTTCCATCATTAACTTTGGATCTTCCAGCTGGTATGTTGGTTCCCAAAATCTCCCTGTTTACGGCACCTCAAAAGCTGGTGTACATGGTATGACAAGGTGCTTTGCAACCGATCTGGGAAAGCATAATATCAGGGTCAACACCATTGTACCGGGATGGATTATGACACAAAGACAATTGGATTTGTGGGTTGATGAAAAAGCCGAGGAAACACTTGACCAAAACCAGCGGCTTGAGGGTCGGGTTTTACCTGAAGATGTATCGGCACTTTCGCTGTTTCTGGCCTCTGACCAATCGCGTATGTGTTCGGCCCAGAACTTTATAGTCGATGCCGGTTGGATTTAGGAATAATTTCCACGAACACGTTTCTTTTCCGGGTCAAAATGTGGAAAAGGTACAACCTTGGCTCTCAGACGTTTTTGTTGACCGTCAAGCTGTCCAACCTCAAGTTCGGTTCCAATTTCTGAATGGGTGAAGTCCACTCTGGCAAGGGCAATGGTTTTTCCAAGGATTGGCGATTTCATGGCTGAGGTGATTTCCCCAACCTGGGCCTTGCCCATTCTTATGCAATCACCATTCGAAGGTACCAGTCCAGTTTCAATATCAAGCCCCACAAGTTTTCTAACTGGATTTTGCTTTCTTCTTTCCAAGGCCTTTCTACCTATAAAGTCATCCTTTTGGGACACCAGGGGAACAGTAAAGCCAATACCAGCCTCGAACGGGTCGGTTTGATCGGAAAATTCATAACCTGCAAAAATGAGACCGGCCTCTATCCTGACCAAATCCAAGGCCTCCAACCCAAATGGTATCATGCCAAATTCCTGACCCGCATCCCAAACGGCATCAAATACCTTGGTTGCATCTTTTGGATGACAAAAGATTTCGTACCCCAATTCACCTGTGTATCCTGTTCTGCTGACCACACAGGCAATTCCCTTGGAACCTCCTATTCGTGCTACGGTAAATCTGAACCACCCCAGTTCCTCAATGGAGGATTCAACCGGTGGGGTCCAAAATATTTTTTTCAAAACCTCTCTCGACTTTGGACCTTGAACGGCGATGTTATGCAATTGATCGGTGGAGTTTCTAACCCAAGCGTTCAGACCCAGCTCCCTAGCCTGTTTCTGAAGCCATAAACCGGATTCGTCATTGCCTCCAACCCACCTGAAATTATCCTGCAGCCGGAATACTGTCCCGTCATCAATCATGCCTCCATGCTCATAGCACATTGCCGTATAAACCACCTGACGGTTGGAAAGTTTCCTGATATCCCGAGTTACGCAATGTTGCATGAGTTGCTCTGCATCCGGACCAGTAATTTCATACTTACGCAAGGGGGACAAATCCGTTACGATGACTTTCTCCCGACAAGCCCAATACTCGTTGATGGCACCATGATTGCGTATTGTGTTGGGAAGCCAGTATCCATTGTATTCGACGAAATCACGCGTATGTTTGGCAAAACTGTCATAAAACCCTGTTTTTTTCGTTTCAATCAAATCACCCTCCTGTGACTTCCGATATCCTATCGATGGTTTGAAATCCTCTTCCTTGTCATAGGTGCGAACCTGTATATCGGTGGGATTCCACCCGTTGGCAGCATCAATATCACAAGGGCAACCTGTGGAAACACACACCAGATCCGTCAGTGCCTTGAGCATGACATAATCCCCTGGTCGAGACCAGGGATCATCGAACATCATGGCGTGATTGCCATCAAGACCGGTATTGAAAAAGAAATTGATGGCCGGCCAACCTTCCCGCTCACGTATTTCATAATGGGCAAGTTTGCGAGACATGTTGGTGGAACAGTTCTTGTGTCCCGGATATCCCATATCCTCATAATATTTGGCAGTACAGGCCAAACCAAAGGCATCATGGCGTCCGCAAGTATCCTGAACAATCTGTACCAAGGGATCAAAATCGACATTGAAAAACTTTGAGTAGAGGCCTGGAGTAGGATAAATGGTTCCCCCCAGTGATCTTGTAGCCGTTGGATCAATTTCCCTTTCAAGCCCCTTGTCCAGATCACGCATCGAAAAGGCCTGAAAATCAGAACACTCCCTGCCCTGCACGTCCAGAATCTGGATGTATTCACCAGCCTTGACCTCATAAACAAAGGCCTCTCCGGGCATCACATTGCTGTCCACAATCGGATCAGCCAATGGTGGGGGTGGTTTCAGAGGAGTGGCTTCATCAGCTGGATTGGCACGCTTCACATAAAGGGCTATCTCGGTCAGGGTGCTTTGTTCCCAAGGCAACATTGAACTACCAGTCAGGGATACGATCAAGACGCCAGACTGGGAAGAATAGAACCTGTCCAATTGGCCAGCCGGGGTATCCTGACCATGAAGTAAGACGGCATCACCCTTCTCAATGTCAATTCCCATTTTTTGCAACGAATCAAGAGGAAAATCCTGACCGTGCATGGGATGTTTTATCAATGCTATTGTACCATTGGGTTTTCCCAAACCTTTTGTACCAAGGAAACCGGCATCAGATTTTCCTTCATGGTTGAACATGATCATTTCGACAGCCTGATTGCCCTCTAGATTCAAAATACCGATTTCATCACCTTCACAGATGGGAATGGTACGGCTGCCACCACCAGGAATAATGTACCTTTCCGTTCCTGGTTGCAAGATTGGTCTTCCAGGCTCAATAATTCCACCCCGCTCAAAGGGAACTTCGTATCTGGGTCTATTCTGTTGAGCGATAATTGGTGTATCCATTCAACCTACCCCTTGATCTCCGATGATCTTTCCCAGTCGGGTGTAAATCCCAGAACCTTTATGGCAGGGGACAGATTGGGATTGAACAGTAAATTGTGCCAATAGGTCGCTTGCCAGAAATAATCGCTGACAGGAAACTCTTCCAACTTGCAGGTCAAGGCGTACCTCTTGTTAAATGCTTCAAACCGCAGGACACAGGTTTTTGATTGCATCAAATCCCCATACCTTACCGAGTTTTCTTCAAAAGTTGCCGTCAGTGTATCAGAAAATTGATCAAATTGCTGATAATATCTTTCGGAAAAGAATCTGATTGCCTTATCTCGAACCTGAAAGGGATCGTTGGTGGATTTAACCATGTGATGCATTTCCGGGGTAACCGAATGCTGGAGACTGCGGCAAAGAACGGTAATCACCTGAAAAGGTTCCCAGGTACTGGTATCGGAATGAATAACTGGCATGATGGAACGGTCGGGTTTTCCATGATTTTCACGTACGATAATTTGTCGTAAACGGCACTGCCATTTGAGGAATTCTTCCCTCAGCGGTACCTTCCTTGATGTGTTTTCCCTGTTTGGAAAGAAATAAGTCATCGATTCGCTATGATTGTCTAGCTGATTTCATACTCTCTGTCATGGCTGAGGCTGGGTATTTTTTGCCTCATTTCCCTTGCCTTATCAATGTCTATTTCTGCCACGATGACACCGGGACTGTCTCCGCCATCTGCCAAGACCTGACCCCAGGGGTCAATGATCAAGGAATGACCATAGGAAGCTCCTCCACCGGGAATGTCGCCAACGGCACAGGGAGAAACAACAAAAGCACCGTTTTCAATGGCCCTCGCCCTATTCAGGACATGCCAATGAGCTTGCCCGGTCGTTTTGATGAAGGCTGCCGGTACGGTAAGGATACTTGCCCCACTTTGAGCCAGATCCCTGTATAGTTTGGGAAATCTCAGGTCATAGCAAACGGACAATCCGAGGGCACCGATACAAGTTTGGGCTATTACTGCCTGTCCACCGGGTTCTACGACGGCGCTTTCCCGATATTCAAGGGTTTCCGACAGTTTGATGTCAAACAGGTGAATCTTGTCGTAACGTGCGACTATCTCGCCATGATCATTGATGACAAATGATCTGTTTCGGAAGAGTTCATTGGTACCTTCAATGGCAATCGAACCGCACAACACCCACACATTGTCATTTTTCGCCTTGGTCTGAAGCTGATGAAGAACGGGATGGTTTTCCTCTATTGCCACGGGAGGTGCAAGCAGTCCATTCCTGCTTGTCAAACCACCGCAATATTCAGGCAGGAATATAAATTCCGCCCCTTTATCCACAGCCGATTGGAAATGGACCTCGATCTCTTCTTCTGCTTCCTTGAAACTTGCCCTGGGGGCCAATTGCAAACAAGCTACCTTCACCATCTTCAAAATTTCATGTAAGCCTTTCGCAACAATACCAGCGGATGGCGATCTGACATCTGAAACTTAATCAGCAATTCCCGGGCAATCATATCCCGATCCTGCTGGTTATCGGGCAATTGAATTGAATCCGGAACCCTGACCCAACCATTGATATTGCGGTCGAATACAGCCGGTTTGCCATCTTCATAACCCATGTGGACATCTTCAAGCCAATTGAGATCATCCCATCCCATGACTTCCATGTACTCTTTCAGGAAGGGTGTCAAACGGTCATGATCGGGAACCAGATTTACATCATAACGGTAACCAATATGCTGACCGATCTCAACTTCCCGTTCCGAACCCAATCCATCCTTGTCCTTGATGAACTGATCGATGTCGGATATTTCCGAACCTCTATATTTTGTTCCAGCCATCTGGATACTCCTTATAAATGGTGATAGTCTTCTATGCCGACCGTGTGGTTGGTACCAGCCAGTGGGACCCCGGCCATGGCCGAAGCTTCCATGGTCAATGCAGCCAAATCCTCAACTTCCAGGGAATGGATGTTCGTCTTGCCACAGGCGCGGGCAAAAAGCTGGGCCTCGATCGTCAGGGTGTGGAGAAAGTTGTAAACCCTTTCCGCCGCCTCATCCGGATCCAGCCGTGATCTCAAAACCGGATCCTGGGTAGCTACTCCAACCGGGCATCTTCCCGTATGGCAATGATAGCAATAACCAGGTTCAACACCCATTTCCTCCGGGAAATTCGCTTCCGGAATATCCTTGTTGCAATTCAGGGCCATCATTACCGAGTGCCCCAGCGCAATGGCATCAGCACCCAGTGCAATGGCCTTGGCCACATCGGCACCATTCCTTATGCCACCAGCATATACGAGGCTTATCTTGCCCTTCATGCCCAAATCATCAATAGCCTTTCTGGCCTGACGGATCGCCGCCATACCCGGTACCCCGGTATCTTCGGTAGCCAAATGGGGTCCTGCACCAGTTCCCCCTTCCATACCATCAATATAAATGGAATCTGGATCGCATTTTACCGCCATTCGTACATCATCGTAGACCCTTGCTGCCCCAAGCTTCAACTGTATCGGAATTTGCCAGTCGGTGGCTTCCCTGATTTCCTGAATCTTCAGGGCAAGATCATCAGGCCCCAGCCAGTCTGGATGTCTGGCAGGTGATCTTTGATCAATACCGGCAGGCAGGGATCTCATTTCAGCAACCTGGTCGGTTACCTTCTGACCCATGAGATGTCCTCCAAGGCCCACCTTGCAGCCCTGGCCGATGAAAAATTCACACCCGTCAGCCAATACCAAATGATGTGGGTTAAAGCCATAACGGGACTGGATACACTGATAAAACCATTTGGATGAGTATCTTCTTTCATCAGGTATCATGCCACCCTCACCCGAACAAGTCGCTGTTCCAGCCATGGTGGCACCACGTGCCAAGGCGGTTTTGGCCTCATAGGAAAGGGCTCCAAAACTCATGCCTGTTACATAGACTGGAATGTCCAACTCAAGGGGACGCTTGGCTCTTGGACCGATGATGGTCTTGGTATCACATTTTTCGCGATAACCCTCAATGACAAATCTTGTCAAAGTACCCGGCAGAAAGGTTAGATCATCCCAGTGGGGAATTTTCTTGAAAAGGGAAAATCCCCGCATCCGATAGCGACCCAATTCCGATTTGACATGAATATCATCAATAACATGCGGTGGAAAAATAAACGATTTGCCGAGATTGTACCTATCCCGCTGCATCGGTTGTTTCTGACTGTCTTCAGATTTTAACATTCCGGTTGTCTCCTGTTGAATTTATAAAATCAATTTTTTCTCGGTTGGTTCCAGATTATCGTAGTTCCACAACTGCTTGCCGGCCACGATCTTGGTGAAATGATCGATTCCCTGCTCGGGTACCATACCGTAAAGGCTGAGTTTACGATGTAACCAGCTCTTGTCCAGTTCGGTCAATTCTGCTGGAACCGCATCAACGCCCAAACTCTGAATCTTGCCTCCGATATAGATGGTACCATCATACATGGAGTCACCCAGATTCTTGCCGGCATTGCCGCAAACGATCATACGTCCCCGTTGCATCATGAAACCCGAAAGGGCCCCGGTATCACCACCGACAATGATGGTACCGCCCTTCATGTCTATACCTGTTCTGGACCCCACGGACCCCTTGCAGACAAGATCGCCACCCCTGATGGCTGCACCAAAGGTTGAACCGGCATTCTTTTCGACAACAATTGAACCCGACATCATGTTTTCACCACAGGACCAGCCTACCCGGCCATTGATCCTGACATTGGGACCATCATTGAGACCGACGGCGAAATAACCCAAGGATCCTTCAAAAATCAGGTTCAGACGGTTGAGAATGCCGACCCCAAGACCGTGTTTGCCCCTTGGGTTCTTGATAACTATGGATCCATAACCTTCGGCCATCAGATTTCTGATTCGGGTGTTTATTTCCGTGGTTGGTCCATCATCCGCATCAATTTCAGTGCGCTTGTTGTAATCCACGTCCGGAGCCCATGGATAAACAAATCTTGATTTTTCATCAGGATCAAACTCAATAGCCATTGACCTTCCGGTCAATTGCTCCGTGGTCATTCCAAGAGCCTTGACCCGTTCCTCCTGGGTCAGTTCTTTCAATTCAGAATCACTTAGGTGTGCCATACACGTACCTCTTCGTCATAGGGATCATAGGTATCAATTTCCTGAGGAAGGATTGACCGTATTGCAACTTCCTCCGATGCCATGGCAATCAAATCGTCACTCTCATAGAGAACCAACGGTTTTGCTGCCATTGTGTCCTTGGCCATTCCAAGTTCGTCCCTGGTTGCAACCAGGTAGGTAAAGACACCATCGATTTCATGAATTGACTTGGTCAGGCTTTCTTCAAGTGTTTCACCATTCGAAAGATTGTGCGCGGTGTAAACGGCAAGAAGTTCGGAGTCACAATTCGACATGAATCTATGCCCCATTCGTTCCATTTCCCTCCGCATGATCCAGTAATTGGTAATTTGGCCATTGTGAACAACTGAAATATCGTTGTAAGGAAATGCCCAGTAGGGATGCGCCGATCGAATATCGACATCTGATTCGGTTGCCATCCTGGTATGCCCTATTGCATGCGTGCCATTGAATGATTTCAAATCGTAATCCGAGGCCACTTCGGCAGCATCACCCAAGTCCTTCACCAATTCCAGTCTTCTACCTAGGGAAAGAATTTCCACCCCTTCAACTTCCTCGATGGTTGCTGCCATCTCGGCCGGTTTATCCTTGATTGAAAGGACATATCGAAGGGCATAATCAGTAGCCTGATCCTTGGATCTGATAGTTGCATGCTCTTTGACTATATTTTCCACCTCTCCGATACGCTCACGAATCAAGGACTTGATTTTGCTGCCCTTGTCCAAATCCTCGCGTTCAGCAACCTTTACCCTCATGATCAGGTCGCCATCACCAATGTCGCCATAAATGGCATAACCTGTTGAATCAGGTCCCCTGTGCTTCAGAGCCTGAAGCATATCAGTCATTTCAGAACCGACACCAGAAGATTTTCCCCGATGAATTATCCCTGCAATTCCACACATTTCAAAATACTCCCAAAATGCTTTAGTGATAGCCAGGGTGCACTATCACACCCTGACCTATGATTTATATTTATGGCAAACAGTCGATGTATTCTTCCTGATCCCAATCGGAGACCGTATGCATGAACCGCTCCCACTCATCGGTTTTGTATTCATGATACAAGCGGTACATTTCACCAGGCATGCCACCTTGAATGATTTCATCATTGGCTAGGGCTTCAAGGGCTTCACCAAGTGACATCGGTAGTTTGCGGACATCCTTGCCGGCTTGAATTGCCTCATAAATGTTTCTTTCCTCGGGTTCGCCAGGATCAAGGTTGTTTTCTATACCATCCCTGACAGCAGCCAGAATGACCGACCCCATAAGGTAGGGATTTACCATTGAATCAACCGACCTGTATTCAAACCTTCCGGGTGCGGATACCCGCAAACCGGTGGTTCTATTTTGAAAGCCCCAATCGGCAAAGACAGGTGCCCAGAAGCCAGTATCCCAAAGCCTACGATATGAATTTACAGTAGATGAACCAACGGCTGTCAATGCCCTGAGGTGATTGACAATTCCACCGATGGCCATCAATCCAACCTTGCCGGGCATTCTGGGATTATCCGAATCGGGCATGAAGGTGTTTTCACCACCAACCGTATACATGTAATTGTCTTTCATGCCTGGTAGGTTGTGCGGATCATTGCCTACCCTTCTGAATGATTGTTCACCGCCTCTCCAAAGCGAGAGATTGTGATGACAACCGGAAGCAGAAACACCCATGAACGGTTTTGACATGAAACAGGCAATCAGATTGAACTCCCTGGCAACCTGGGCACAAATTTGCCGGTAGGTTGAAAGACGGTCAGCATTCTTCAGTACGTCATCAAACTCCCAGTTGAGTTCCAACTGCCCGGGAGCATCTTCATGGTCTCCCTGAATCATGTCCAGCCCCATCTTGCGGGCATATTCGATAACCTTCATGTAAACCGGACGTAGTGATTCAAATTGATCGATGTGATAACAGAACGGTTTGGAGAATCCCCCTGCAGGTTTTCCATCCTCACCCCTTTTCAGCCACATCATTTCAGGTTCGGTACCCATCCTCAGCTGCAAGCCATGCTTGTTCTGGAACTCATCATGGAGACGTCGCAAATTGCCCCTGCAATCGGCAGTCAGAAATGCACCTGGATCCTCCGGTTCTTCCCTGTTTCGGAAAAGGGTGCAATAAAACCTGGCAATCTTCGGTTCCCATGGCAATTGCATCATGGTTTCAGGTTCGGGTATACCTACCAGTTCGGCAGCCTCAGGTCCATAACCCAGATAATCGCCATGACGATTCGTAAACAGGTTTACGGTTGCACCGTAAACCAGTTGAAAACCCTTTTTGGCAATTCTTTCCCAGTGGTCTGCAGGAATGCCCTTGCCCATAATTTTCCCGGTTACCGAGACAAATTGAAGGTAAATGTACTCGACACCCAAGGCATCAATTTTTGCCCTTACCTCCTTGACCTGTTCATCCCGACCAGGGGCATTAACAAATTTTTCGATATCCATTTCTGGCATACTTCCTCCTATTTTACTTTTCTAACTCCAAGGGTATGGACTGTTTGAAACGGGGTGCAATTCCCCTTTTTCAAAACGGGAAAACCTGAATGGCTCCAGCAATTCCTGATTCTCACCCATAACTTCATCGGCCACAAGGTGACCAACACCTAGCATTTTCCAACCGTGATTGGAATCTGCAATTATAAACACATTTTCATTGAATTTATCAAATACCGGAAAACTGTCAGGTGTAAAACATCCTATTCCACCAGATGGTTCTCTATGGTATTTGGGCATGGTTCCCTCAAATCGCTTGTGACAATGGGCCAATGCCGAAACCCACATATGAGCAAATTCCTGACTGGAAACAAACTCTGGACTTGAGGGGCCGTAGGGGTCTATCGCCACTTCATCAACCGGTGTATTCACCTTGTAGGGAGAAGCGCCTCCCTGAACTCCACCAAAATGCCAATCCGGCTTATAGTAAATGCCCCACATTTCCTCTGTAATTACCGAACCGTCAACATCAGAGTAGAGGGGTGCATCAGTGTCCACGTGGATTACCGGTGGCATTTTGCCATCATCAGTCAGAAGGGCTTCGGGTGGAACAGTAAGAACACCCTCTTCCAACTGCCAATATCTCCACATATCAACATTCTTGTGAATTTCCCCATCCAGATCCTTCACTGTAATCTGCTTGGGAAGATCAAGCATGGACCAAAAATCCCTAACCCAGGGACCGGCACCAATAACTATCTGCTCGCAGGTTATATCACCCTTATCTGTAACTACCGTGGAAACTGCATTCGATGTCGAATCAGTCACAAACCCCTTGACTTCTATCCCTGAAATTATTCGTACCCCGAGTTTCTCCACTTTTGCCGACAATCCATACATTGCCTTGGTATTGTTGGAGTAACCACCTCTTTTTTCATGCAGAACCGAGGTAATGTTTTTTGCCTGCCAATCCTCGAACATGCCTCTCATGTAATTCGTGGAAGCATTTTCACCTTCTATGAAAACACTTTCGTATCCTATTTCCTGTTGCTGTTCAAAGATTGTTCGTACATCTTCCCTCATGGCCTCGCATGATATCTGCATATATCCAACCGGATGATAGCTCAGACCTTCGGGATCGGATTCCCAAACATCCACGGAATGTGCCATAAGCCTTCGCATGGCGGGTTGGAAATAATTGTTTCTTACAACTCCGCAGGCAATACCTGAAGCACCAGAGGCAATGCCGGATTTATCAAGAACAACTATTCTGCCATCAACCTCTTCACCTTTGTCAATAAGCTTTTGTGCCAATCTCCATGACGTGGAGAGTCCATGAATTCCGGCACCAATAATTACAAATTCTACATGTTCAGGAATGGCCATTAATCCTCCGCCAAAACCAAAATTATCATTAAGTTCAATTTACGCATATTGAATATCTTAAAATGAACCAATTTCCTAGTAGGTTAAACCAAAAAAAAGCCATTTATTGATTTTTTTCCTATTTTGGTATATTTTTGGTTTGTTAATTTGGTTTGATTGTATGGAAAAACGAAAATCATACTCTGACATTGCAGCTCAATTGCGTGGGGAAATATACGCCGGTGGTTACAAGATGAATGACCGCTTTCCTCCGGAAAGGGAGTTGGCAGAAAAAATGAAAGCATCTAGGGGAACCATTAGAAAGGCCCTTGGACAGCTTGAGAGTGAGGGTTTGGTAGCCATCGCGAATAACAGTGGAACCTACGTTAGGTTCAACACCAAAAGTTTTCGTCAGCCCATTTTCGAATCAGCTCGCCCCCTCGAATTGATGGATGCACGTTTTGCTTTTGAACCACATATTTGCAGATTGTCGGTTCTGAATGCGCGTCCCATAGACATTCTCGAAATATCCGGTATCTTGGATTCCATGGAAACCAAGGTAAATGATGCTGTTGCCTTTGCCAATCTGGACACACAATTTCATATGAAACTGGTTGCTACCACAGGCAATCCCCTGCTTGAATGGATCGCCATGCAAATCAATTCGGTTCGAGGGAACCAGTCATGGACCCGAATGAGAAAACTTACACTTGAGCCCAACATAATTTACCAATACAATCTGCAGCACCGACAAATACTGGATGCGATCAAATTCAGGGAGCCTGAACTTGCAGCCGAACGGATGAAGGAACATCTTGAAACTGCCAGACTATCCTTGACAAGGGCATCTGCCACCTGAATTAACAAACAATTTCTTTCCACGAGAGATATTATTTTAGTGAGCTTTTCTATGAACAAACAACTGTATCCGATTCTTGGTTTTTTAATAATCTTTGCTGGATTACCTGGTAGTATTCAAGCAAATCAAAGCTGTGATGATTCGTTGACTGGAGATTTCTACAAAAAAGTTATCCCCACCAATCTTGAACGGTGTCTAGATGAACAGCCTGCTCTCATAAAACTAACCACTTCTGGTGGATTAACCGCTCTTCATCTGGCTGCTGGCAATACCCCAGAACCCGAAATCATCACTATTCTGATAAATGCAGGTGCTAATATTGAAACCAAGAGCAGTGAGGGATTTACACCCTTGCACATAGCTGCAGCACATAACACCAACCCCACAATCACCAAAACTTTTCTTGATGCGGGTGCCAACATTGAAGCCAAGGCTGAATTGGGGCTGACCCCTTTGCATTCAGCAGCTGCCTATAACACCAATAAAGAGATAATCAAAGTACTACTTGATGCGGGAGCACAAATCAATCCAAAAATTGTTTTGATTGGTTGGACACCTTTACACGCTGCAGCTGCCTATAATGGCAATCCGAATATTATTGTGACCTTGCTTGATAACGGGGCTGATCCAAGGGAACCGGACTCGCAGGGGAAAATCCCCCTCGATCTTTTATCTGAGAATACTAATCTGGCTTATGACAAAAATATTTATGAAAGACTTTCTGAAGGACAGTAAATACCTATTCTTTAGTTCTGAAAAGAGCCCAAAGAAATAAAGGGTATCTCTATTAAATTAATTTGTCATGTCTCAACATTTTTTTCCAAATTTGGGCACTGGGTCGCTTTGAAATCCCGCCCCCATATTGCAGTTTTGGGCAGGGGGCCTGAACCTACCAGGAAACAAAATTACAACCGGTTGAATCTTGTAATTGCTTGATGGTATAATATTTTGTACCATCATGGACGAATATGCAATTTTATCCTATGTAACCAAACAGGGTCGTACTCCCTTTGATGATTGGTATGATGGACTTGATGCCCAAGCTGCCCGGAGGGTATACGAGGCCTTAACCAGAACGGAGGAAGGAAACCTGGGAGATACAAAGTCTGTGGGCAAAGGTGTCATGGAACGAAGAATGCATCAACGTCCCTGATACAGGATTTATTTTGGTATTGACGGCAAAAAACTCGTGATACTTTTGACTGGCGGAACAAAGAAACGGCAATCAAGGGATATTGCCCAGGCCCAGGTGTTTTGGGCTGATTACAAGAAACGAAAGGAGATAGAAGATGCCCCTCACTCGAGATTTCAAGGAAACGGTAAAAAGGCGGGCTGAACGAGACCCAGAATTCCGTATCGGCCTTTTGCAGGATGCCATTGAGGCCCTTTTCAATAATGACCTGGATACCGGCAAGGTGATGTTGCGGGCTTATGTCAATGCGACGATTGGGTTCAACAAACTTGCTGCAGATCTCGGTAAGGAACCCAAGACCCTAATGCAGATGCTGTCTTCAAAGGGAAATCCGGGGACCCAATCCCTTTTCAGCATAATTGGATACCTGAAACAAATGGAAGGTGTGGAGTTCAAGCTCACTGTTGGCAAGGTAGATAATGCCAAGGTTGATGTAACCACTTAGAAACGGAAAAACTATGAAGGAATTTGGTGAAGAATTGATCACGGCTATGAAGATCAGTTGCCAGTGGTTACGTTTAGATTATTTTGGTCTTCCCTTGTGAACGGTTGGTTATAATTTAAAAATTATCATTTATACCAAGGTGTCCTGAAATCTAATGAAAGCTGTTTAGTCGTAACGTATAAATTATCTCGGTTAATTTATTTCGCTTAGTCTCTAAGGATGTTCAATAACGCATGTTCTCACAGATTAAATACTCCTTCTTTATATCTCCATTTAAACTCGAAATAAGCATTACATCCAAGGTAATTGGTACATCGTTGAACAATTTCAGTGGTGTTAATTGAATTAACACCTTGATGAGAAAATCCGTGAGTAGGAATAAATTAAGGCAACACTAATTTATTATCTCCAGGGGTCAACGCCTATCCAGTGTTTCGACAACTTTTGACCCATTATTTGGATGCTGCATGTAACCAATTGATATAGACTCTTTCAGCCATTGATTCAAAATTCTTCATTTCGCGGTTGCAATCACCACGCAAGCGGGAAACTCCTCCCTGGCCAAATACCTTGTCCAAGGCTGATTCGTAAGCGGGTATTTCAGCCCAGTTATCAACCGTATTAGATTCAACTTCCAAATGAAACTGTACCGAGAATGCACGGGTGTACCAGCTCATTGCCTGGATTTTACAAAGTGGAGAGTTTGCCAGACATACCGCACCTTCGGGCATTTGCTGAACTTCAGCTCCATGCCACTGCAAACAGTCGAAAGTATCCGGTATGCCATCAAAGAAAATACTTTCGCTTCCTTCTTCAGTAAGATCTACTCCCATGACCCCGACTTCGGGGGATTCGGACTTGCCGCATTTGCCGCCAAGTGCTTCGGCAAGTAATTGATGTCCAAGGCATAGCCCCAAGAAGGGCAATCCCCTTTCCTTAACTGCCTCTCTAATGAATTCCTTTTCAGGTTTAAGCCATGGGTGAATATCCTCTTCCCAGACATCCATGGGTCCACCAAGGACCCAAAGAGCATCATAACCATCCAGACCAGGCAATTGTTCACCTTCATCAAGCTCAATCGGATCCCAGGTATGTCCATCATCTCGTAGCATTTTCCTGAAGGAACCAGGATGTTCGACCTTGGCATGTTGAAGTACCAGAATATGCATTGGCTTTTTCCCCTTGAGGTTGATTTAGCTTTTAGTGGGTGTTTCATTCATGAATGGGAAGATCCTAGACGTCCAAGGCGTTTGCTTTCTCCCATACTGAAAAATACCTCATATACTCATCCCATTCCTCTCCCTTCAGTTTGGAATAGGCGGTGTGGAATTCTTTGCCAAAATATTCTCCAACAAAATCAGAGCTTTCGAATAACCGGATGGAATCAAGCATGTTCAGGGGAAGCTTCGGGGCATTTTTCACCTTATAACCCTCGGCATACATATCCAAATCAATTCGTTCACCTGGATCCACATTGCGTTCAATTCCATCCAAGGCTGATGCAATCATGGCGGCCTGCAATAAGTATGGGTTGGTTGCCCCATCAGCCAGCCGAACTTCAACCCGGTTATCACCGGGAATCCTGATCATGTGGGTACGATTATTTCCACCATAGGTTACCGTATTGGGGGACCACGTAGCTCCCGAGGTGGTTCTTGGTGCATTGATCCGCTTGTAGGAATTAACCACGGGATTGGTGATCAGAGCAAGACTCTTTGCATTTTCAAGCAAGCCGCCAATCACATTGTAGGCCAATTTTGAAAGACCCAACTCACCATCACCTTTCATCAGATTCTTGCCACTTTCTGCATCCCAGATTGACAGATGTACATGACAACCGTTGCCAGTAAGGTTGGCCATTGGTTTGGGCATGAACGTTGCCTTGAAACCATGGATTTCAGCCAGCGACTTGACCATGACCTTGAAAAATGTATGACGGTCTGCCGTGGTGAGGGGATCAGTAAAACCCCAATTCATTTCAAATTGACCATTCGCGTCCTCATGGTCATTTTGATAAGGCTCCCACCCCATGGAAATCATCGCATCACTGATTTCGGAAATCACGTCATACCTTCGCATCAACGCTTGCTGATCATAACATGGTTTGCTTCTGGTATCCGAATCATCAGAGAGCTCATCACCTGAAGAAGAAAGCAAAAAGAACTCTGGCTCAACCCCTGTCATTACCTTGTATCCCATGTCCCTGGCTCTCGATATGAGTCTTTTCAAAACCAACCTTGGTGCATGATCAACTTCTTGATCATCCATACGAAGATCACTTGGAATCCACGCAACCTCAGGTTTCCATGGCAAGGGATAAATATTATCAGATGGCATGGCCAACATATCAGGATGGGCTGGTGTCATATCCAGATGTGCAGCAAAACCTGCAAAGCCAGCACCCTCTTCCCGCATATCATCAATTGCTGCTGCAGGTACAAGTTTCGAGCGAACAACCCCAAAGAGGTCTGTAAAACTTACCAGATAATACCTGATTCCATCTTTAGTCATATTTCCTCCAATACTAAACCGGAATAATCGTTTTCATCATTCAACCAAAATGGCTTCGATCCTTCCAGCGATTTATCTCCCAATAGGCAATTGCCAAAAATTTTGCAATCGGACATGTCCAGACAAAACTATTTAACCTATTCCATTTCATCGGTCAAAATATACATCTCAGGATTTTTTCCCTTTTCTATAACTTGTCGGTGGCAATCCAAATTGCTCGCTGAACGCCCTTGAGAAGTGAACCGGAGAAGAAAAACCAGTAGCCTGCAATATTTCGTTGTTTGTCAGGGATGAACTTTCAATCAATTTTCTGGCTACCTCCAGTCTGGTATTTCGGCAGAACTTCATGACAGATGTTCCTATTTCTCGCTGGAATAATCTGTTCAGATGGCGGGAACTCATCCCGACCAACCTAGCTAGTTGCTCTAAAGTCAGTGGGTCAGCTATGTGGTTTTCGATCAGTTCTATTGAACTGAGAACAGATCCGACCTGTGTTCCAAATCGTTCTTCCAACCCCGACCTCTGTGCTTCACCAGGTTTGCGTACATCAGTATGAATAAACCAATCGGAAACATCCCTGGCAAATTTTGTTCCAAATTCCCTTGCAATCAACAGATGCATCAGGTCCAGCGGCGCAGTACCACCCGAACAGGTTATTCGATTACGGTCAATGACAAAGAGCGATCTCTCCAAGATCAGATTCGGATACATTTGTTCAAGCAATGAAGCATGTTCCCAATGAACCGTCATGCGGTAATCCTTCATCAACCCAGCTTTGGTAAGAATTACTGGACCACCGGAAATACCCCCCAAAACAGTATCGGTTTTGGGTGCTTCGGCGAGCCACTCGAACAGTTCAGGATTGTCAACTTTGAAGGGATCGCCACCTGCTACAAGAAACAGGAAATCCAGACCCAGGGCCTCATCATAACACCGAGTCACAATCTCTGCCCCTGAGGAGCTCTTGATGCGATTACCTTTTGCCGAAAAATGACTGATCTCAAAGAGGTTTGCACCCGAAAGAAGGTTTCCAGCCCTCAATGGTTCAATTGCGCTCGAATATGACAAAAGTGGAAAGCCATCTATCAACAGAAAGCCGATTTTGATTTTATTACCCAGCAGAATACATGTCCTATTTTGTTAAGTTTTTGTCCTGTTTTGCAATATACATTTAACATGAATAGCAATATTATGCATCAATTGCGAGTTTGGTGATCAATGAAGTATTCAGTCTGGAACATATTTAGACAAGGTCTGAGAGGCAATAAGGATTGGCCAGTAATGTGGCGTGATCCGGAACCTCAACAGCACTATGATGTCATCATAATTGGCGCTGGGCATGGCATGGCCGCGGCCTACTACTTGGCAAAAGTATATGGCATAAGGAAGGTCGCGGTACTGGAGAAGGGTTGGCTTGGTTCGGGCAATACCGGACGCAACACAACCATAATCAGATCAAACTATCTTCTGCCTGGCAATGAACCCTTTTATGAATTTTCTATGAAACTGTGGGAGGGGCTGGAACAGGATTTCAACTTCAATGCCATGGTTTCACAACGAGGCATACTGAATCTGTTTCACTCCGACCCTCAACGGGATGCCTTTGCCAGAAGAGGAAACTCAATGCTACTGGCAGGTGCTGATGCCGTTCTGCTAGATGAAAATCTCATCCGTAAAATGTGTCCATTCCTTGATTACGAAAACGCCCGTTTCCCTGTCAAGGGAGCTCTTTGGCAACCACGTGGGGGTACGGTTCGACACGATGCCGTCGTCTGGGGTTATGCCAGGGGAGCAGATCGTTTGGGAGTCGATATCATCCAAAATTGTGAAGTAACCGGATTTGATATCCAGGATGGTATCTGCCTGGGGGTCGAAACAACTAAGGGACCGATAAAAGCTAATAAGGTTGGTGTAAGTGTCGCTGGATCCTCCAGCAAGGTAATGGCACAGGCGGGAATGCGTTTGCCCATGGAATCCCATGTATTGCAGGCCTTTGTTTCAGAAGGATTGAAGCCTTGCCTTCCTGGTGTCATTACCTTTGGTGCAGGGCATTTCTATGTCAGCCAATCAGACAAGGGAGGGTTGGTTTTCGGGGGCGACCTCGATGGTTACAATTCCTATGCCCAAAGGGGGAATCTACCAACCGTTGAGGATGTTTGTGAAGGAGGCATGGCGATCATGCCGATGATAGGAAAAGCCAGGTTGTTGAGAATGTGGGGAGGTCTGATGGATATGTCCATGGACGGGTCGCCCATAATTGACAAAACCCACATTTCCGGATTGTATTTCAATGGCGGGTGGTGCTATGGAGGCTTCAAGGCTACTCCGGCTTCAGGATATTGCATGGCTCATTTGCTTGCCAAGGATGAACCGCACCATACTGCAACTGCATTTCGCTTTGACCGATTCAACAAGGGTCTGATGATTGATGAAAAAGGTGTTGGGGCCCAACCCAATCTTCATTAGGATTATAGATTAATGATTATTGAACATCCGCTTCTGGGCCCAAGAGATGCCGCTGAATTTGTTTATCTGGGGGATGCAAGCCTGATCGATCGTCCCGACTGGGACAATCCGGATGGTGATAAGGAATTTTTTGAATATCTCTACCTCAGGGACAACCCCGAAGGCATACACCGGGAACTCTGGTATCACGAGCAGGGTGACAGATCCTGGTTGGTAGTTACCAGAAACACACTTACCCATGAAATCCTGAATGTGGAATTGGCCAGACAGGTCGCACTGGCAATGGGGCGTTGAGAGTCATGTTTTCCAGATTTCCAGAAGGCGGGTTGATAGACAGGGAACATTCCTTTTCCTTTACCTTCAACAACAAAAAAAGGACTGGATACAAGGGGGATACCCTTGCTTCAGCACTACTGGCGAACAATCAGCTGTTCATTGCACGATCTTTCAAATACCATCGCCCAAGGGGAGTATTTTCAGCCGGTTCTGAAGAGCCCAATGCACTGGTCCAACTCGGTCGGGCAAGTTTTTCGGAACCGAATACTAAGGCAACCAACATTGAATTGTATGACAATCTCAATGCCAAAAGCCAGAACTATAAACTCTCCCTTCAGTTCGATCTTTTGGGAATCAATGACAAACTTTCGCCTTTCCTGTCGGCGGGTTTTTATTACAAAACCTTCATGTGGCCCAAACTGTTCTGGGAAAAACTCTATGAACCCGTAATTCGAAGTTCGGCCGGATTGGGTAAACTGTCCGGGTATCCAGACCCAGACAATTATGACAAGGGCTTCCTTCATTGTGATATACTGGTTGTTGGAGGTGGTCCAAGTGGCTTGCTTTCCGCCCTTGTGACCGGGCGGGCAGGTGCAAGGGTCATTTTGGCTGACGAGGATTTTCGTTTGGGGGGCAGGTTGAATTCCGACAGGGAAGAAATCAACAACCAATCAGGTCAGGAATGGGTAGCCCAAACGATAGCAGAATTGAAATCTCTGGATAATGTAAGGTTGCTGCCCAGAACGGTGGTTTTCGGCAATTATGATCATGGCATTTTTGGAGCCCTGGAACAAAGACCTGATGCTTTACCAGGTATCAATAAAAAACCTAAAACGGTTCTCTGGAGAATCTATTCCAAGCGGTCCATCATTTGTACCGGTGCTACCGAGCGATCCATCGGTTTTGGCAATAATGACAGGCCGGGAATTCTACTGGCAGGTGCAATGAGAACCTATCTCAACCGATTTGCCGTCAAGCCTGGAGATCAGGTTGCATTATTCACCAATAATGATTCGGGGTTGAAAACGGCCAATGACCTTGCCGATAAGGATATTGCCGTAACAGTCATTGATACACGACCGAATCAGGGTCAAAATACTGGCAATAAATATCATGACTACATTGCGGGTGGAAGGATTGCAGATGTTAGGGGTAAAAAAGCGATAAATTCCATATTCCTGACTGATGGGAAAAGCATCAAAGTCGACTCACTGGCTGTTTCCGGTGGGTGGAATCCCAATGTTCACCTAACTTGTCATAAACGTACAAAACCTGTGTGGAACGAAAAAATCCAAGCGTTCGTACCAGGTGAGAATTTGACAGATGGCATGAGAGTTGCTGGCTCGGCAAACGGCCTTTTTGATCTGTCCTCAGCCCTACTTTCCGGTATTGCTGCAGCCAATCTGGCACTTGAGGATCTTGGACTCCCAACGAGTCAGCATCCCGACTTTGAGACATCGGTTGAACCTACTGATATAACACCCTTCTGGTATGTGAAGGAAGCCCGATCAAGATCATGGATTGATTTACAGAATGATGTAACCACCAAGGATATTTCGCAAGCCCATGATGAGGGCTTTCGGGATGTTGAACACCTTAAAAGGTATACCACCCTGGGGATGGCAACCGATCAGGGCAGGACTTCGAATGTATCTGCTCTGGCCATCATGTCTGAACGTACTGGTAAATCCATATCTGAAACCGGTACCACAATTTTCCGCCCCCCTTATACCCCTATTCCCATAGGAGCTCTTGCAGGCCGTTCCCGAGGCAAGCATTTCCGTCCGACCAGATTTACTCCAAGCCACCGATGGGCTGAAAAGCAGGGAGCTGTTTTTGTTGAAACGGGCAATTGGCTCAGGGCACAATGGTATCCCCTTGAGGGTGAAACACATTGGCGTCAAAGCGTTGATCGGGAGGTGTTATCCACACGCGATTCCGTAGGAGTTTGTGATGTTTCCACCCTCGGTAAAATAGATTGCCAGGGGAGGGATGCTGCTGAATTCCTCAACAGGGTCTATGCAAATCCCTTCCTGAAACTACCGGTTGGTAAGGTTCGGTACGGGCTTATGATGCGAGAAGACGGGATTGTTTATGATGATGGTACAGTAGCCAGATTAGATGAAAACCATTATGTCATTACCACAACCACGGCCAATGCCGTTTTGGTATTCCGACAACTGGAGTTTGCCCGGCAATGCCTATGGCCACAACTGGATGTACATTTGATTTCCACTACCGATGGTTGGGCACAGTTTTCAGTTGCAGGTCCGAATTCAAGGAACCTGCTTGCCAAGGTAACCGATGATTTTGATCTTTCCAATGAGGCATTTCCCTTTATGGCATGTGCCAATCTCACAGCTTGCGGGGGCCTGAAGGCTCGTTTGTTCAGAATTTCCTTTTCGGGTGAACTCGCCTATGAAATTGCCGTACCGTCCCGCTATGGCAATTCCATGATGGAGATATTGATGAAGGCAGGTCAAGAGTTCAATGTCGTACCTTACGGTACGGAAGCACTTGGTGTCATGCGAATTGAAAAGGGCCATTTTGCCGGGAATGAACTTACAGGCCAGACGACCGCATTTAACCTTGGGTTGGAACGTATGGTCTCAAAGAAAAAGGATTCCATTGGCAACAAATTGTCGGAACGATCCGGACTGAACCAGCCTGATGGAAACCGACTGGTTGGATTTGTGCCTTTGGACAAAAACAAGCAGTTCAATGCCGGAACTCATTTTGTATCTAGGGGCAAGGAAAAAAATCTTGAAAATGATGAGGGATGGATGACCTCGGTTGCCTATTCTCCCACTTTGGGGCACACCATTGGATTGGGATTCATCAAAAATGGTTTGAACCGGTTTGGTGAAATTGTTCATGCTGTTGACCCTCTCCGAGGCAACAACACTGATGTGGAAATCTGTTCACCCCATTTTTATGATCCTGACGGGGGTAGACAGCGTGGCTGATTATAAACTGGAACCATTCCCATTTCTCTGGGGTAGAGAACGCTATTTTGGGGGCAATTATCTGGATATTGTTTCTACCCAGGCCATCGTTTCAATTGCAATTCCAAGAGGTAGCGAGGACGTTTTTTCCAGTGAATTTACCATTGCCTTTGGTACATATCCACCCGAACCCGGGCATTCTGTTTTTTCTACAAGCAGGGATTTTTTGTTTCTATGGATGAGTCCTGACCAGGTTTTTGCCCTCTTCGAGCGGGATGGGCTCTATCCGGAGTTAACAGTTCGGGAAAAATTGGGCGATACAGGCTATATTACCGATCAAACCGACAATTGGTGCCAAATCAGACTGTCCGGACCGGACATTCTTCAAGCTATGGAAAGAATTTGTCCCCTTGATCTAAATAACTTCCCAGTGGGAAAATGTGCCAGAACCGTGATGGAACATCTCAGTACGGTTCTAGCTCGAGAATCCGAGGATGGCTTTCTGCTGCTGTCTCCCAGTTCCTCAGCCCAATCGTTTCTCGAAGCCATTGAACAATCTTTCCTCAATACAGGTGATTATTAGGAAGGATTTTCGGGATTCTTGTAAGCCAATAACAAAATAATTTAATCTCGATGTGGCTCCTTCCTTTCTTGGAGCCAAAATTTTGTTTGGTGTGATGGCTAACCCACTGATCTCCCCTATGACCCAAATTTACATTTATGGCAAAAATTCCTGTCTGAAAAGCGACCATATATATCTCAAGAACTTCGATTCCTTTTTTGATTTTCTTAGGTCTTGAAAAAATTTCATCCAATTCTTGGATAAAATGGGGAACTACAATTGCTTTCTTCAAACAAATTCCTTTTCATCAGTCATAAGGATACAGGGCACTATACCTTCAACCTGCTAAGCCATTGAACGTTTCGCTTCCATTATATCATATGTATTTTGTAGACGCAGGAAGTAGCCCTCAGAAAGCCCGAAAAACTTGCATAACCTGAGATCGGTATCAACTGTTATCCCACACAATCCCTTTACAATTGAATGTATTCTATTAGGCGGTAAACCAAGACAATCAGCAAGTTTATTTTGGCTCATCCCGATTTCGTCTATAAACTCATATTTTAATATATAACCAGGATGCGGATTCTCCAACATGGCCATGTTCGTTTAATCCTTCCATAATTTAGGATAATCAACAATTTGAACCTGATCAGGATTGCCAGAATTTCAAGGTCAGAATGACAAACACGGCCAATAACTCCAACCTTCCTGTGGCCATTGTAATGGCAAGTATCAACTTGGCAACATCCCCAAGGCTTTGATAATTTCCGGTTGGGCCAATTATATCACCCAAACCCGGACCGATATTTGCCAGAGCAGCGGCACTACCTGAAATTGATGTTATGAAATCCAGTCCGGTCATTGCCAAAAGAAGGGCTGAAACCATCAGGGTAAACAAGAACATTACAATGAACAGGATAACCGAAATCATGATTTCGCTGGGTATGTTCTTGCCCTGATATCTTGGCTTGATTATGGCATGTGGGGAATAGATTTTCTTGATTTGTGCAACAATGCTGGCAAAAAGTACCTGATATCTGAATACCTTGACCGAACAACTTGTCGATCCGGCACAACCTCCGATAAGACCGATCAAAAAGAAGATGGCAACCGGGAAACTGCCCCATGCATTATAATCGGCACTGACATATCCGGTACCCGTCATTATGGAAATACTGTTGAACAGTGCCTTTCTTATGGCAATTTCGGAACCTTGACCATTAACCAATATTTGCCACAAGGTCAGAGCTGTGCCGATAAACAATATAATTCCGATAAATCCCTGGACCTGACGGTCAAGGATGAGTGACTTTCCTGAATCACTGAATATTGTCAGGTATCTTATAAACGGTATCGCAGCCAGAATCATGAAAGCAATTGCCACATATTCCGCTTTATATCCAAGGTTCTGAAAGGAACTGTCGTAGTTTCCAAACCCACCAGTGGCAACCGTAGTCATGGAATGCACCACTGAATCAAATATTGATAAACCCGCAACGTTATAGGACAAGAAACACAATAGCGACACGGCAAGGTAGGTTATTGAAATTCCTCTGGCCGTTGATATGGCTTGGGGAATGACAGTTGTGATGGTTTCAAAATTGCTTTTCATGAAATACTGCATTCCACCGATTCTCAGTCTTGGAAAAACAGTCATCGCAATAATGATAATCAGAATGCCACCGATCCATTGCAAGATTCCTCGCCACATGAGATAACCCTCTGGTAAATTCTCTATATTTGAAAATACAGTTGCTCCAGTTGTGGTAAGCCCTGAAACAGACTCGAAATAGGCATCAATGATACGGAAATTCGGTTCTCCCAATACAAAGGGAATAGCTGCAAAGAGCGGTATTACCGTATACAGGCATACCGTAATGAGGATGGTCTCTCTTAGACTTGTACCCTGAGTTGTCAGTCTTGTCGAAGAAGTGGCAAGTACAAGGACCAAACCAATAAATATTGTAAAAGCGGAAGAGATTGCGAAGGTGGTCCACTGGCCATTAATGAAAATTACATCAACCAGCATCGGAATCAGCATCGATAATCCCAATCCAATGATCAACCATCCAAGTACGTACCCGATGGGTCGAGAGTCAATCATTGCTTAAACTACTTTCTGACAATGCAATTTACCTTTAATAATTTTACTCGTATTATTTTTCGAATAAAAATGCCGGATGAATTTCAAAAAGGAAGTCGTCAACATTTTTCAATTGGGGTAATAAATTTACGAACTATATATTGGTTGTATCTGCAATGGCATCAAAATTTCAGCCCCATCAGTAAATTATATTATTTTCGATGAAAGTAGCAAAACTATTTGATTATGAATGTGTGTGCAAACATCGAAAAAGAATTGATCCAGGCCATCATTCAAGTATTTACTTCCACAATGAGATAATTGCTGAATTCCGTGAAAGGGCGGGTGATTCCTTTGAGACACCTCCAAAATTGGCAATTGTTACCGGAGTTCCGGAATTGTGGACAAAAAAATTTCCTGAAGCTGATGTGTTGCCTGATACTGATGTGTTGAATTTTCCAGACAATCAATATGACCTGATTCTCCACAGCCTTTGTCTACATTGGTCAAATGATCCGGTAGGTCAACTCATTCAGTGCAAGCAATCCTGCAATCCAGGTGGGATGATAATGGCAGTATTGTTCGGTGGACAAAACCTCGTGGAACTGAGAACTGCATTGATTTCAGGTGAAACTACAATAAAAAATGGTGCAACCCCCCGCGTATCACCAATGGGTGATATTCTGGATTTGGGAAATCTGATGGTCCGGGCAAATTTTACAAATCCCATTTCCGACCGCCTTGAGTTCAAGCTTGAGTATGAATCCCTACAAGACTTGATGAAGCATCTTAGATTGATGGGTGAAACGAATGCCCTTGTGAATAGAACAAAGAATTTTACCGGACGTAAAATATTCCAGAAAGCTGAAAAAAGTTACATCGAACATTTTTCACTTCCCTCGGGAAAGATTTATGCGACTTTTGAATTGATCTTTCTTACTGGTTGGGTATCAAAAAATGTATAAAACCTCCATTGCGTACAAGAGAGATTGAAATGCCAGAACCGAATAGTGAAAAGAGCTTTCTACCTAAAGACCATCCTGAAATCAGGTTCGGCAAAACCGGCATCATACTTTCGAACCTCGGGACACCCGACGGGTATGATTATTTTTCCATGCGCAAATACCTGAACCAGTTTCTTTCCGACAAAAGAGTCATTGATTATCCCAAGTGGAAATGGCAGCCGATACTCCAATCAATCATTCTCACGAAAAGACCTTTCACTTCTGGAAAAAACTATCAGAAAATTTGGAATCATCAACTCGATGAAAGCCCTTTATTGACTATAACAAGGCACCTTACAGACAAGGTCAGGTCCCGGGTGGAATCTGAAATTGGTTCCGATTACCTTGTTGACTTCGCCATGCGTTATGGCAACCCATCGATTGGGTCGGTATTACATGGGTTGGTCAAACAGGGATGTAACAGAATTGTGTTCTTTCCCCTGTATCCACAATATTCGGCAACAACAACAGCCACAGCCTGTGATTCCTTGTTTGATGCGATGAAACATCTGAACTGGCAGCCCAGTGTTCGTATCGTTGAACCATATTTTGAAAATGGGGAATATATTTCAGCACTTGCCAAATCGATCAAGGCCAAATACAGCGAATTATCCTTCGAACCCGAGGTTCTACTTGCCTCCTATCATGGATTACCAAAGAGATATTTACTCGAAGGTGATCCATATCACTGTCAATGCCAGAAAACCACGAGATTGCTCATCGAACGTATGGGACGAGATTTAAATCCGGTTTATACGACATTCCAGTCAATATTCGGGAAAGAAATCTGGCTTCAACCCTATACCATTAATGAAGTAAAGCGTCTGGCTCAAAGTGGGGTGAAAAATCTGGCCATCATTTGTCCTGGATTTTCATCAGATTGTATCGAAACCCTCGAAGAAATTCAGATGGAGGTTCGTGAGGAGTTTGAAACTCACGGGGGTGAGAATTTTGCTTACATTCCTGCCTTGAATGACACGGATGATCACAGTGAATTGATATATCAAATTATTTTGGAAAATCTCGGTGGCTGGCTGAGTTGAGGAGATATAAACTTCTCTCCCCTGAATCTGGCCTATTTCCCTTTTTCAGGATTGTTTGAAATATCACCAAATGGTCAAATATGCCCGATTATATGGATTTGATAGCAGAGACCAAGTCCTCTAGCAAGTCATCGGGATTTTCTAATCCAACCGAAACTCGGACCAAACCATCTGTAATGCCCAAACTTGCGCGTTGTTCTTCTGACAATCTCTGATGGGTTGTGGTTGCCGGATGGGTCACCAAACTCTTGGCGTCACCAAAATTGTTGGAAATTCTAACGATTTCGAGATTGTTCATGAATTTGAAGGAAGCATCCTTGTTACCATCAAAATCCATTGCAAAAACCGTACCACCCTTGTTCATCAGCCCTTTGGCCACTGCATATTGGGGATGGTTGGGCAAGTGCGGGTAAATAACATTGGAAAGGTTTTCATGACCTTCCAATTCCTGACAGATTCTCAGTGCCGAATCTGCCTGGCGGTTCGTTCGCAATTCAAGTGTTTCCATTCCTTTGAGCATAATCCATGCATTGAAGGGGCTGATGGCCCCACCCGTGTGTTTTAGATATGCTTCGAAAGGACCACGAATATAATCCTTTGACCCGATTACAATTCCCCCAAGGGACCTTCCCTGGCCATCAATATGTTTGGTTGCAGAATAAACCACGATATCCGCACCGTTTATGCCAGCCCGTAAAAACTGGGGTGATGCCAATGCATTGTCAGCTATCAGAATTGCATCATTCCTTGTTGCAAGTTTACTGACAAAGTCCAAATCAATTACCTCTAGGGTTGGATTTGAAACAGTTTCAATAAATACTGCTTTTGTGTCCGGAGTTACCTTGCTTTCCCATTGGGAATTATCTGTGCCATCAACAAATTCGACCTTTACACCAAATCTCGGAAGAACATTCTCCAGTATGAAAAGACAGGAACCAAACAGGGCCCTTGATGAAACCACCTTGTCTCCAGCTGAGAGGATGGAACACAAGGCGCCATTCACTCCAGCCATTCCCGAAGCCGTGGCAAAGGCATCCTCAAGACCTTCAACGAGAGCCATCCGATTTTCAAACATCCGTACGGTCGGATTGCCATACCTCGAATAGATAAATTCGTTTTCCTTGGCCTCGATAAAACGCTCTTCAGCCTGTTCGGGACTGTCGTATACAAACCCCTGGGTGAGGAAAATTGCTTCGGAGGTTTCGCCGAACTGACTACGCACCCCACCTCCATGGACAGCTTGCGTTTGTTTATTTAAGGGTTGTTTTGCCATTGACAAAGGCCGGCTTTAAATTCGTAATGAGGTAATTAATATAGTTGGAAAATTGGTAATTTCATTTCCCAATAAAAAATAATCCATATCACAGAACAGGATCTATTGCAGAGTATAAAATGACGAACACAATTGAATTATTCTACTGGCCTACACCGAACGGCTGGAAAATAACGATCGCCCTTGAGGAGTTTGGACTTCCGTATAACGTTAATCTCATCAATATTGGCAAGGGAGATCAATTTGAACCTTCTTTCCTTAAAATAGCCCCGAACAATCGAATGCCTGCAATAATTGATCCCGACGGACCTGATGGCAAGGAAATCAGTATTTTTGAATCGGGGGCAATTCTACAATATCTGGGAAGAAAGCATAATCGTTTCATTGGTAACAACGAGCGAGAGCGGGTTGAAATAGAACAATGGTTGATGTGGCAAATGGGAGGGGTTGGCCCCATGGCTGGACAAGCCCATCATTTCCTCAAATATGCTCCAACCATGGATCCACCCCAAGATTTGCCTTATCCCAAGAACAGGTATAAAAACGAGGTGAGCAGGCTTTATGGCGTTCTTGACCGACGACTAGCCGACAGGGATTACGTTGCCGGCGATTATTCAATTGCTGATATGGCCATTTGGCCTTGGGCTTCACTCTGGGAAGGTCAGGAACAGGATATTGCCTCCTTTCCCAACATGGCCAAATGGCTTGACAGGGTAGGGTCACGTGAAGCGGTTATTGCCGGAAGGGCTGTTGCCGCAGAATTGAGATCCAATATTCAGAACGACAAGAAAGCTCAGAAAATTCTTTTCAAGCAGAAATAATCTGTTTTAATATAGCATTACCCAGATTTAATTCTGGGTAATCGCGGCAAACTAATTTTTTTCGATCATTTCCATGTTGAGGTGTTTTCTCAGAAAATACATCTGACTGCCAAAAAATGCCAAACTAAGTCCAGTCAAGCCAAAGGTTTTGAATGTAACCCAGGCATCAGTTGACATGAAACGCCAAATGATTTCGTTGGCAATGGCTAGGAAAAGAAAAAACAGTGTAGTTCTTTGGGTTAATACCATCCATCCCCTATCGGTCAGGGGCAAAGCCTGCCCCATCAACGATTGCAGGTAGGATTTTTTCTGCACCAGACCAAAGCCCAAAGTTACAGTAAACAGCAAATAGATGATTGTGGGCTTCATCTTGATGAATCTTTCGTCATTGAGAAAGACCGTCAAGCCACCAAATACTATAACAAGGAAAACGGTCATGATTTGCATTCTGGATAGTTCTCCGGTCAGTTTCCAGAGTAGAAAAGTACTGACAATGAGAACTGGGACAAATAAGGCGGTAATCATAATGAAGCCGTCGTACTCGGTACTCCCCACAACAATGGATTTATCCCGAAGCAAAAAATACCCCACAAAAAAGAGAATCAACGGACCTATTTCCAAAATCATTTTCAAGCCCGGTTTACTGTTTTGTCCAGCCATATTTTCCCTAATCTATCTTTATTTCCCTATCATGACCATGATATTGTGAAAATAATTGATCTCTACTGGTTCTGCTTCCAAAGCAGATATTCAATGTGGTCTCATACCATGATGGTAATTCTGAAATAAATACCAATGTGTATTTTTCAGATCATCATTTAATTACAATGATTGCAAATTTAAACGAACCAGATTTCAATCAAGCACAAAAGATACTTGGAGTTATAGATAATTGTCTTTGGGTGGTCAGTGTTTTGATCTCAGCAAAATGCTAATCGAAAATCTCTGGATTCACCTTATCCATGAATTGCGTGAGGAGTTTATAATTTTTTTTCTCATGGCGGATACGACCTGCAACAATAGCAGGATGAATACTAGCTTTTTCTGCAAGTGACAGAACGTTTTTTTCGCTTGGTTGATTTTTAACTGGATGTTTGTTCCATAAAGATGAAGGTATCAAGGCTTCTTTTGCCCATTGGTCAGCTTCATGCTCGTATTTGCTGGCTTGCCCTTTTGTAAGATTTTGGAGATCCTGGTCATCAATAAATACCTCACCATTTCCATCTGGCATATGACGCCCAATATGTGCGAGTTCATGAAGTAGGCAGAACCAGAAATTGTCAATTCGATCATAACGGATTGTCATACCTACAACTGGTGTATTCTCGACGGTCCAGAATGCTGCTCCATCAAGATACGTCTTGGGTAGGTTTTTCTCAACAACCAAAGCTATGCCATGATTGGCTAATTTTTCCCTCGCAAGCAATGGTCCATTTTCAAAACAACTCAACTTAGCTAATTCCCGCAGAAAGTGAGGGGTTATTGAACCTTTTTTGTAAGTTGTCGTAAGATTGATATTGCGAGCTTTACACAGAACGTAGATACACCACAACAATAATGCGTATTTGTCTGTATTTTCATTAATTCGTAATCCTCTCCCCTGTCTAAGAAAAGGCTTAGGAATTGCTACCCAGCCTCCCGCTAGACTGATCAGCTCCTGAATAATCTCTTCGTATTTATCCTTGATGTTTGGTATCTTTTTGATCCAACCTCGTTTCACCATTTCTGTTATAGGGAAACGATCAAATTCAAAGTCAGCAGGAACCTCAGGTAAATCTCCCTCATTCCGGATTAGTATTTCTGCTGGTATCTTTAAATGTTTGTTCAATGCACGAATCATTTTCAAGGTTAGTTCGCGTTTGCCACTAAGCACTTCAGATACTTTAGAACGACTCCCAATTATTGGTTCTAAATCCTTGCGGGTTAATCCTGATTGATCCATTCTAAACTTAATCGCTTCGATAGGGTCAGGCTTTTCGATTGGGAAATATCTATCCTCATAAACTTCAATTTGGTTCACTAGCTCATTGAATTCCTCATCCAGTTCAGGAGTCAGTTCCAAATCCATGAGAAATTCAATGCGTGCAAGAGCATCTGAATATTCCTGCTCAGAAAGAATAGGTTGAGTTATTTCCTTGTTCATCTCTATATCTCCTCAGCGTTAATTTTATCATATTCCTTATGGGTCCCGATAAATCGAATGTACCCCAGACCTTTTTCATAATTAAATTTTACTACCAACCTGTACTTGTTTCCCCCTATTCTGAAAATCACTCTTCTACCCTTGAGAATGCTCGCACGAGGATAAGACTGTTTTATATCTGACGGTTTGGTCCAATCAACCCTGATTAATTCATTTAACCAAGCATCCAGCGGTGCTTTCGAATCCGGAAATTTTTCCATGTGCTCGTCCAGTATACTCCGGTTAATAATTTTCATGGATATTTATATGATTAAATATTAAACATTGTCAATATATTTGTTCCCAAAATGGGAACAAATATATTGTTATTGGAAGAACTACTTATCTTCGATAAAAGCAGAAAATTTAATGGGTAATTACTGGAATCAATTCAACATTGTTAGTTGCATTAAAGTAAAAGATTATTCCCGATCCAAACCAGTCAATACGTTTGCAAACTCTTCAGGATCAAATGGGGATAGATCATCAATGCCTTCACCTATTCCTATGGCATGAATTGGTAAACCAAACTTGGCGGCAAGAGCAACAAGTATGCCTCCCTTGGCGGTACCATCCAGCTTGGTCATGACCAAACCAGATATATCAACCATCTTCTTGAATACCTCAACCTGGGAAATGGCGTTTTGCCCTGTTGTGGCATCGAGTACAAGAAGCGTGTTGTGGGGTGCTTCACTGTCAATTTTATTGATCACCCTGACAATCTTTGCCAGTTCCTCCATCAAGTCCATCCTGTTTTGCAATCTACCGGCTGTATCAATGATCAGTAAATCCTTGGCTTCTTCCTTGGCAAGAGTATAGGCCTTGTACGCTAGAGCAGCCGGATCCGAATTGGCTGAGGCTTTCAGAACAGGAACCCCTACCCTTTCTCCCCAAATTTCAAGCTGCTCCACAGCGGCTGCGCGAAAGGTATCACAAGCCGCAATGACGATATCCTTGCCAGCTTCCTTGAACTGGCTGGAAAGCTTGCCAATGGTGGTGGTCTTGCCCGACCCATTGACGCCGGCAATTAATATGACCTGAGGTTTGGCGGAAAATAGGGGGATAGGTTTGGCAACGGGTTCGAGAATGCTGGTGATTTCACCGGACAACAGGGTTTTCAGTTGATGTGTTGATAGTCTTTGTCCCATGTGGTTCTGGGCAATGCTGGAAGAAATGCGAATTGATGTATCGTAACCCATATCTGAAACAATCAACAATTCCTCCAGACTTTCGAGCATTTCATCATTCAGACGACGCCGGGGGGTTCCATCGCCAACACCGCTGAAAATTTTACCAAACAATCCGGATTTTTGCTTATCACCATTCTCCATGTCCAGGGTACTACTTGAATCTAAGGCTGAAAGATTTTCTTGCTCTCCCTCTTCTATCAAATCCTCCAAACCCTGCTCCAACTTGGAAGTGGATTTTGTTAACCTTGATTTTAACTTCGAGAAAAAGGACATCTGGATTCCATTAATCTTAGTGGACCATTAAATTGCCATGAAATGGTTCCATTTCCCTTTCATCAAGAGAAATTCAATCAACATTATACAGTTGATTCAGGAAATCTCCTCGGGAAAATGCTTCATCGTCAATAGAATCGGATTGGGCGCAGCCTGACCCAACCCACAAATTGAAGCATCGGCCATTACTTCACATAAATCTTCAAGCAGGGGAAAATCCCACTTATTGTCTTGCATCAACTTTACTGCTTTCTCACAGCCAACCCGACAGGGTGTACATTGACCACAACTTTCATCTTCAAAGAATCTAAGCATGTTCAAAGCAGCATCCCTTGCCCTATCCTTCTGGGATAGAACCACAACTGCAGCTGAACCGATAAAGGTTCCGTAAGGTTGTAAGGTATCAAAATCCAATGGTATGTTGTCTAGGGATGCAGGTAGTACACCTGATGAAGGTCCACCAGGTTGATATGCCTTGAACTCATGACCCTCGGCCATACCTCCTGCAGCCTCAATAATGTCAGTTATGGTCGAACCTGCAGGTAAGATGTATACATCCGGTTGGGCAACACGTCCGGATACGGAATAGCTTCTTAGGCCCTTGCGGCCATTCCGCTCAACTGATGTGAAAATCTCCGGTCCCTCCTTACAAATCCTTTGAACCCAGTACAGTGTCTCTACATTGTGAACAAGGGTTGGCTTGTTGAACAAGCCTACCTGAGCGACATAGGGAGGTCGGTGTCTCGGCAATCCCCTCTTCCCCTCGATACTCTCAATCATGGCACTTTCTTCGCCACAGATATAGGCACCGGCACCTCTGCGAAGTTCAATATATCCTTCCTGCACAATGCCCTTGCTTTCCAGGTTGCTTATTTCCTTCAGTAAAATTTCCCTTGATGCAGGATATTCATCACGAAGGTAGATATAGACCTTTTCTGCCTCAACGACCCAGGCAGCTATCAACATTCCCTCCAGAAAGTGATGAGGATACCTTTCAAGATAATACCGGTCCTTGAATGTTCCCGGTTCCCCCTCGTCAGCATTGACTGCCATTAGACGTGGCTTGTTTTCCTTCCTGACAAAAGACCATTTTCGACCCGATGGGAATCCAGCTCCTCCAAAGCCCCTAAGGCCGGAAGACAATACCAATTGTTCAACTTCATCTCTGGTAAGCACATCCTGATGGCATGATTTAAGGGTTTGATATCCTCCTTCATTCAGATAGCTGTCCAAGTCCGGATAATCGGGTATCTCGGGATGAAAATCCCTCTCGGCAATAACCTTGTTAGTCTTTTCCAACGTAGCCTTGTCAACATGCTTGTGCCCCACTTCAAGGACAGGTGCTGTATCACAACGTCCCATGCAGGGTGCTCTTATTACCCTGACCTTGTTTGGATCGGTTCCCTCTTTCAGATATTGCATCAAGGTCTGGGCTCCAGCCATTTCACAAGAAAGGGAATCACAAACTCGAACGGTTATTTCCGGTGGTGGTTCCTCGCCTTCCTTGACGATATCCAGATGGGCATAAAAGGTGGCGACTTCATATACTTCAACCTGGGCCAGTTTCATCAATGATGCCAGAGCCCTCAGGTGTGCAGCAGACAAGTAACCGTAACGGTCCTGAATTATGTGGAGATACTCAATCAACATTGACCTCTCCAAGGGAGCAGTTCCCAACAACTCCTGGATTTCATTCAGGGCTTCATCTGTAACCTGACGGCCTTTTGGGGTTTTCCTTCCCTTGCCCTTGCCTGATTTCCATACGCCCTTTGGATGCTCTGCCATAAAATTACCGACTATAAAAACAATTTACCCATAAACATTTTTTTCAGATTAATCAAAAAGAACAATCGTCTAGGAAGGAAATTTAACTTTTCCATCACTCCACTCAATCTCGACATCCTTTTCGATTTGAAAACCTTCCTTGCTGGTTATCGCCATGTTGTTTTGCCTGACAACGGCAAATCCGCGTTTGAGAGTGTTCTTGTATCCTACCCCTTCAATGATTCGCTTCAAGGATTTTACTCCAAGCTTCTTGCTCTTCATGTACGCCTTGATGTACTTATCCATCATTATTCCCGTCGCTTCAAGACGCTCTTCGGAAGAGGTGACTCTTGAATTGAGATCAGTAGATGAAAGTCCCTTGTCCAGAGCCTGAAATTTGTATTTCGATTCGAATAAAACCCTCGGAACCGCAAGTCTGGCACCACATTCCGACAAATTCGTTGCCTTATGCTGGATATTCGACCTCAAGGCACGGGGCAATCGCAGGTACAAGCCATCCAATTGCTGATCACGAAATTGGAATAGATTCTCCTTGATCGGAAGCCTCTTTGAAACATCGGAGATTCGTTGCCTTTTGTTTTGAAAGGCGATCCTTGTCCCTTCCGATATCCTGGTTTCCAGATTTTTAATCCCCTCTTCCAATTCGGCCCTAACCCGGACAGCGAATTCTGCGGCGGCAGTAGGAGTGGGAGCTCTTTTGTTGGCTGCCAGATCGATGAGGGTATGATCGGTTTCATGACCTACAGCCGAAATCACCGGAATCTCACTCAGGGCTACGGCCCGAACAACATTTTCATCGTTGAATCCAACCAAATCCGAGAACGAACCTCCTCCCCGGGCAACAATGATCAAATCAGGTCGGGGGATTTCACCATTCGGCACAAGGGCATTAAAACCCCCAACTGCCCGAACTACCTCGGGAGGACAATTATCACCTTGCACGGCAACCGGCCAGACAATAACCTGACGGGGGAACCTTGCATTCAACCGGTGGAGAATATCCCTGATGACAGAGCCTGTTGGTGAGGTGACCACACCTATGGTCCTTGGGAATAGAGGCAATTCCTTCTCATTCTGCCAGGTAAAAACACCCTCCTGGGTCAGTCTGTTTCTCAATTCCTCGATTTTGGCAAGGATGGCACCCTCACCAGCGAAATCGAGATCATTGACTAAAATCTGATAGCGGGATGTCCCCGAAAAGGTCGTAACCTTACCCAGGACACTGATTTCACTTCCCTCCTTGAGGATATTGCCCAATTTGTTACCCAGCCTTTTGGCCGTTGAGGACCACATGATTGCGGACAGGGCATGATTATGTTCCTTGAGGGTAAAATACAGATGGCCCCTTGGTGAACGGGACAGATCGGAAACCTCACCCTTGACCCGCACCATTGGAAATCCTCGTTCCATTGTCCGGTTTATTTCCCGGGAAATTTCAGAAACCGTATATTCATGGACCTTCAAGCCATCGGCCATATTTGATGTTTGGTTATTGGTCCAATTCTGCATTGATCAAGCGATCGTTATTCCCTGTGGAATGGTTTATTTCAATTAAATTTGTTTTTCGGGCATGCGTACAACCAGACCGTCAAAATCGGATGTGACTCGCAGTTGGCATGTCAGTCTTGATTTTACCGGGTCCGGGTCCCAGGCAAAATCCAGCATATCCTCTTCCATGGCTTCCTTTTCCGGCAACTTGTCTACCCATTCATCATCAACATATACATGGCAGGTTGAACAGGCACAAGCACCACCACAATCCGCCTCGATGCCCGGAATGTTATTGTCCCTTGCCCCCTCCATTACTGTCAAGCCTTCCTTTACCTCAATAACGTGTGGTTTTCCGTTGTATTCAATATAGGTAATTCTTGCCATACAGCCTCAAAAGAAAAATGGAAATATAATACGAAAATTATTGTCTGTAGATGGTACAATTAGGGTAAAGTTTCCAGAACCACAGTACACAATAATTGGAATAGACTAATCATTATGGTGCAAATTCACAATCAGTAAATGCTAACCACAATGACTAAATAATCAAATTTGTCAGTCTGGACAAAAGAATCCGATTTGTTTTTATTGTTTCTTCAGTAAACTAGCCCTTTAGTTTTTTATTTGGATTTCAGGGAGATAAATGATGCGAACTCTGTTTTTGGTTTCAATTGGTTTATTTGGAGGATTTTGGCTCGGTACCACTGCAACCTATGCTGCTGACGAGGAACTGGTTATATTTGACTGGTCGGCTTACAATGATCCTGGTTTTTATCAGGGCTACATCGAACAACATGGTGATGAACCTACCTTTTCGTTTTTTGGTGAAGAAGAGGAAGCCTTTCAAAAGCTTAGAGTAGGGTTTGAAGCCGATATCTCCCACCCCTGTTCCCAATCGGTGTCAAAATGGCATGAAGCAGGTTTGCTTGATCCATTGCAGATTGATAGGATCGAACGGTGGGATCAGGTCAATGAAACCATGAAGGAGGCCTTCAAGATTGATGGGGAGTATTACCTGCTGCCAGCCGACTGGGGAACAACAGCTCTAGCCTACCGTGCTGATCTCGTTCCAGAAGAGGATATACAAAGTCTTCAGGTTTTTGTTGATCCCAAATATGCTGGAAAAGTATCCATCGCAGATAATGTTGACGATGCCTATGCCTTGGCTTATCTGGCTACTGGCGTATCTGACTGGACGACAGTTACCGAGTCGGATCTGGAAAGAGCCTCGGCCTGGTTGAGGGAAGCCCACAAGAATGTCAGGGATTATTGGCAGGATGGTGCAGGACTATCACAACTCATGGCCAGTGGAGAAGTACTTATTGCCTGGGCCTGGAATGAAACACCTGTAGTCATGCAATCGGAAGGTCATGATGTAAGAATGAATCGATTGACAAAGGAAGGGTCATCAACCTGGTTTTGTGGATATGTTGATTTGGCCAACGGACCCAATGACGATTCCAAGGTCTACGATTTTTTCAATGCCTGGTTTGAACCAAGATCAGTGGAATACATTGTCAATGAATGGGGCTATGGTCATGGCAATCAGGCAGAAATGGACAAGCTGGGTTCCGATATCCTTGTAGAGATGGGATTGGGCCCAATCAATGTACCTGTCTTGGCCCAAAAGCCCATGAATCATACAATTCGTGAACAAATGATTGCCGAATTCGAATTGATCAAGGCAGGATTCTGATTCCTCCCGAATTTTACCGGAAGCAGGTCATGCTTCCGGTAAACAGATTGGGGATTTTCATTTTTGTCGAGATAAGGAAGTCTTGTCCACAAGGATTTGACATAGCCACATGAAATGAATTTTTCATTTATCCAGAAAATCAGGGGTGAGTCTGGTTTAATTCTGGTCAGCCCTCCGTTTTTCTATGCATTGCTGTTGTTGGCGTTCCCCTTGATGGGTGTCTTTGCATTGAGTTTCTGGACTCAGGATTATCTTGAACTGAACAGAGACTTCACCCTTGATAATTACAGGGAAGCCTGGACGGGAGCAATTTACCAGGCATTGATGTTGCGATCCCTCAAGATTTCAATTTTGGTAACCCTCCTGACCGTGGTTCTGGCCTTTCCGGTTGCCTATTACATTTCCTTTCATGTGTCCCCGAAGAAAAAGCCTCTTTGGATATTCCTGATTACCATTCCATTCTGGACAAGCTATCTGATCAGGATTTTCCTGTGGAAGGTTATTCTTGGGTTCAATGGTGTTATCAACGGATCGCTTATTGGTATTGGGCTTATCGATGAACCTTTGAAATTCCTCCTGTTCAATCAGGGTGCCATTGTGGTTACTCTCAGCCATGCATGGATTCCATTTGCCATTCTTCCCATTTATGTTGCCCTTGAAAAAATTGACCGATCCCTTTTGGAAGCGTCCGAAGATCTTGGCGATGGGCCTGTCAGAAGATTCATGAGGGTAACCCTTCCCCTTGCCATGCCCGGAATAATTGCAGCCACCCTTATCGTATTCATCCCCACCATCGGTGATTATGTTACACCCAAATTGGTAGGAGGTCCGAATGGATTACTCATTGCCAATATGATTGAGGTTCAATTCAAAAAGGCAAACAATGCTCCTCTGGGTGCAGCCTTGGCATTATCAGCCATGTTTGTCGTCTCCACCATCGCAATGGTGTTTTTGTGGTTCAATCGAAAATATTTGAAGCAGGGGCAATAATGGCCAAAGCCAAGCAATCACGATACCTGGTGGTTTATATCGGGATATTTCTTGTTTTTCTTTATGCACCCGCATTGCTGCTTCCCATATTTTCCTTCAATGACAGCACCATCGTGGCTTTCCCGCTTAGTGGCTTCACATTTGCCTGGTTCATTGAAGTATTCAAAACAGAACCCTTGTTGACGGCTGCTCTCAATAGTCTGCTGGTAGCGGTCATTACCTCGGTATTTGCAACCATATTCGGGATTTTTGCCGCCAGGGCTTCCACCCGGTATCAATTTCCCGGGAAACGGGGAATTATGGGACTGATCATGGTTCCCATGGTGTTGCCGGAAATCATCATTGGGGTTTCCCTTTTGGTGATAATCCTGCAATTGGGATTCAATCTTTCCCTGACAACCATCATCCTTGGTCATATCCTGCTTTGTCTCCCTTTCTGCACGGCAATTCTAAGTGCCGGCTTTCAGGGTCTGGACAAGAGCTTTGAGGAGGCCTCACAGGATTTGGGCAGGAGCCGACTGGAAACCTTCTGGTATATCACCCTGCCCCTGGTCATGCCGGCCATCATTTCCAGCCTCCTCATTTCCTTTACCATTTCGCTGGATGAATTTATCATTGCCTTCTTTCTGTCTGGAACCGAAGCAACCCTGCCGGTCTACATCTGGGGACAATTGCGATTCCCCACCAGAATTCCAATAATCCTTGCCCTGGGTACCGTATTGTTACTGGTTTCCCTGACATTACTCATCATTGCAGAATATTTTCGTCGAATCGGTGCCCGCAAGACAGGTACAGAAGTCAAGGGAGGTCTATTTTGAATCAGGAAACCAATTCCGAAGCCAAGCCCATTATCAGGATCGAGAGCATACTGAAAAACTATGGTGCCATTGAGGCCCTTAAATCGATTTCCTTCAATATATACCAAGGTGAGTTTTTAACCCTCCTTGGTCCTTCCGGTTGTGGCAAGACCACGCTTCTCAGGGTCATCGCCGGCTTTGAAATACCCAATAGCGGTCTGGTTGAAATTGACGGCAACAACATGGAAGGGATTCCAGCCAACCAACGACCTACCAATATGGTTTTTCAAAGTTATGCCGTTTTCCCCCATATGACGGTTGGGGAAAATGTTGCCTATGGGTTGAAGGCAAGGAAAGCTGACAAGCAAACCATTTCCGAAGAGGTAAACAAGGCGCTGGCAATGGTGGGAATGGAAGGCTTCAATGACCGGCCATCCACAGCGCTTTCAGGAGGTCAGAGACAACGGGTGGCTCTGGCCAGGGCCTTGATCCTGAAACCAAAAGTGCTGTTGCTTGATGAGCCCCTTTCCGCTCTTGACAAAAGACTCAGGGAACAAATGCAATCCGAGTTGAGACAATTGCAGCGATCAGTTGGTATTACCTTCATTTTGGTAACCCATGATCAGGAAGAAGCCTTGACAATGTCAGACCGCATTGCAGTCATGTTTGATGGAAAGATAGAACAACTTGCCTCTCCTCAGGAATTATACAAGAGACCAACGAACATTCAGGTTGCAAATTTTGTTGGTACCATGAATTTCCTGGGTCTGGACCTCATTGGTCAGAAGGGTACCGATTTTGTTGTCGAAATAGAAGGATTGGGCAAAACAACCTTGCCCATGGATCAGGCACCATTAGGGTATCAAAGTAATTCCATGGCGGGGATAAGACCTGAAATGTTCACCATAATCACCAACAAAAGTCAGTCAAAAACCAAGGTTGTAAAAGGTAGAATAGTCGAAACCCAGTATTTTGGTGACATGACCTATTTTGATGCCAATTTGGAAGGTACCGATAAGGTTGTAACGATTTCCATGCGAAATTCAGACATTTCCTTCGAGATAAATATCGGTAATGACGTGGAGATCGGTTGGAATCCAAATTCAATACTGGTTTTGAGTTGATTGATGCACTGGTAATGAGGTAGGGCACAAGGGCACCCTACCTAAGAATTAACATTACGGCAATTGAATTATTACCTTGATGAGCACCCCTTCCCGTATTATGAAGAACGCGATCTCCTCATCGTTGTTTGCAATTGCTTCGTCCACAATCATGCGAATGTCACTGGTCGAAAGAACCATTTCGGAATTAACCATTTCAACCTGATCCAATACCTTGATACCTGCTTCGGCAGCAGGAGAATTTTCCAGAACCTCATTTACAACCGTATCGGGTTTGGCAAATACATGGTCTTCAAGTTCAGGGGTATAGCCAAACTTCATGCCCAGAATGGATTCCTCAATATAATACTCTTCCTCGTCCGACATTATTTCCCCCGGATTTTGAGGTCGATTACCAAGGGTTACTGTCAGTCTCAAGTGTTCAATTCCACGTAGAATTTCCATGGTAACTTCCTTGTCGGGTTCCATGCTTCCCACAAATGAGACAAACTCGCGTATATCCGAAATTTCCATTCCATTTACAGATACGATCAAATCGCCTGGCAATATACCGGCCTCCCTAGCCGGACCATCCTTGAATACACCATCAACAAGTATTCGTTGATTGTTTTGTTCGTCCATTGATGTCGAAATATAGACTCCCAACCATCCCCTGCTGACCTTTCCATCCCGAAGGATATCCTCAACCACCCGTGAGACCACGGCCGATGACATGGAAAATCCGACACCGATTGACCCCCGGCTGAAACCACTTGTCTTGATCGCTGTATTGACACCTATGACATCGCCATCAAGATTGATTAGCGGACCACCCGAGTTGCCAATATTAATGGAAGCATCAGTCTGGAAGAAATTGTCATAGGGACCATTCAATGTTCGGAATTTGGCCGAAATTATTCCCTTTGATGCTGAAATTCCAACTCCCAGGGGATTGCCAATGGCCAGAACCGGATCACCTACCCTAACCGTGGTGCTGTCACCGAATTTGATAAATTCGAATTCCTCACCATCAATAATCTGCAGTACAGATATATCGGTTTCAGGATCACTGCCGATAATCTCGGCCTTGTAAACCGTCTCTCCATCTGCCATCCTGACCTTAATTTCCGATGCATTCTCAATGACGTGGTAATTGGTGACCAACTTGCCATCACTGGAAATGATGAAGCCTGAACCGGCAGTTAATCTCGGATATTGAGCAGTCTGAATTTCAAACTCCTCAAGTTGGTCTAAAGTCCCGCCCTGGTTCTGGTTATTGAACTCCTGATCAAAAAATCGTCGGAAAAAATCGTACATGAAGGGATGGTTCCTGAATTGATCCATCCATTCTTCCGGACTTCCCTCCTGCTGTTGAGGGTTCTGATTCTGGGAACCCTGCATGACCTCCAGAGAAACGACAGCCGGCAGTACCTTTTCAACCAGGGAACTGAAATCCTCATGTGATTGGACTGGTCCACCTTGAAACACAATCATGCAAAACAGGGTAGCCAATCCTGCCATTGGCAACCTGATCCTTGGCAATTCAAACAAGTCAAGTTTCATTTTCATACCTAACACATTGATCCTTTTTTCACCAAAAACATACTCTTAAAAACATTTTGGGATGGTCGGTTGATTTCCATAACCCCATCCCGATGGATGTCTTTAAAATCAATCCGGTCTTAACCCTGAAGCCTGTTCATCTCGATGCGAAATGACAAGCCCCAGAATTAGAATAATGTGTGGATTCACAAAAGTGAATTCAAAAATCGGTTACACTTTCGTCAGGTCCTGAGCAGACTTGAAATCCAGACCACCAGAACACCTAAACCAACAATGCAGAGACCAATGGTCTTTCGTTTCTCGACCGGCAGGCTGGCCAGTATCTTGAGTACATCCTCCAGCCTCTTTGGAATAAGGGCCAGCACCAAACCTTCAAGTACAGCAACCAGCCCCAAGGCCAGAACTATCTCATCAATCACTTTCTTGTGTTGATCCTTTGAAGTAGTTGAAGAACTCACCCTCGGGATCGATCAGCAAAGTGGTATTGTCAGACTGGAAGGACAACTCATAGGCCCTCAAGGTTCGATAGAACTGGAAAAATTCCGGATCCTGGTTAAAGGCATCGGCATAAATCCTGTTTCTTTGGGCATCAGCCAAACCACGTGTAATCTCGGCTTCCTTCTGGGCCTCGGAAACAATTTCCACTTGTGTTCTGTCAGCTTGAGCCCGAACCTTCTGGGCCGCTTCCTCACCTCGTGCAATCTCATCGGCGGCCTCCCTTTCACGCTCAGCCCTCATCCTTGCAAAGGTTGCTTCAAGGTTTTGTGAAGGCAAATCCGTTCTTTTCAATCGAACATCCACGATTTCAAGACCAAGATTGGAAGCCTCGATCTTGGCTGTATCCCTTATTCTGGACATCAGGCCAGCCCGGTCGGCCGAAAGAATGGTACCGGATGTAACCGAACCAAGGACTTCCCTGGTGGAAGCATTCAAGACGTTCCTCAACCTGCTTTCAGCTGAACCTTCAACACCTACGGCTTCCCTGAACTGAACAACATCCGCAATTCTATATCTTGCAAACGCATCCACGACCAAACGTCGATCATCCAGTGGAGTAACCTCAAGGGATTGTGTTTCAAGTGAGAGAATCCTGTCTTCATACCTGACAACCTCTTGAATCAACGGTATCTTGAAGGCCAAGCCAGGTGTTTCCTTTACCTGTTTTACCTGACCAAATTGCAGTACCAGGGCTTTTTCACGTTCATCAACAATGAAAATTGCCGAAAGGGCACCTGCAACGATGAGTGCCAGTACACCTAAAATTATCGTATTTCTATTCATTAGTTCTGCTCCCGGTCGAGTTGTGGGATTGTGGCGTTCTTTACGATTTCATCAAGTGAAAGAATGGGTAGGAGATTGGAATTCCCGTCCATGATCAGTTTACCAACCGAACCGTAAATTTTCTCGGTGGTTTCAATATGCAATCTTTTTCGGGTTACCTCCGGTGCCTTTTGGTATTCTTCCAAGACTGCCAGAAACCTGCTGGCATCACCTTCGGCCTGGTTGACAACCTGTGCACGGTACCCCTCGGCTTCCTCAAGCAACTGGGCTGCTTCACCTCTGGCACTGGCCAAAACCCGGTTTGAATATGCGTCTGCCTGTTTTTCCAACCGGTCCCTTTCCTGTTCTGCTGCCTGAACCTCCCGGAAACTGTTGATGACTGCACCTGGCGGGTCAGCCTTGTCAAAGTTGACACGAACCACGCTCATCCCGGAATCATAATTGTCAAGATTGGCTTGTATCAATTCCCTTAGATTTGCAGCAACTACACCCCTGTCACGGTTGAGAATGGGAGCAAGTTCCGATCTCGCCATGATTTCCCTCATGGCTGATTCGGCAACAGCAGAAATTGTTTCTTCCTGATCTCTCAGATTGAAAAGGTATTTGGCCGGGTCGGAAATATTCCAGACAACCTGAAAACCGACATCAACAATATTCTCATCCCCGGTCAACATCAAGCCTTCATCGGAACGTGCACCTTCTCGGGCGCCAATCTCAACGGTTCTTTCACGGGTCACTTCGACTATTTCCCGTGTTACCAATGGCCAAGGTGCAAAATTAAGTCCGGGAGTTCCAGTCGAGGAATAGGCCCCAAGGAACAATTCCACGGATCTTTGTTCCGGCTTGACCGAGTAGAAGGAATTGTAGCCCCAGAATCCGATTATGGCCAAAACTGCTATAAAGTAAAAACTCTTGGGGATTTTGTTGCGATCCCCACCAGGACGACCACCATTTCCGCCTCCTCTATCTTTGAAGACACCTTTCAGGCGGTCACGACCCAAGTTAATCAGGTCATCAACTTCCGGCATGTTGGGACCCTTCTGGTTCCCATTCCCCCAAGGTCCATTCGAGTTGTTTGTCATTTCAATATATACTCCCAATCCGTTAGGGATACCTTACTGGCAACCCATCTCTAAAATTGTTGCTTGTGTCTTGAATTTCAAGAACTATGAATTGGATTATGCAAGGTAACCAACTCTTCGGCAGCAGTGGGATGAACGGCACAGGTCCTATCAAAATCCTCTTTTGTAGCACCCATTTTTACGGCAATTCCGACCATTTGGATCATTTCTGCTGCACCGGAACAAATCAGATGTACACCCAAAACCCGTCTTGTGGCCTTGTCGACCACCAGTTTCATGAGGTTCCGTTCATCCCGGTTGGCTATCCCGTTAAGCATTGATTTGAATTTTGTCCGGTAAATCTCGACATCAAATTCCTTTCTTGCCATTTCCTCGCTGTATCCCACGGTGCCGATCTCAGGACGAGTAAACACAGCCGTGGGAACATTTATGTGATCGACAGGAGTTGGCTCTCCCTCAAACACCGTTGCTACGAAACACATTGCCTCCCTTATTGCAACAGGGGTTAAATTCAATCGGTTCGTGGCATCACCAATTGCATATATCGAGGGGATAACCGTCTGTGAATATTCATCCACAACGACTGCACCCGAGGAATCTCTCTGAACATGCAGTTTCTCAAGATTAAGCCCATTGGTATTGGGTTTGCGTCCGGTAGCATAAAGAATGAAATCAAATTCCTGTGAATTTCCATCCTGGAAATAAACTTTCAATCCCCCATCACCCCTGACTATTTTTTCCACAGTATGATTGAGCCTTATGTCGATTCCCCTATCAGCCATGGATTCCGATAGATGTTCCCGAATGTCATTATCAAATCCTCTTAGTATTTGTGGCCCTCTGTAAACCTGTGTTACACTACTACCCATGCCATTAAAAATTCCGGCAAATTCACAAGCGATATAGCCTCCACCACAAATCAGTACTCGCTCAGGCAATTCCTTCAACTTGAATACATCATTGGATGTACTAACCAGATCCGACCCCTCGAAGTCAGGAACAAAAGGGCTTCCCCCCGTTGCGATCAAAATTATTCTGGATTTGTATGTTTTTCCATCACCCAGCTCAATGGTGTGGGGATCTTTCAGGGTTGCCCTGGAAGGGAAAAAATTAACCTTGGCATTGTCAAGCAATGATCTGTAGATACTTTCCAGGCGATCAATCTCCTCGTCCTTCATCTTCTGGAACCGTTCGAAACTGAATGTGGAAGTGCCGACATCCCAACCAAAACCTTCAGCATCGGCAAAAAAATCCCCGAAATCGGCAGCAAAAACCATCAGTTTTTTGGGAACACACCCTCGGATTACACAGGTTCCCCCAAGCCTGTATTCCTCGGCCAAGCCTACCTTGAACCCTTTTTCAGAAGCTACTCTTGCAGCTCTGACACCACCTGAACCACCACCAATTACAAACAAATCAAAATCAAACATCAAGCACCTGAAACCAATTTTTGGTATCTACCATTTCATACCAGCATAAACCTTATAGTATTTGATAGCTAAACACTTCATTCAACCATCACAATCAAAGACTTCGATTATTCCATCCTTGGTCCCAGTAATCACCTGATCACACAAGCCAACGAAAAGACCACATTCAACTACACCTACAATTTGATTTATTGCTTGCTCCAGGGCCGAGGGATCATGAATTTGCTCGAAAGAATAATCCACAATAAAATGGCCCTCATCAGTAACAAAAAACTTGTTATCCTCTGTTCGCATTGACTTCGAATTGAACGTGATGCTAGAGGAAACAAAGAGGTTATCCAGCCTTTCCAACGTAGATACCCAACCAAAACGTATGATTTCTATCGGTAGGGGAAACTTCCCCAAGACATCAACTTTTTTGGATATGCTGGCAATGACTTTCATGGAGTCGGTCGATGAGGCAACAATCTTTTCCTGCAGAAGAGCCCCGCCGCCGCCCTTGATCAGGCTCAATCCAGAATCAAATTCATCAGTTCCGTCAAGCACCAGGTCAAGATGCTTAACCTCAGACAATTCGGAAATCCTCAAGCCAAGGGATTCAGCCAATTTTGTTGTCCTTGTTGAAGTTGAAATAAAGGTCAGATCAAGCTCATTCTGGAGATTCCTGGCTGCAATTTCCTGTACGAGGGCTTCTGCCGTCGAACCGGTACCCAAGCCAACCTTCATTTTATTTTCAAAATATTTTAATGAATATTTTGCTGCTGAACTTCTGGATAAATCCTGATCTTCGGCTTGACTTCCCATGTAATTAACCTCCACTTATTGGTGCTAAGTAAAATACTGAAATAATTACAATTTAAAATAAGTCTTATGTAGGTGGAGTGGCCATAATATGTATATCAGTGCCTTTGATATTTTCAAAATTGGTGTAGGCCCATCAAGCTCTCATACCATGGGCCCTATGGTTGCTGGCAACAGATTCCGCGATTCCATAAGCAATTATACAAAACATGCGTGGGGATTGAGAGCTACCCTTCACGGTTCACTTGCCTATACCGGTAAAGGTCATGCCACAGACAGAGCCCTGATATTGGGACTGGCAGGAATGTTGCCACAATACTACCACGAAGAACGGGCAGAACAAATTCTGTCCAGCATCAACAATAATCAATTTATCAAGATGGGTAAGGGAATCAGGCTTGAGTTCAATCCAAGCCTTCACCTGGTTTTTGATTACAAGACCAAATTGCCGTTACATACCAACGGTTTGTCCATTTGCCTGGTGGACAAAGATGAAAAGACACTATTTCAGGAAAAATACTATTCCATTGGTGGTGGGTTTGTCCTAACAGAAGATGAAATGATCAACCCGGTTCCATTGGTGCAAGAACCCGTACCAAATGAATTTTCCTCAGTGGAGGACTTACTGAAAATAACTGAAGAAAAACAAAAATCGATTTATGAAATTGTCCTGGAAAATGAGGGGGCATTAAGGTCCCCAGAGGAAGCTCACGACCTGATCATAGAAATATGGATGGTCATGAATCATTGCATCGAAATGGGGTTGAATGCAAGGGGTATATTACCTGGCGGGTTGAACGTCAAAAGACGAGCCGGTTTGATTTATGAAGACCTGATGAAGGAAAAAAGCCTTTCCAATCAGGTTCCCCCTCACACCATAAATGATTGGATTTCAGTATACGCCATGGCTGTAAACGAAGAGAATGCCAATAGTGGCCAAGTGGTAACTGCACCCACCAATGGTGCAGCCGGTGTTATTCCCGCGACACTGAAATACTATCTGGAACATGTTCCGAATGCATCAGGGGACAAGATACCGGAATTCTTATTCACAGCTGCTGCAATTGGTGGCATCATCAAATCGAATGCATCAATTTCGGGTGCCGAATGCGGATGTCAGGCTGAAGTGGGTTCAGCTGCTGCAATGGCAGCTGCCGGACTATGTGCAGTGCTTGGTGGTACACCCAATCAGGTGGAAAACGCATCTGAAATTGCTCTGGAACATCATCTGGGAATGATTTGTGACCCGATCAAGGGCTTGGTGCAGGTTCCCTGCATAGAAAGGAACGGTTTGGGAGCCATCAAGGCCGTTTCGGCTGCATCGCTGAGTTTGAGAGGTACTGGACAACATGTTGTACCCCTCGATTCATGTATAAAAACCATGTATCAAACCGGCCTTGACATGAATGAAAAATACAAGGAAACATCCCTTGGTGGATTGGCCGTAAATGTTCCCAATTGTTGAAGTGGTTACCTAAGCTCATGGTTGAAGTTCTTTAACCTTTGGGCCTTCCTGTAACTTGAATTGGAATACCTACCAGAAGGCGGTTTTCTGTAATTCCCCAATGACTGTTGGCAAATTTGAATTGGGCATTATCACTATCATGTCCGGGGTACTGAATTCCATATGGATATTTGTGTCAATACAATAGTTTGAAATACCTGTCATCCCTGCGGGATCGAAATATATTTCATCGATTTCCCAATTCAGCCCTACCGATTTTCCTCTCATTTTCTTGAATGGAAAGAGTGAAATTCTCTCGTTCAGGGGAAGGGTCAGACTTAGTTTGGGAGGAGCCAGAAAGCATAAATCGGAATTGTTCAGAATCAGGAGATTCTTTTGCGGATATTTGAGGAGAATGTTGCAAGCCCCCAATCCATGATCAACCCTGTCCCCCAATACCCCCACTGTCAATAGGAATGGTGCATTTATGGAACCAATAGCCTTATCTAGGTCGGTTCTGTCCTGATCAAGAATTTGAATGGTCTTGTGCCGGTACTTTTTCCGGTATTCCTCAGAAAATGAATCAAGATCCCCGATGATCAGGTCAGGTTCAAAACCATAATCTAAAATGGTCTGTGTCCCACCATCAATTCCTACAAGATTGGAGGTATGTTTGATTACAGAATGAAATTCAGTTGGGGTGCAAGTACCCCCTCCGACTAATGCAACACCGTTTTCAAAATTAACTTGGGATGGGTCAATGGACAATTATTCCAATACTCCCGGCCAGTTTTCATCACCCTGCTCAATAAATCTGGTCATATTCAAACGCCAAAGCCTGGATACCCATTGGCTGTAATTCAGGTATAACTTACCATCATGAACGGTAAACGCGTCGGGATCGGTCGTTGCGGTATAACCCTTGGCAACCGCATAGGCACAATATCCTCCATACTGAGGTGCATAGTCCTCGGGAGATGCCATGAATTTATCAAGATTTTCCTGTGAGGAAAATTTCCAGGTTGCTCCCATCCATTCAAATGAAAATTCATCTTCACCTTCAACGGCTGTAATATGTTCCAAGTAGGCAACCGGATCATAGCCGTTGATAGCCACCCCATCTTCAGCATATACTGGTGGCTGGGAAGCATTTACCCCTGAAACTGCCAGGCCCAGCACAACAAAAAGGGAGATAAAAATATTTCTCAGCATAATTCCTCCAACAAGATTCTTGAAACTTTCAAATTATCATATCTCTTTTATTAAACCAATCGGGACCTTTTAATTGCAGCTTTAATGAAACCGGCAAACAATGGATGCGGATTGAAGGGTTGCGATTTCAATTCCGGGTGAAACTGTACACCAATGAACCATGGATGTTTTTTCAGTTCCATGATTTCCGGCAAATTTCCATCAGGTGACATGCCTGAAAACAAGACCCCTTCTGATTCCAGCCTGTCCTTGTATTTGATGTCTACCTCGTATCTGTGGCGATGCCTTTCCGAAATCTCACAAGAGCCATAGATTTTTTCAACAATGCTTCCCTTGGTCAATTTGGCAGGGTAGCAGCCCAATCTCATGGTTGCTCCCTTCTCATCCTTTTCGGATCGGGTAATTTTCTTGCCCTCGTGCACCCATTTCTTCAAATAGAAGATAACGGGGGTTAAATCTTCACTTGAATTTTCATGTTCTTCCAGACTGAATTCTTCCGATCCAGCACTGTCTATACCCAAAAGGTCACGAACCAGTTCAATTACCGCCATTTGCATGCCCAAGCATATGCCAAAATAGGGAACCTGATTTTTCCTGGCAAAACCGGCTGCCTTGATCTTTCCCTCCGAACCTCTTTTGCCAAATCCTCCGGGAATCAAGATTGCATGGCAACCAGTGAGATAGGGAGCTGGATCCTCTTCCTCAAAAACTTCTGCCTGAATCCATTTGGTCTCAACCTCGACCCGATTGGCAATTCCTCCATGGGTCAGGGCTTCATTTATTGACTTATAGGCATCCTCAAGACCTGTATATTTGCCGACAATGGCCACACGTACTTTTCCTTCAGGGTTGTCAATTCTTTCCTTGACTTCATACCATTTGTTCAAATTGGTTTTGGGAAATGACTTGATTCCAAAGGCCTTCAATACAGCCGAATCCAAACCCTGCTCATGATAGAGCGTTGGTGCCTCGTAAATCGAATTCATATCCGGCGATGAAATGACCGCATCCTGATCGACATTGCAAAACAGGGCAATTTTCTTTCTTTCCTTGTCCGGGATCGGCAGATTGGAGCGACATACAAGTATGTCAGGGGCAATCCCGATTGACCTTAATTCCTTGACCGAATGCTGGGTAGGCTTGGTTTTTATTTCATTGCATACATTCAGGTAGGGGATAAGGGTTACATGAATAAAAATGCAGCTCCCATGGCCTTTTTCCTGGGCAAACTGTCTGATGGCTTCAAAAAAGGGCAATCCCTCGATATCGCCAACGGTCCCCCCGATTTCACAAAGCATGAAATCGGTATCTTCGAAATCCTGCGAAATGAAGCGCTTTATTTCATCAGTTACATGGGGAATCACCTGGATGGTTTCACCAAGATATTCACCCTGCCTTTCCTTATCCAAAACAGTTTGGTAAATTCTTCCCGAAGATGTCGAATCAAGCGAACTTGCGGCAACCCCGGTAAATCTCTCATAGTGTCCGATATCAAGGTCCGTTTCGGCCCCATCATCTGTGACAAATACCTCACCGTGTTCAAAGGGGCTCAATGTACCAGGATCTACATTCAGATAGGGGTCAAGTTTCCTTAACCTGACACCATATCCCCTGGCTTGAAGCAATGCTCCCAATGCTGCAGAGGTCAATCCTTTCCCAAGTGAGGAAACCACCCCTCCAGTGATAAATATATATCTAGTCAAATGAGGAAATTCTCCCGTAAATGATTATCCTATTTCAGAAAAATCCGAAATAGTTACGGGAATATTATCTAACGATTTTACAAAAATAAAATCAAGTATATTGAATGATTTTTTTACCCTACTTGGAATTGGCTCGCCAATTCATCCCTTTTGACCGAGAAATCATCAGGAAATTTTTCAAAAGAAATTATTCGGTCTTGGGAGGAAGTGCCGGTTCGTCCGTACCGGATGGTGGAATCAACTCATCGGGATCCAGTTGCAAGGTCTGGTTTCCATCACTTGAATCAATTCCCAGTCTTTCAACAACAGATTCCCTAGATTGATCGCTGGCCGTAAGTATGGTCAATGAAAGAGAAGTCACCAGAAACAGGACTGCAAACAGCCAGGTCAATTTTCCGAGTCCCGTAATTGATCCTCGACCTGAAAGCATATTTCCACCCCCGCCTATTCCAAGGCCGCCACCTTCAGATCTTTGAAGGAGAACAATTCCTATCAGAATAAGGGCCAGAATCAGGTGAACAACCAGAACGATGTTACTCATTTAAGATCAACCTATTTGGAAATGTGTTTATTGGACAGTTGGAAAGTAATCAGACTTATCCCATTTTCAAGGTGAACTATCCCAATTCTGGGGTAAATGTTTTAATTGGGGTATAGATTAATCAAAATCTACAGTGCTCACATACGGTGAGTTTCCAAAAACAAGGAGATAATTATTGCGCAATATCGTTGTTGTGGGTCTTCAATGGGGAGATGAAGGCAAGGGCAAGATCGTTGACTGGCTGGCTGAAAAGGCGGATGTAGTGGTTCGGTTTCAGGGAGGGCAGAACGCAGGACATACCATTAAAACCTCAAACCAGACCTTCAAGCTTTCACAATTGCCTTCGGGCATACTGAGACCAGGCAAGATTGGTGTAATCGGAAGCGGTGTCGTTTTGGATCCCTTCAGTTTAATCAGGGAAATTGAAAATATTGAAGAAAAGGGAATCAGTATCACCCCTGAAAATCTTGTTATAGCGGAAAACACCTCCCTGCTTTTACCCATTCATATTGAGATGGACAGAATCCGCGAAGAAAGATTGGGCAAGGGCAAAATTGGAACGACTGGCAAGGGTATAGGTCCAGCCTATGAGGACAGGGTTGGTAGAAGAGCAGTAAAGGTAGGTGACTTGAACGATGTCAATGACTTGTCAAAGGCTCTCGATAAGCTGGTCAATCACCATAACATTTTGCGCAGGGGATTAGGGGTTTCCGAAACCGGAACAGAAGAACTGTTTCAACAGCTGAACAAGATCGCCCCATTGATTTCGGGTTATGCCAAATCCACCTGGTGGATCAGTCAAAACCTGACCAAGAAAGGTAAAATGGTCCTGTTTGAGGGGGCACAAGGTACTTTTCTTGATATAGATCACGGAACCTATCCATTTGTTACTTCCTCCTCAACAGTTGCAGGGAATGCTGCAACCGGTTCGGCAGTTGGACCTAGGGATCTTGGTTTTGTACTGGGAATCTGCAAAGCTTATCAAACACGAGTGGGTGAAGGTCCATTTCCAACCGAACTCTTTGATGAGGATGGCACAACACTTGCTACCACAGGGCATGAATTTGGGACCGTTACCGGGCGTCCGAGAAGATGTGGCTGGATTGATATCCCCATGGTCAAAATGGCTTGTACCCTTTCTGGAGTTGATGGCATTGCCCTTATGAAAATGGATGTACTGGACGAGTTTGATGAGGTAAAAATCGGAATAGGATACCGTCTTGGTGATAGGCAAATGGACCATTTGCCGTATCAGGTAAGCCAACAGGAGATTCTAGAACCAATTTACGAAACACATCCTGGTTGGAAACAATCAACATCCGGTATAAGAAATAAGGAAGAGTTACCGACCAATGCCGTTAACTACATAAAAAGGTTGGAATACTTGATTGGATGCCCCATAATGTTGGTGTCCAATTCTCCCCTCAGGGAAGATACGATAATTTATTCACAACAAATGAACAATTACTTCAATAATTTACCAAAATGATCTCCCTGACCTATAAATTGCGAAGGAAACTAACAGTAATTTACCTTCTGATTGTTCTTCCCATCTACATTGGTCTGGTTGTTTCATTCATGATAGGCTTTGGCGATAGACTGCCATTTTTACCTGAGTTGTTGCTTTATATCTTCTTTGGCCTGATATGGATACTTCCCATGAAAATCATTGCCAGGGGAGTGGGCAAGGAAGATCCCGATGATAATTCACGCTAGAGTTTAAGCACCTGGGCAATGTTAAAATCCTTCTTTGAAAAATACTCAAAGCCTGAGCCTGAACCCTTGACGGTTGACGATTTCAGGCTTGCCCTTACCGTTTTACTGGTGCGGGTTGCCAGGGCCGACAGGGATTATACGGAAGAAGAAAAGCAACATATCTCGGAATTGATCTCCGGCTGTTTTGAAATTGCCATTAGCGAGGCCAATGAATTGCGACGTGAAGCAGAGGACCTTGAAGCACGGACCCAGGACTCCGTTCAATTCACCCGGATCATCAAGCAAAAGATTCCTTTCGATCAAAGGGAGGAAATTCTGGAAATACTTTGGGAAATAGTCTTGTCGGATGGTGAAAGAAGTTATGGTGAAGATGGTTTTCTCCGATTGATAACAAACCTGTTGGGAGTTACAGACCGCGATAGTGCATTGGCTCGTCAAAGAGCAATGGAACGGATGGGAAAAAATTAATTTTTTTCTGAATAAATCTGGTTGCTTTTTTTAAGTGCCTCTGGGAAGACTTCTTCCAGATAATCCAGATCGGTTTTGGTTCCGGCCGATATTCGAACACACCTATCCTGGGGTACTGCCAAGGGCATACGTACAAAAATATCTCTATTTACCAATTCTGATAGCAGTATCCTTGCAAAATCTCCATCCCGACCGGCATCAATAGCGACAAAATTTGCCCCTGAGGGCAATGAATGCAAGCCATTTGCCGTGGCAATGTCTGCAATTCTATCCCTTGCATCCTCCACCATTTTAACGACTTGTACCAGGTTTTCCTGATCATCCAGTGATGTCAAGGCCCCTGCCTGGGACACTCGACACATGCCGAAGTGATTACGTACACGATTAAAGGCTGAAATCACCCTTTCTTCACCAAGTGCATATCCTACCCTCATGCCAGCCATGCCATAGGCTTTCGAAAAGGTTCTAAACCGTACGACCCTGGGATCGTCAACATTCAAGGTCAATGCCGCTTCGGAAGGAGCAAATTCAATATACGCTTCATCCAGAACCAGTAGCGTCTCTTTTGGAAGTTCATCCAGCATTGCTGCAATTTCCTGCCCACTGCACCAAGTTCCCATTGGATTGTCCGGATTAGCCAGGTATACGAGGGTTGGTTTTACCTCATGGGCCATTTCAACAAGAGATTGTGAGTCCTCCCGGTCGTTGACATAGGGAACCGTTATGAGATCTCCACCATAACCGACAACATGGTAGTTGAATGTTGGATAGGCACCGAGGGAGGTAACAACCTTTTTTCCGGGTTCAATAACCATTCTGACCAAATACCCCAGCAAGCCATCGATTCCTTCCCCAACCATGACATTGGAAGGTTTGATATGGTAGAAATCAGCAATGGCATGTCGAAGGTCATGATTTTCCGGATCACCATATTGCCAACCCTCGGAAACGGTTTTCTGCATCGCCTCAATTGCTTTTGGCGAAGGGCCAAATACATTTTCGTTGGCTCCTATTCTGGCTTTAAATGGCCTACCCCTTGTTCTCTCCAATGCTTCCGGACCAACAAAAGGTACCGTTTCGGGCAAGGTATCCATCAAACCTGTAAATTGCACCACCGGGAATCCTCTACTCTCAAATCAATTTGCTAAATCAAAAAACTGTTTGTTGATTCCCGTACAAAGACGTAATCAACCTAAATGAACGATAATATATTTTACCATTTCAAATTGGGAAATTATAATTTCGATTTTTTTTACCTTAGCTCTCTATACTCGTGGATAATATCTTGAAATTGGGAATCTTGAAGGCCGGTCCGGTTGCGCCTGAGTTATATGAAAAATATGGCGATTATGCTTCTTCCTTTGAACAACTGCTTGGGCCGGGAAACTATGAAATTGAAAGTTGGGATATTTTCGAATCTTGCTTTCCCGAATCCATTCATCAATGTGATGGATGGTTGATTTCCGGTTCCAGATATGGTGTGTATGAGGATCATCCTTGGATTCCCACCCTGACAGAATTCATTCGAAACTGCTATTCAGTTGGAATGCCCCTTGTGGGAGTATGTTTTGGTCATCAGGCCATGGCCCAGGCTTTGGGAGGAAAGGTTGAGAAATATAGTGGTGGCTGGTGTGTAGGCCGGACGGGTTATACCTTCAATGGAAAACAAATCCATTTGAATTCTTGGCATCAGGACCAGGTCGTATCCCTACCTTCTGGGGCAACAGTTTTGGGATCCAATGATTTTTGCAAATATGCCTTTTTGAGTTACGGACCACAAACTTTCAGTCTGCAACCTCACCCTGAATTTCCCAATGATTACATAAACGGATTAATTGAATTGCGTGGCAAGGGGGTTGTTCCGGATGAATTGCTCTCCAACGCACAACAAGGTCTGGACCTGGAGATAAATTCAGAACTGATTGCAAACCACATGAAACAAGTGCTTATACCAATGCCACTAAATAATTAATCATAAAGGCAAGCACTATTTAAACGGAAAGTGACAATTGGGTTGAAATCATGAAGGATCTACCGGTTATCGACGGCCTCCAGTATGGCAACTGGTCAGAGAGAATCTTTCGGCAAATGCGTGAAGGTCATGTCATGGCTGTGCATGTCACCATTTGCTACCACGAAAATTTTCGTGAAACAGTAGCGAATATCGGTACCTGGAATCGGCGATTCGCACAGTTTCCCGACCTGATCTTTCCTGCGAGGTCGGCGGTGGACATCGATGAGGCGGTTGCTGGGAAACGCACGGCGATCATATTCGGCAGCCAGAACTGCTCGGTCATCGAGGACAGCATCGATCTTGTGCAGATTTGCCGGGATCTCGGAATCTGTTTCATGCAGCTTACCTACAACAACCAGAGTCTGCTCGCAGGGGGATGTTTTGAGCCATGTGACTCTGGTATCACTCGGATGGGTCGGGAGGTGATTCGCGAAATGAATCGTGTCGGGATGGTGATCGACATGAGTCATTCCGGACAACACTCGACTTTGCAGGCAATCGAATTGTCGGATCGGCCAATTGCGATCACCCATGCAAATCCGTTCAGCTGGCATCCGGCACCTCGGAACAAGTCCACCACAGTGATGAGGGCGTTGGCTGACAGCGGTGGCATGTTGGGATTCTCGCTTTATCCACATCATCTGAAAAACGGATCGAGATGCACCCTTGCGGATTTCTGCGGCATGATTGCCGAAACAGTTGATATCATGGGAATCGATCATGTCGGATTCGGTAGCGACCTGTGTCAGGACCAGCCCGACAGTGTAGTTGCCTGGATGCGTAACGGTCGATGGACCCGCATGGACAAGGGTAGCGCCGCTACATTTCCCGATCAACCTACATGGTTCAGGGACAACAGGGCATTCGGAGGCGTCCTCGAAGGGCTTCGAGACTTGGGATTTACCCAGATCGAGCTGGAGAAAATTGCCCACGGCAATTGGCTGCGATTCTTCTGGGACTCGTTCGGAGCAATGGGGTCGTGATGAACTGCCAATCCGGTGTACACACATCTGTTCCACTGCGAACGCCCGGGCAGGTTATGCAGTTGGAACGCATGGGATCGTCATTCCAGACCCGCCTGAGTTTCATGCGCCAACTGCTTCGCCGCATGCGCAGGGAAAACTGGCAATTCAAGCGGTTACGTCTTGATCTCGATGCGAAAGGGTGCGGTGTTGGTGTTTATGCCTGTCATGGACCTGACAGATCGTATTCACTCGTTGCATTCATGCATGACATCAGCCCCGAGCAACGCACCGACCGTGTGATCGCTGATGCTTGGGATGCCACGTTCTCGCTCTATGATGGTGTGCCGGATGATGCTGATATCGAGCGGTTGCGCTCCCAGACTCCTTACCAGGAGGCAGGCCGGTTCACTGCCAGCGAACTCACACTTGCGCGGGCTAACAAGAGCATGCGACTCTTCGAGCATGTTGTCGAGCGGTTGGCATCAGGCAAGCAGCCTGACCTGAGCAACCTAAACAGGGTTGGATACCTGATGCGAACTACGGCCGTGTATGGAAGCGGGAAGTTTGGTTGTGCCGACCGAGAAAAACTGGCGGACCGACCCGAGATGCAAGGTCCATTTCAGGCCGAATTGCTCACAGTCTATCTTGTCAGATGGCTGAGCATGGACCTGGTCAACCACGTAGCACGTGAAAGGGGGAAAGCGAGTTCTGTACCACTTGATTCCCGGTATGCACGCTATCTCGGTATCGGCAACGCCACGGGACTTGGAATGGCACCTTTTCTCACGAAGTACCCAACACTGATCAACAATTGGGTTCTGGCCCGGGAGACTGCTCTGGCAAGGGTAAGGTCGGTGCCAATGGCAGACCAGATTCAGTTTGGGGACTTTATCATGCTTTTAGATCGGGCCCGCCATTTCGTCGAAGAATGGGATGTGGATGATGAGACCCAGAAAGCCAGGATAATGCAGCTGCGCCTGGATCTTGACCAACTGAAGAAGTTGTGCTCGAAGGGACATGGACAGCCTTATGCTTGGGACACGATCTACCGTTACGCTGAGGAAACCATGTCTGTAGAAGCCCAGGAATTTGTCGTGTCGCTACTGCTTGAGCAACATGGCGAGATTGTGGACGAACTTGCCGGTCGGATGAGTGCCCGGGAGCCACCGCGACTTGATCCTGCCATGTCATTGGGAAGTTTGCTGGACATCATCGAGGCAAACTATGACTGGGTGAGTTCCACAGATTTTTCTGATCCGGCCACACTGAAGCGGTTCTGGTATTACTCCGAGGAAAAACTTGAACCCCGTGTCGGGGACCGCCAGACTGAACAGGGTTCCGAATTCGAGATGCCCATCGGTATCGCAAGGGATGTCAACCGGCTCAGGAACGATCTGCATCGTTGTGACAGATCGCTCAAGGTTGCGGATTTTCTTCTCACGGCACCCGAATATCGTCATGTCGTGTGGCGTGTGCAACTGGCTCCTCATTATCCCTATGGCGAGATTCGTGACAATCTTCTCGGGGAGGGACGACGTCCGCTTGATATACTTCGCTTCAAGTTGGCGTTCTTCGGTGTCGCCAAGTTCGATCCAAAATCCGACCTCTGGACCAGGGTCAACATGTATCAGGGGGCACCCCTGCCTTACGAGCTGGCAAGCTGGACCGGACCGGAATGGGTCTTTCCTTCCCTACCTGCAAATCGGATTGGCGAGACGATCCAGTGAACGTGACGTCAACTCCCCTGTCACTCAACGAGATCAGGTTCTATTTTACCAGGGCTGCGGTTGGCGCCGGAACGCCCTTCGGAATCGGTGAGGTATTTACCGCGGCATCGATGCACCTGGCCTTTCTTGGCATCGATCCGGCAAGGGCAGCTGCTTCGGCATTGAGTAGTCTGATAACCGGCCAGAGTTGTACATCACTTGCACTTCGGGATGATGACAATATCATTCATGTCGAAAGCCGCAGACCTCTGGAGGTTTCGGCACTCTATGCTGGGCCCGTGGCTGCAGATCGGCTGTTTATCGAGGCAGGATACGGTTCAGAGAGTCGCTTCCGGATCCATAGGGTGGACCAACCACTGATCGTAGCGGGCGCGGTCGCGGCAACAGGTATTGAAAATGCAAGAATCGTCGTTTCGTGGACAAAAGGATGCGGAAGTCCGGCACGGATGGACCTCAACGGAGACATTGCTTCTCTGACCGGCATGCAGGAAAATGTTGAACACCCATCCGGACCGGCAACGGTCGATTTATTGCTGACCAGCTTGGATTCAGGCAAACCGCTCACAACTGGCCTGACAAGGAGCATTGTACAGGGTAGGTCGCGGGCAATTCAACATGGTGTGGAAATGGACAGTTTGTCCAGGGCGACCGTCATGGCGTTCTTCAACCGCACTCTCGTTCCCACGTCGCACCTATCACGTGAGACAGGCGCAGGTACAGGGGCTGAAGATTCTGATTGAACCTGCCAGCCTGTCCGAAAGCAAGCATGCCATGATGCTTGCAAGTTTAATCTCCTTCTCGTTATTTGTTTGTTCAAGCAGACTGGTATCCCCATGGGAACCACTCCCGGGAAAAAGTGGAATATATTTAAATGGTAAGTGAAGCGTACCAGGCTAATTTAAGGCCCGACCTCAATTCAGAGTTTTCGGGCGCCCGCTTCGGAAGCGACACGTGGGACCAGTGCCCTTACCAGGTTGGTCATCTCAAGTACGCCAACTTGTGCACCATCACGTGTAACAATATAGGAATGTGACGTGTCGCCACCCGATCGCGTGATCACGTCTTCCAACGTGTCGTTGTAGTCGACCTCGCCATGTGCATCTGCTGGTGGGGTGTCACCCACAAGCGGAGACATGACCGAACGAACCTTGAGTACCCGGGCCCGGTTGATGTCGCTGACGAAATCCTCGATGTAGGGGTCACACGGGTTCAGCAGTATATGCTGTGGTTCATCCTGCTGGACGATATAACCATCCTTGAGGATCACCAGCCGGTCAGCGAGCTTGAGTGCTTCATCCAAGTCATGGGTAATGAAGACAATGGTCTTGTGCAAATCATCCTGCAATTGCAGCAGGAGATCCTGCATGTCTGTACGGATGAGCGGATCAAGTGCAGAGAATGCCTCGTCCATCAACATGATGGGCGAGTTCGATGTCAACGCACGGGCGATGCCGACACGCTGTTGCATACCGCCGGACAGTTGGTGAGGATAGTGATTTTCGAAACCGCTGAGGCCGACTACCCCAAGCCACTTTTCTGCTTCAGCCAGGTATTCTTTTTGACTGAAACCGCGAACCTGAAGTGTTGTGCCCGCGTTTTCGGCAACCGTGCGGTGGGGCAGAAGAGCGAATTTCTGGAAAACCATCGACATGGATTCACGACGCATCTTACGCAACTGGTGCTCATCGTAGATAAGCACGTTGTTACCGTCCACTTTCACCTGACCCGAGGTCGGTTCGATAAGCCGGTTGAGATGTCGGATAAGCGTGCTCTTGCCTGAGCCGGACAGGCCCATGATGACCGTGATTTCACCTTCGTACATGTCGATGTTTATGTCCTGCAGGCCAAGCACGTGTCCATGCTGTTCAAGCAGGTCGACCTTGCCGACACCGTCCAACACGTGTTTCAGTGCATTTTCCGGATCGATGCCGAAGATCTTGTAGAGTTCACGGATTGCGATTTTGACTGTACCGGTCATACCTGATCTACTCATCTAGTGTTTCTGGGCTGCGTTTACGCGATCGAGCGCTGCCTTGGTGACCCGGTCCAGAATGATCGCCAAAAGCACAATGCCAAGGCCCGAGATCAGGCCGACGCCCAGCTCCAAGTTCCTTATGCCACGCAGGACAAGGACACCAAGGCCCGGTGCCGACACCAGCGATGCGATTACGACCATGGCTAGACTCATCATAATGGTCTGGTTGATGCCGGCCATGATGTTTGGCAGTGCAAGCGGAATCTGGACTCCGATCAGCTTTTGCCTTTCGGTCATGCCGAAGGAATCTGCGGCCTCAATAACATCCTTGTCAACCAGACGGATGCCCAGGTCAGTCAATCGGATAACCGGCACGATTGCATAAAGAATTATCGCTATGCCGTATAGTTTTGGCTCTGTAACGGAAAACAAGAAGATCAGGGGTATCAGGTAAACGAATGGTGGCAGAGTCTGAAGCATGTCCAGGATCGGAATTGTCATTCGCTGCATCCTGTCGCTGCGTGACATGGCAATTCCGATGGGTACGCCAAAGAGGACACAGAGGCAGGCGCACACGAATATGATTGCAAGCGTCTGCATGGAGTAGCTGTAGTGGTCAATGAATGCCAGGAAGGCCAGGCAGATGGTCACGAAGCCAACCATTCGAATTGACTTTGTTGCCAAGTAAACCACAACCATGAGTATCGGAAACATAATCCACCAAGGCGCGGCCTCGAAAATCAGGAGCGTGTATTCAAGCAACCAGCTCAGCGGTTGGGTTATAGGGTCGAGCACAAAGCGCAAGACATCCTTGATCGCAAGAAAGCCTTCCTCCACCCCTTTTGTCATTGCGCGTGACTGGACGATTCGACCGCATGACTCGTTCAGTGCATCAAGGGACGGGAATGGCAGATCCAGAAGGGAAGATTCCTTGTCGGAATCGCCCTTTGCCAGCAGGTCGGCCATCGAAAGAGGGCCATCTTCGGTTTTGCCTGCATCGCACCAACTGCGCAGACCAAGTCCGTCAAAGATGAAATCGTAGGTTGCCATAAACGGTTATCTATCTCCAATGCACGTGGGCTGGTCGGTTCCAGCCCACGGACAGTCAGTTGAATTGCCCAGGTCCTGGTTCAACAATCTATGAACCATTTTTCATGGGCATAACTCAGTTGATGAATTGCGACAGTTTCTCCCGCGCAGCATCATTGACCCATTGGGACCAGACATCTGACTGAGTTGTGAGGAAATAGACAGCCGCTTCCTCTGCTGAGGCGCTATTCTCCTCCTGCCAAGCGAGAACTGAACTCAGGAGTCCAATTTCGAAACTGACGTTGCTCATCAATTCGGCGACATCAGGATTGTTTTCGGTCAATGCCGCGGTAGCAACCGTCAAAACGGGTGCCGGTGGAAAATCAGAGACGCCAGGATTTTCATTATCCTTGTTCTGGTTGGCAGTATGAACATCCGTATCAATGTCGCCAATTCTGACCTTTACCATCTGGTATTTTCCTAGCACCGCTGTTGGTCCCCAGTAATAACCGAACCAAGGCGCATTTTCCTCGTAAGCGGCTGCGAGGGATGTGGCCAGGGTTTCTCCGGAACCATGATTGAAGACCTCTAGGCCAGATCCTTCGACATCAAGTGCCTTTATGAGATTGTCATTGACGATCCTGCAGCCCCAGCCATCGGGACAGTTGTTGAATCTGCCACCAACAAGATCAGGGTTTGCCATGATGCCTTCAACCGTTGTCAATTCAGGATTTGATTCAGCAAGATATGCAGGTATCCACCAACCTTCCACACCACCGGGATCAAAAACGTCAGCAAGGCGCATGACCTTTCCTTCAGCTTCCAGTTCTGCATAAACGGCACCGGTGGAGTTTAGCCACAGCTCGGTCACGATATCCGGCTCACCGTTTTCAGCCAGCGATGCAACTGAAGTGGTGGTGGCCGATGGGACTTTCTCAACCGTACAGCCATATCCCTGCTCCATGAGGAACTTGGAAACCTCGGTGATAATCTGGGATGATGCCCAGTTCATTTCGGTGATCGATACTTCACCGCAATCTGCTGAAGCCGTACTTGGAATCGCGAGACACAAGCCGGCAATAAGGGCAAAAGCACCCCTGAGAACATTTCTTTTCATAATCACTTCCCCTTTATTGTAAAACTCCCTATTAGGCTTGATCTTGAATTGTTGCAATTAAAGCCCTTACGAGAGTTGCTTTAGTATAACTATCCTTTGATCCCCCGAATTCGAGAAAAGCCCATCCATGTCCGGCTATTTCGAATATTTTAGCTATTCCGTTTACCGGCCAAGATCTGCTTTAATGGCACCATAACAGGTGAGCAGGTAATTGTAAAGGGTATGTTTTACTATTTCTCGATTATCCCCAAGTTAAGGGAACATCCAAAAATTAACAGGTGCCGAAAACAGTAAAAATCTGGAGTGGTCTATAGGTGATAATTTTAAGAAATGTTATTACTATCCCATAGTATCAAGTTTCTTTTGCATCTCTGCCATCTGCTTCTTCAATTCATCCAGTTCAGGGTTGTTTTTCTCACTATTTTCCTTCTTTGGGGAAGAGGCCATGAAGGGAAACATCGCCGATAGGATTTCCTTTTGCGATTCCTGAAAATCTTTCAGGTTTTTCAAGGGATCCGAAACATTCTGGAAATTTTCCATGATCTGGTTCTGGCTTTTGTTAAGCATGTCATAGGACGCTTCAAGAAACTTGGGTACCAATGCCAGGGTCTTCTCGTTGTAGGATCTAACCATGTTTTGCAAGGTATCCAGCGGTAAAACCGGTAATTCCCTGGATTCATTCTCGACAATGATCCTAACCATATATTCCCGTGAGAGATCTTCACCTGACACCTTGTCAATGATTTTTACATCACGACCGGACTTAATGATATCCGATACCTCCTCCAAGGTTGTATATTCGCTGGTTTCCGTGTTGTATAAACGGCGGCTTGCATACCGTTTAATCAACAGTGGTGTTTGACCATCACTCATAACCCACCTAAATTTTTTGTTGATTAGATTGTCATATGGATATACGTACCAGGAGCAGGCCCCAGATTGCTATCCCCTTGTTTTATTGCACCAACTTCAAGTGACTTGCCAGATCGTGTTGACAGCCATTTTTCCCAGGAAGGCCACCAGGTTTCCTTGTGGTATTCTGCCTTTTCCTTCCATTCATCAAGGGAAGAAGAATTCTTGTCGTTGGTATAATGACCGTATTTTATTTTTGTTGGTGGATTGACCACACCGGCAACATGCCCGGATTCGGCCAGGAACAATTTCTTGCTGCGACTCTTCATCATCCTGATACCATTGAATGAGACTTTCCAATCAACCAGATGATCAGATTCGCAAGCCACTGCTGAAAGAGGCACATTAATATCCTCCAGAGACAATTTGACACCATTCAGTTCATATTCTCCATTGGTAAACAAATTTTCCCTGATGATGTCTTGGAAATATTCCCTCGCCATTCGACCCGGCAAATTTGTTGAATCTCCATTCCAATGCAAAAGATCAAATGCCATGGGTGGTTCCCCTAGCAGGTAACTTCTGATAGCCGGTCCATAAACGAGATCATTGGCACGCAGGTAGGAAAAGGCATTGGCCATGTTCTTTCCAGGGAGATATCCCTTTTCACCAAGAATCTCCTCAACACCATTGATGAAATCATCACCAAGGAAAATTCCCAATTCACCGATGTCGGTGAAATCTATCAGAGTCGTGAAAAAGGTTGCAGACTTGACCTTATTGGTTTTGGTCTTGCTCATATACGCCAAAGCCATGGCAAGCAGGGTTCCACCTATGCAATAACCTATGGCATTGATCTCTTTTGAATCGGTATATTTGCATACCTCATCGATGGCTTTTATGCATCCATCCAATGTATAGGTATCCATACCCACATCACGATGGGAACTGTCAGGATTTACCCAGCTTACGACAAAGAGCTGATAACCCTGTTCTACCACCCACTTGATGAAGCTATTGTCAGGACGCAGGTCAAGAATGTAATACTTGTTTATCCAAGGGGGTATGATTACGAGAGGAACCTCCTTGACCTTCTCTGTTTTGGGATGGTAATGAAGCAATTCGAACAGTTCGTTCCTGAACACCACCTTACCTTCTGTAGTGGCAAGATTTTCCCCAACCTTGAAAGCATCAGGATCGCAAAGTGTAACCTGCAGGTCCCCATTGTTCTTTTCGAGATCCCTGACCAGGTTTTCCAATCCATTTACCAGCGATTGACCCTCGGTCTTCATAGCCTTGTCCAGTGCCTCGGGATTGGTTGCCAGAAAATTTGCTGGACTCAACATGTCTGTTATCTGCTGTGAAAAAAACTCAATTCTCTTGCGATCACTATCGTTTAAACCGTCGATGTTTTCGAAATAACTCTTTATCATCTGGGAATTGAGAAAATAATGGTCCTTAATGAGTTTGAAATAAGGGGTATCCCAAAGCTCGTTTTTGAATCTCTTGTCCTGATTGGCTGATTTTGAAACTGTTTCAGAACTGTTCGGGAAATCCACCAAGGATTTCTGGGCTTCCATCCACAGGTTCAGGGACTGCCCCCAATAGGAAACCTGACTTTCGAATAGTTTAGAAGGATTCGATACCATATCGTTCAGGGAGGCAAGACCTGTCCTTGCTACCAATTCCTGGTCAGCCTGCATGAATTTCTGATTTTCGTTGCTCTTGTTTGAAAGAACCTCAATCAGTCGTTTGCTTAATTCCTCAATCTTTTGAAGATTTTCCTGAAATTTTTCAGATTTTTCACTTGAGGGAAGCATCTTGCTTATTCCATATTTCAATCTATTAACCTATACCTAAATAAGTACCGAATAATCGTACTCAAGATTAAGATTTAAATAATGTAGAAGGGGTGGGGATGAGAAGCCATTATTCATATGATACTACGGAAAGTGCCAGATTAGCCTTTGAATGGATGGGAGCATCCGCAAAAACCTTTTGGTCCTTCCCTTATTTTGGTTTCTCAAGCAGCTTCATACCCAAAACCTTTTCCTCATGGGGAAAGGTTGTTGAACGGTCATTCAGCAGAATAGTCGAAAAACCCGACTGGAATATTCATAGCATCGTTTCAAATCATACGGAATACCTGGTTACGGAAGATGTTCTACTGGACAGACCTTTCTGCAAACTCAAGCATTTCCGGGTAATTGATCGTACCCAAATGCCACAAAAGGTCCTGATTATTGCTCCCATGTCGGGACATTATCCAACCCTATTGCGAAAAACCGTCAGGAGTTTGCTACCTGATTGCGAGGTTTATATCACGGAATGGAAGAACGCACGTGACATAGCTGTTTCAGAAGGAAAATTTGATGTTGAGGACTTCACGGAATATCTGAGAGAGTTCATCCTGTTCATGGGACCTGATACCCATATAATTTCCGTATGCCAGCCCGTCCCGCTAACCTTGGCAGCAACCGCCATGATTGCCGAGGATGAACCGGACAAACAACCCAAATCCATGATCTTGTTCGGTGGACCGGTCGACCCAAACGCAGCGCCAACTGAGGTCACCGACTTTGGTAATTCGGTCACCATGGGACAGCTGGAACATTTGTTTATCCAAAATGTCGGTTCAGGATATAATGGCGTCGGCAGGTTGGTATTTCCAGGAATTATCCAGCTCACTTCCTTCATGTCCATGAATGCCCATAAGCATTCCCTGTCCTTCATGAACCAGATTCTCAATACAGCCAGGGGCGAAGCATCAGACCATGATCGCCATAATGACTTTTATGATGAATATCTGGCAGTAATGGATTTGACGGCAGAGTTTTACCTTTCAACGGTTCAGAGAATTTTCAAAAGTCGGGAAATCGCCAGGAACTGTTTTACTGTCAAAGGTCGCAGGGTTGATCTGAGCAAGATTTCCAAAACTGCCGTCAAAATTGTGGAAGGTGAAAATGATGATATTTCAGCACCAGGTCAATGTTCAGTTGCACTGAAGCTTCTTACCGGTTTGCCAGATGACAAGAAAGCAAGCCATGTGGAACCGAAGGCAGGTCATTATGGCATATTCTCGGGCAAGGTATGGCTGAACAATATCCGACCCCTGGTTCTGAATTTCATGCGGAAAAATTGATTTCTAGTTTCTTATTTCCCTACCGAATTTGTTCCAGCTTTCGGTTAACTGGTCTATGTCAATCCCTCCATCGCGGCGGGCAGCATTGATCACGTGGCTTTCTCCCCGGATTAGTTTCTCAATACACCCCGGGATGCTATCGATCAGGTTTTCGGGAATGACCGTAGCACCATGTTTGTCTGCATGGATCAAATCCCCTTCACTTACCTCTAATCCCAAGACATTTACTGGTTTGCCCATATCGACAAGGTGTACAAAAGCATGGCTGACACCGACCGATCCAGCAAATATGGGAAACCCTTCAATAAGCTCGTCCAGATCCCTAACCTGACCATTGGTTAGTGCACCTTCCAGACCAAATCCCTTGTGAATGTTGGAGTTGACCTCTCCCCACCAGGCTCCACGGGTATCTGGAAAATCCAAATCCTCCATGACCAATATACATGGTTTCCTCGAAGCCTTGAGGTAATGATAGTATTCGGTTCTTCTCTGAATCAGTGTTTCCTGGGTTTCAGTTGGGGCATGCTTGGCCCTGATCCGGGCAGTCACAGCCCAGCCGACGATGGCACCTGCCGAAAGGTCAGATGCAACCAGAGGTTTCTTGGTATAGTTATGAAAATCTCTTGTACCCAAGGCAACCTCAATGGCATTTACAATTGTCGGTGTGTCATATCCCTGGATAAATTCCACTACTTGTCTTGTCATTGCAAGCTGATCCATTCTTTCAATGCATTATCAAATTTACTTGGTTGTTCGATCATGGTCATGTGGCCTGATTCACTGATAGCAAAAATCTCGGCATGAGATATGAGATTCTTCATGGCAAAATGATATTCAGGCGGGCACAGCTGATCCTCCTCACCAAAAATCAGGGCCACGGGCACATCTACTTGGCTCAGGGTTGCAGTCTGATCCGGTCTGGAAATCAAAGCTCTTGATTGCTTGATGAAAACACTTGCACCCAGATCCAATGCCATAACCATGATGAATTTAAGGAATAGGTCTTTATATGGGCCATCATGGAGATAGGCCGGTTTCATTTCGTCCCTGATTACTTCCCTGAGATTGCCCTTTTTTACCGAATCGATTCTGGCTTCCCTCTGGCGGGCAACCTCTGGCTTTTCAGGCTTGTGATTGGTGGATATCAAGGCTAGGCGGGAAATCCGCTCAGGTGCCAGACGATACATCTCCATGGCGACAATTCCGCCCATTGAGTGTCCTGCGAGCGCAAATGTTGGAGGACAGGAAGCAAGTGTCATTTCGGCTATACCTGTTATGCTTTCCGAACAGGTGATTACAGGTATTGATACATCCCGATCATTGAAAACGTCCTTGACCTGATCATGAAAAACCCGATGATCGCACATGTGCCCCGGAATCAATACAATCGGCTCGGGATTCATGCAATCATCTTTGCTCCTTGGGAAAGACTGGCTAATTTGGCATACGCTATCTGAGGATCAACTGCTCCAAAACCTGCGAAGGTTCCAAATCCGCAATCTGATCCTGCCATAAGTCTTTCCTTGGGAACGAACTCAAGAAACCTTTCCAAACGCTGCTTCACGACCTCCGGATGTTCGACGAAGTTTGTCGTGGAATCGATCACACCTGGAATCAGGACCTTGTCATCCGGTATCTGTTCAAATCTTTCCCTGAAAATCACCCATTCATGGGCATGTCTGGGATTGGAAGTTTCGAACAGCAGGAATTTGGCATTTACCTTAATCAAGGTTGAGAATACCTTTTCCATGCCAATATCACAGGTATGGGGGCCTTCATAATTGCCCCAGCAAATATGGACCCTTACCTTGTCCTGATCAATTCCATCAAGGGCTTCATTGAGTACTGCGACATTCTGCCCGGCAATTTCAACGAATTCATCATCAGTCAGATCAGCAAACAACATGTGTCTTGACAGGGCCAAGTCCGGACAATCCAACTGAAGGATCAGCCCATTATCGACAATAGTCCTGTATTCCTCCTTCATGACCTGGCCGAGTTCATGCAGGTACTCTTCCCGTGAGGAATAATAGTTGTTTGGCAGAAACAAACTGATAACGCCAGGTGAGGCAGCATTCATGAAACCACCCCTTGCACCTGCCTCCCTGATGCCAAGATTGAGGTTGTTGATATCCTTCAGCAATTCCCCCTGTCCCCTGGATTCAATTTTTCCGACACAACAGGGACGGGAATATTTTGGTGTCCCACCTTCGGAAGCGAGCCGCTCAAGGAATGAAGGATATTCAAGCAGGTCCGCTGGAGGCTGTCTGGGGGCATCACCTGCAAAACCCGAATACCGGTCCTTTACATAAGTGGCATAGGAAATCTTTGAGGTCTCACCATCCGAAACAAAATCAATACCGGCATCAACCTGCTTCCTTACTGTCTCAAGAGTGGCCTTCTGCATGACCTCATCAAATTTCGCCTGATCATAATCTTCACCCCTTTCCCGGGCAAAAAGAAAATCCACTACTTCCTTACTTCTTGGCAGGCTACCGACATGGGTGGTCAAAATTGTCATTTTTCTACGTTTTACTACTACCAATCAAGCTTGAGGTGGAAATTTCCAGGTTGGTCCCGCCGGGTCATCCGTCCCTGTTACCCGAAATAAACCCGCCTCACCGGATACGGCAGATTCAATCTTTCTTTTGCCACCCTTCGGAAGAAGGGATACATCACCAGGAGCCAATATTTGCTCGCTATCTTCCCACCTAATTCTCCAATGACCTTCGGTTGCCATCAATACTTCACTGTGATCGGTTGAATAGGTTACCCCTTCAGTATTGTGAGAAAGAAAGCTGACCTCAAAACCGGGCTTGTCCACCAGCATTCCCCCGCTCGAAATCACATCGGCGGGTGTTCCGTTGGAAAGGGCAACCATATCCCATTTTCTGGCAACATAATTGGGCACGACCTGCTCAGGTGTGGGTTCAACAAATTGCTTGAGTTCTTCCTCGGTAAGCGGGGGCATGGGTTTTATCCCATCGGGAAGGGATTCACCCTTCTTTGAATCATATAATTTACCTGTTTCGGCAAGTATCAATCCATGATCCTTGGCCTCCTCGATGACCTGGGGAGCCCAAATCACACCTCCTCCAGCATCATCTCCACCCAGAATGGCCAAGAGCATGCCATATTCCTGGCCGATATTTTCAAAACCACGGAAAATACCGGTCGGGATATTGATAATATCTCCCTGCTCAAGTGTTACTTCGCCTGTGGTTCCATAGCGTCCCCAAAAAAACCTCCAACGGCCTTTCAGGGCAATGAATACCTCTGCTGTGCGGTGCGAGTGAAGGGAATTGCGGCATTTGGGGGGCTGGCCAGCGGCACCGATGTTAAATCCGGGCGTATCGACAATATGTACATGCTGATCCGGACTCTCGGACACACCGCCACCAACGATGGTGAAGTTTTCCTTCAGATTCGAGCCCGGGGTGTGGGTATCTATAAAGGCTGTCCGGCAGGGGATGAACTCCCCATGCCTAACAGTTTTTATTGATTGTGTTTCAGAATAATGTTTCTTCATTGTCATCATCATCCTCGTCATCGTCATCATCGCCCTCATCATCAAACATGTATGAAAAGGTGACTTCGTCATCCCGGTTGATTTGTTTCCAAACGGAAACATGATCAATAACAATGTACTCTCTCAAAATCCCCGATGGGCCAAACTCTGCATGGGATATGCCCATTACATCAACGAATTGGCCACTTGGTGCACCAAACAGACCATATCCGGAATGTGGTCCCCTGAGTCTCCACCTGACAGAAGATCTGGGAGGTTTCCCTTCTTCTATTTGACCAATCCGATGGTCAATGACAAGTTCGGAATCAGGAAAGGAAGCCCGCAACGAAATCCAGAATTTCTCGGCCTCGTCAATACCGTGGACGGTACGCCCTTCTCCCAATTCCAAATGACAGGCACGATCATACATTTTGGCAACTTCAGAAACCTCGCCATTGACAATGTTCTTCAAATGTTGTTCGTAGATCAGACCCGGTTCGACCTCATTGCCCCGACCAAGGTAGGGCCCCTTGATTTCCACACCAAGTGGGTCCATTGGATCATCCAGCGGATCCAGATAATGCTCATCCCGATCATAGGGCAATCCTATTTGCCTGTACATTGCACCCTGGTCACGTACCAACCACTCGTCATTGATGACCCAGCCGAACTCCGGATGCCTGACAGCATGGCAATCGGCTATGACCCGGTAGATGATTTCCTTTTTGGAAGGGTATCCATATCTTCCATCACCACTGTGGGTGGCCTTGGACAGTATACGGTGTGAAGATAACCAGCTGTTTTCTCCCGTCTGGGCCCAGATTACGTCTTCACCCAACAATACCCGGTCAGGAAATTCAGCCAGGGTTTCCCTGGTTGCCTTGATGACATTGTCATTTCCTTTTACAACGCCATCTGCCGACCTCACAATCGTATCCTTATGATAGTAGTCCTTGATTTTGTTGATGCCTCTTTCTTCCCATATTTCGTAAGTTATGCCCAGAATGAATTCCGGAAATGAGCTGTATTTCGACATTATTTTTCCTTTAGTCTGTTAGTCGTGGTTCCACGAACTATTAGTTTTCCTTCTAATTGAAGCTGTTTAGGTTCGGTTAAATCATTATGAATCAAATTCATCAATCCTTTTATGGTCGATTGAATCATCTTGTTTATAGGTTGTCTTACTGTGGTGAGATTATATGCAGGCCAAGAAGACAATGGAACGTCATCAAAACCTACGATGGAAACATCTTCAGGAATTCTCAAACCCATGTCGTACCTGATGGAATCCATCACTGCAAAGCACATATGGTCATTGCCAACGAAAATTGCATCCGGCAAACCGGTTTTTTTCGAAAATAATTTTCTCGTGGCTTCAATTGCCGTCTCCCGATTGTACATTCCATCAATGATATCGTAGGGTTCCAAACCGAATTTTTCCAGAGCACATGCAAATCCAGCCGCTCTTTCCTTACCTGTAGATGTTTCACTCCAACCGGAAATGTGGGCCAGTTTCCTATGTCCCGTTGCCAACAAATACTCCGTTGCCTTCTTGGCACCAAGAAAGTTATTTGAGGTTACGGATGAAAGCGATGGATTGTCCTGCCTCCGATTGAACAACATGATGGGAATATTTTGGGTCTTGCATCTTTTGGCCAAACTGTGAGAAAGGGAAACCGAAGCGGCAATAATCCCATCAACCTGATAATCAATCAACTCATCGACAACCTTCTGGGCTTCCTGTTCTGATTCATTCGAAGCCAGGAACACCAGTATGTGGTAACCCTTTTCCTTGAGAGCCCGGGAAAGTTTTTCCAAGGCATCGGGATAGAACTGGTTATCAAGGTAGCCCACAACGAGGGCGATGATTCGAGATCTGCCGGTAATCAGCGAACGGGCCAGAATATTCGGTCTGTAATCAAGCTCATCCGCAGCCTTGCGAACCTTTTTGGCCATTCCCACGGAAACTGATGCTCCCTCGGTAAAGGTTCTGCTTACAGCCGATTGGCTGACCCCGGCTTTCCTGGCTACATCTAGTGAAGTTACTTTGCCCATCGATAATCCAATTGCGGAACCCGGGATTTAACCCGCTGTCCAACCTCCGTCAATAACTATGTTGGTTCCGGTAATAAGGGAAGAGGCATCTGAAGCCAGAAAAACCACTGCACCCATGATATCTTCCGGTTCACCCAAGCGTCCCAATTTGATTTTTGATTTTATCCATTCAACCTTGTCAGGGTCATTCAAGGTATCCCTGGTCAACTCGGTCTTGATAAAGGTCGGACAAATCGTGTTGATCCGGATGTTCTTTTCTCCCCATTCCATGGCCATGGCCTTGGTCATTCCCTCAATGGCGTGCTTGGAGGCACAATAAACCGAACGATCAAGACCACCCACCAAACCCATCTGGCTGGAAATTTGAATAATTGAACCGCCTCCCAGCTGCTCCATTCCCCTAGCCGCTTCAACGGCAACAAAATAGGCACCTCTGGCATTGATATCCATGACCATGTCGTAATCAATTTCCTCGACCTGCAATGAGGATGCATGGCGGGCCATGCCAGCCGAATTGACCAGAATATCGAATGGTCCGAACTCCTGCAGGAAATTTCTTATTTCCTGTACACTGGAAACATCCAGCTTATACCCGGCAACCTTGAAACCGCGTGTATTCATTTCATCCACAACCTCGGCTATGCGGGCACTATTCCTCGAAGCTATCATGACTTCTGCACCTGCCTCGGCCAAGGCTGTGGAACAAGCCAATCCGATGCCCTGACCTCCCCCGATTACAAGAGCCTTGCGACCCTCCAACCGGAACGAGGGAGTTTTCGGAATTTCCATGACCATTGAGGCTTCTCCCACTCTTCTATACCTATGAAGGTGGTTTTCCGTAAGGAACATTCAAGCCGCCATATCTACGCAACCTTATATTGGCCTGTTCGGCATGCCCGACAAATCCCTCCAGCAGGCAAAGCCTTGAGCAATACTCTCCCACAAAGGTTGCGGCCTCGTCACTGGTTATCTTCTGGTAACTGTGGGTTTTCAGGAATTTACCTACCCAAAGACCACCAGTATACCTTCCTGCACCTTTTGTGGGTAAAGTATGATTGGTTCCAATCACCTTGTCACCGTTAGCAACATTGGTTCTGGGCCCCAAAAACAAAGCCCCGTAGGAAGTCATATGTTCCAAAAACCAATCATCCCGGTCGGTCATGACCTGAACGTGTTCGGAGGCTATTTCATTGGCAACCTGGAGCATTTCCTCATAGGTGTCACAAAGATAAACCTGACCATAATTATGCCAACTTGGAGCTGCCAGGTTGGCGGTTGGCAGGATTTCCAACAAGTGATCTATCTCCTTAAGGGTTCCTTCGGCTAGCTTGCGACAGTTGGTAACCAGAACCGCTGGTGAATTGATCCCGTGCTCGGCCTGACCCAGCAAGTCAGTGGCACAAATTTCCGCATCAACGGTATCATCGGCGATAACCATCGTTTCAGTTGGACCGGCAAACAAATCAATTCCGACAGGACCAAAAATCTGACGCTTGGCTTCAGCGACAAAGGCATTTCCAGGACCAACCACCATATCGACACTGGAAACAGTTTCGGTACCATAGGCCAACATTCCAATGGCCTGGGCACCCCCGACTATGTAGATTTCGTGCGCACCACCAAAATGGATGGCCGCGATAACGGCCGGAATGAGTTCGCCCTTGTAAGGTGGGGTTGTTGCCACAATTCGCGGGACTCCTGCAACCGAGGCTGTAACCACCGACATGTGGGCCGATGCAACCATCGGGTATTTACCACCCGGTACATAGCACCCGACCGATTGTACCGGAATGTTCTTGTGTCCAAGGATTACTCCCGGAATTGGTTCGACCTCAATATCCTTCAAGGCATCCTTTTGGGCCTTGGCAAATTCCCGTATCTGGGTTTGGGCAAATTTTATGTCATGTATGACCTGATCGGATAACTGATTGATACAATCCTGGATTTGCTCATCGGAGAGCCGAAAGGAAGCAGGGGAATAATTGTCCAGCTTCTCAGAATATTCCCTGACTGCACTGTCACCACGTGTTTTTATTCCATTCAGGACATCCGAAACAACTTCTCTGGTTTTCTGCTCATCCTGATTTTTCTGCTCCTCGGAAATACCATCCTTCAATATTTCTATGCTCAATCTAATTCTCCTCCAGTTTTTGGTGTCGGTGGAATTTTGTTACCATTGTCAAATTCCTCCCAACCTTCTCCTTCGTATATATCCACCCCTAGCTGTTTGAGGACAAACGGGAAATCAACCATGACCCAATTGTCAACAATCTTTTTGTTCTCAACCTTCCAGAAATCCATGTATCTGATTTCTACCTTTTTCCCAGTAGGCTTGACCCCCATGAATTCGCCCGAATGTATTGCCTCCTGACGCCCGAAGGCTGCTCCCCATTCTCCCATGAACAACCGGGCCTCATCAACACAGACCTTCTCCGAAAAGGCTGCCTGAAATGGTTTTTGCCAATTCTCCTGAAATTCACGCAACCCATTCTTGATGCCACAGCCATAATTTCCCATCCATCGGAAATCATCTGCAAAATACTCACCTATATCTTCAATGCGATGATCATTCAATCCATCAACCATCTGTTCTATGACCATCTTGGTCTCTTCGGTCCTGGACAAGTCGGTATCCCTCGTCATGACAGCCTGTTCCGGTCGTTTACCTGACAAGACACCCTCCCCCATTCAGTAGTACAACCATGATGATCTGCTATCCCTTGACTGCCCCGGCGGTCAATCCGCTGACTATCTGCCTTTGGAAAACCATAACCAGTAAAAAGAGCGGGGCTGTAATCGATACGGCTGCTGCCACAGCCTCAACCTGATCGGTAGTTGTCGTTTCACGGTTGAAATATCCGGCAATAGCCGGAACCATGGTCTGGTTCTGGGCATCAAGCAAAAGGGAGGTTACCAGAAAGTCATTATAAGCCAGAAGGAAACTGAACAGTCCGGTAGTGATGACACCAGGCCACATGATGGGCATGATGACCCAACGGAAGGCCTTAAAATGTGTACACCCGTCAACCCTGGCCGACTCATCGAGCTCCTTTGGTATATTCTGAAAGAAGGACCGCAGCATCCAAATGGTGAAGGGCTGGTTTATCGCTACCAATACCATGATAACAGCCAGCGGCTGTCCGTAAAAGGTGGGAGCTTGATCCCCAAGTATGGGGCGTAGATATTCAGCAGAGTTGACAAAGACCGGAAGATAACCCGATACCAAGACTGAATGGGGAAGTGCCCTGAAAATCAGCGCACCAATCAAAATCCAAAAGGCGATGTCAGATCCTGATCGAGCCAGCCCATACCCTGCCAGGGTACCGATGGAAAGTGAAATCGTTACAACCCCCAGGGTAACGATTATGGAATTGATGAAATTTCGGTAGAATTCATTTTCGGCCCAAACTGACAGATAATGTTCCGTGGTGAAGCCGATGATTGGGGTTCCCAGAAAGCCTGTGAAGCCGTTGACGAAGGCCAGGATGGGTGGGAATAATACACCGAAAACAAGAACCACAACCAAGGCAACGAACAAGGCCCCCAGCAACCAGCCAATGACAATGAGATTGAAGGGTGAATACTTGCTGATCCACTTGGGGAGATGATAAATTGCGAACCGGTAGATAAAGTAGATGAACGACAGACCGATAATGATGTCAAAGACAGACAGACCCTTGCCACTTTCCCGGGTTGAGGGGCCGAAAATGACACTTAACGGGTTGGAAGCAAAGGAATCCAGAGGCTCCTTGAAACTCATTACGGCAATCCAGAATATGGGAAAGGCTGCAATTACACACCAAAAGGTAATAAAACCCACCGTTGTTACCTTGAGGCCAATTGGCATCTGAAGGGCTTTGGGTACCGACATTATAGAACCCTCGCCCGATGATCGTTCCATGTCTTTCGCAGGAGTGGGATCAAAATAATGACGATACCGATCATGGTCAACATGGAACTGGCGGAAGCCCTCGATATTGACCTATTGCCGGATTCATCAGGTATCAGAAAGTCATAGGTCAACCATTGTAGGGAGATGACATGAGCCTGTGATGAAAATCCGACAATTTCCTCAAATACCCTGTAACAGTCCATCAAATGGATCAGGGACACAAAAATGATTAGGGGCATGAGGTGAGGAATAACAACATACCGCAACCTTTCGAAACGACTTGCTCCATCAATTATGGCACTTTCTAGGGTATCGTTATTGACTGTTTGTAGTCCTGCGTAAAACACCACGAAAGCAAAGGGTGCTACATGCCAGACTCGATAAAACAGCATCATCAATTCAATGGTCCAAGCTTGAGCAAACATAGCAATGTCCATCTGTAGCCACCATTCCAGCAGTGCTGTCAAAATTCCATCACCGATAAAAAGCCATCTGATCGAGAGGGCACCGATTACCGGGGTAATAATGAAAGGGAGCAATGATACAAAAATCACCTGACCCCTGATGGATTTGGCAAGGCTGTTGACCGCGACTGCAATGACCAATCCCAGGCCAATGACCAAAGGCAGGGAAATGAGTGTAAACGTCAGGGTAAATCTCAGGGCTTTCCAGAAATCGATTGCCATCAGACCAGACCAGTTTAATTGTTTTACCGCTTGCCAAGCCTGATCTGGTCTAAGAATGTTGCGATAGCTTTCCCACCCGACAAAAATGGTTTTTTCCAAGGCTTTACCGTCTTCACCCAGAACAGGCCGAGTTTCTGATTCGGTTATACAGGTCTGGGTACCAAAACCTGGGGTACAGGTTTCAATTTCAACGGTTTCAAAAATGGACTGAGTGTTATAGAAACTTTGTAAAAATACATTGACCAGGGGAATCGCAATAAAAATCAGCATAAGCAACAGTGATGGACCTGCAAACGCTACAAAAACCCTGAACTTCACCCAAAGGATTCCTTGTTTTTATGAATAGCCGAGGGTGGATAACCACCCCCGGAAAAGTTCTAACTATTGAATCAAGCCTGCTTCCTTGGCACCGACCAGATATTCATTCTCAATGTCTGCCAGAGTTGTGGCAGCATCCTTTTCTCCAGTGATATAGGCAGCAAGCCCATTACCAAGAGCATTGAAAATGATTCCGAATTCGGTACTTGCAGGATATGGTGCAGCACCATTGGCGGCCGTTGCAAAGGCACCTGCAGCACTCTTGCCAGGAACAAAACCATCAATGATCCAAATGGCATCATCATTGTTTGCCTGAACCATTTCCGTGTCCATTCCTTCCATAATCAACCGGAAGGCAGCTTCTGCTTCTTCGTCAGTGATATTGGAAGCAATGACAGTTCCATCCCACCAGAGGGTTGATGCCGGACGAACTGATCCCATGGGCGCGGAGGCCATCGTGACCAAACCTACAACCTGGCTTTCTGCCTCATCATCCATGGCAGCTGCCCTACTGGCCCACAAGTTGGCCATGGCTATCTTGCCTTGCTGGAATTGCTGTTGTACATAGGTTGAATCCGAAACAAGAATTTCCGGATCCATGTAGTCCTTTAAACGACCCATGGTTTCAAGAACATACATTCCGGTTTCATTGTTGATCGATGGTGACAAATCATCATTGATGAGGGATTGACCCTCTCCAAGAAACAGATTGACAAAATCCAGGGCAATGTTGAAACCTGTTTTCCAGGTAGCTCCCAGAGGATAATCCACAACACCTGCATCGTCAATCTTGGCAGCAGCAGCCAAAACCTCTTCATAGTTTGCAGGTTCGGCAATACCCAGATCATCAAGGATATCCTGACGATACATCAGGTGCTGGGCATTGACCATCATGGCAATCGCCACAACCTGACCATTTTGCCTGATCAGCTGATTCTCGGACAGTTGACCTCCATGTTGGGCAACAAGATCATCCAGCGGACGAACCAGATTGTTGTTGACCAGTGGAACAAGAGTTGAATTCGATACCCCGCCAATGTGATAAAGCGATGGGTTGGCGGCAAAGGCCTCAACCTGCTTGTCTCTGAATTCCTGGTCCAGCTCGGCCTGGAAATTACCACATTCAGCCATGGCATCGGTAACGGATTTCCATGCCTGGAAACCAGCTGAAAGCGATTTTATTTCTACCTGGTTGTCATACGCACAAGCTGCCCATAATGAACCGGGTAGCAATAGTGCTGCAACAACTGCGGTGCAAAACTTCTTCATGCTTTTTCTCCTTTTCTACCACAAGACACTATCAAGATACTATATTGTGGAAATAATTTATGACCCTAGGGTCGTTGGGATACCGATCACTAGTTGATCGTTATGACATTACCCGATGCCCTTTCAAACACCTGGCAAATTGGTGCAGGTACAGAAATTGAAACATTTTCTCCAATTTCTGCCCTGTAATCTTTCCTTGCCTTGACTGAAACAAGCGTATTGGCCACCTTGACTGTCAGCATGGTAGCGTCCCCCAGCAATTCAATGGTATAAATGGGGGCATTGATTTCGCCTTCCTCCTCCACGAGATCAGCATCTTCGGCACGGAAACCAAGAGTAACCTCGCCATCCGGATATGGCAGGTCCGTAATTTTTATTCCCTCGGCTTCAAAGACTTTGTTACTGATAGCTCCATCAACAAGGTTCATGGCAGGTGAACCAATAAATCCTGCTACAAACGTGTTGGCGGGATAATCATAAATTTCTTCCGGTGTTCCAACCTGTTGCACGATTCCCCTGTTCATGACGACAACCCTGTCAGCCAAAGTCATTGCTTCAATCTGATCGTGGGTTACGTAAACCGTTGTTACCTGCAACTCGTGACTCAGGTTCTTGATCTGGGCCCTGGTCGAAACCCTCAATTTGGCATCCAGATTGGAAAGGGGTTCATCCATCAGAAAAACATTCGGTTCCCTTACAATTGCCCGTGCCAACGCCACTCTTTGTCTTTGGCCACCTGACAATTCGGCCGGTTTGCGATGCAGGAAATCCATCAATTCGACCATTTGAGCTGCCCTGTTGACCCTTTCATCGTGGGTGGTTGGATCAATTTTCCTGACTTTCAAGGGGAATCTTATATTCTCGAACACATTCATGTTGGGGTAAAGGCCATAGGATTGGAAAACCATTGCTACATCCCGATCCTTGGGATCAAGATCATTGACTACCGTACCGTCGATTACAACTTCTCCCTCGCTTACCTCCTCTAGACCGGCAATCATTCTCATGGTTGTGGTTTTGCCACAACCCGAGGGACCAAGAAGTACTAGAAACTCCCTGTCAGCAATGGTTAAATCAAATTTTTCAACTCCAACAAAATTACCCCATCTCTTGGTAACGTTTTTAAGCTGAATTTCTGCCATAAGCCTTTGGCCTTTCCCCTGATTATCGCAAAAAAATATTTTTTTGCATACGATTGCAAAACATATTTAGTCTAATAATCGACAAAAAGCAATTTTTTTTTTTGATTTAAATTTCAGGATTTTTTATTAATTGCTACCTGAGCCTGGCTATTTCCGATCAGGTACATCAAAGAGGTTAGATTTTAACCATTGGAAAATCAAGTAAAAAGACAATTCAGGATCTTTGCAGCCACCCTTTCCCCGGTGGATAACTTGGGGAATCTCCAGTCGGGGAAACTGGGAGAATATTGTCAATATTTATTGAATGAGGGTGGATGTGATGGAATTGCGCCGCTTGGGACAACAGGTGAAGGCACAAGCCTGCCATTTCATACCCGCAAGAGTATTCCACAATTATTTTCGAATATCGGCATACATCCTGTGGATGCCATCATTGGAGTTGGTTGTCCTGCCCTGCAGGATACGGTGGAACTTATCCACAAATCACTCGAATATGGCTATACGCAAGTGCTTGTTTTGCCTCCCTTCTATTACAAGAACCTGACAGCGGAGGGTTTGTATTCCTATTTTTCGGAATTGGTTGAAACCGTCGATAATCCCGAAGTCAGAATTCACCTCTATCACTTCCCTCAAATGAGTTCCGTTTCCTTTCCACCCGATATTGTGAATAGACTTTACAAGGATTTCAAACCGATGATTTGTGGCTTGAAGGACTCTTCAGGAGATATTTCACAGACGAGGGCCTTTGTGGAAGCCACCGGGGGCATAGAAGCTGGATTTCATGTATATCCTTCTTCCGAGGAATTTATCCCTGAAGCCATTGAAATGGGTTGTGCAGGCATCATTTCGGGCTCCCTGAATGCCTTTGGAACACTTGCCAAAGAATCATTAAATCATGGCATTCAACCGAACCAGCTGTTCAGAAAAGTCGTGATGGCACGGCAATTGGCTCAAAGATACCCACTAATTCCAGCCATGAAAACATATCAGGCTCTCAGAACAAAAGACAGTTCCTGGGAAAATCTCTGTCCTCCGCTTGTACCTTTGTCAGAAAATGAAAAAAGGCAATTTTTATCTGACCTGGAACAGTTGGATGTTCTGCCCAACACATAAACCAAGCCAATTATCCATAAATCACACCTCAATAAAAGAATAGGCTTCCATCTTTACGCTTATGCCTTGGGTGTTATTGGACAAAATTACTGTCTTGTAACTTCAAGCCCTGGTATTTCCAGCATGATCGAAGGCAAAACTGGCTGCACCCAAAATTCCGGCAAGGTTTCCCTTGGTTGCCTGAACGAAAGTTACCTGGTTGTAATATTCCTCGATTCCAACTGATTTTGCTCGCTGATAAAGTTTATCAATAAATCCCTGTCCTGCGGCGCTCCAACCACCTCCGAAAGCAAAGCGATGAGGTGCAAAAATTTGCACAACATTACAGGCCCAAAGTCCTAACCAATCTGCAGTTTCATTCAATTTGCCGATACAGACAGGATCACCCTCGAATGAGCCCTCGATAATATGTCTAACCGTAGGATCTCTATTTTCCCTCTCAAAAACCTTGCCCAAATAACTTTCAGGATATTTCTGGGCCAACTGTTTTGCATCCCGGCTGATTGCCACTCCTGAAGCGACTGACTCGATACAACCCCAGCATCCCTTACGACATTGAAACGTTAGGTTCCTGTCGATAATCATGTGACCGATATCGCCTAGCGTACCATTACCCGTAGCGTGGATGCGGCCATGTTCGATAAAAGTTAAACCAATCCCCGTTCCCAGGGTTGCCAGAAGAAAGCGTTCGGATTGCTGCCCAGATCCATATCGGTATTCTCCTACTCCTGCATAAGTTGCATCATTTTCTATCCATACTGGCAACTGGAGATTTTCCTCCAGATAATCGGCAAGTGGAAAACGATTTAAAAAAGGCAGGTTACATATGTCCGTGGCCCTATGATCGTTGATAACATGACCCGGTACTCCGACACCAATGGCCTGTATTTGAAAATCCCTGTACTGCTCTTTCCACGACTTGATTTTGTTAATATAAGCATCCAGTAGATCTTCGGGCGCATCAATTTCCGTCAATTTCAAAATTTCGTTGACAATTATGTTCCCATCGGGCTCCACGAGACCGATTTTTGTACTGCCACCCCCAATATCTATCCCTACTGAAACTGGCTTTTCAACCATCATGTGCCCCCTTAAATTAGGTTTCGAAATAGTTTGTCAAACAGAATGTCAAACAAGGACAAGGCTTATTTGCTTGCGGGATTTTGATTAAACAATTCATTATAAAATAGTGTATAATCTTATCAACTGGTTAAAATAGCCATAAAGAGTTAAGCAACAATCGTTTAGATATTTAATTTTTTTGTTCACAAAAGGAAAAATATTCTTATTCAATTAATCTCCTTCGTTTCGACCATAACCAAATTGAAAAAGCTAAAACAATGTCTTCTTCCAAACTATTGAATCAGGTTCGCTTTCCCAAAAACCTCAAATCTTTCAATTCCGGCAAGTTACGACAGCTTGCTGACGAATTAAGGGATGAAGTCATTGATGTCGTCTCGGAAACAGGTGGGCATTTGGGTGCAAGCCTTGGTGTTGTTGAACTAACTGTGGCCTTGCACAAGGTTTTTGATACTCCAAAGGATATAATCATTTGGGATGTGGGTCATCAAGCTTATCCCCACAAGATTATCACGGGAAGAAGACACCGAATCAGGACTATTCGCAAAGGGGGTGGTTTGTCCGGTTTTACCAAGCGTTCCGAAAGTGAATACGATCCCTTTGGAACAGCCCATGCTTCCACATCGATTTCTGCCGGTTTGGGTTTTTCTGTCGCCTACAACATCCAGAACCAAACCAGATACGTCATAGCTGTCATTGGGGATGGAGCCCTGACGGGAGGCATGGCCTACGAAGCAATAAACCATGCCGGTTCACTAGGCTATAAAATAATCGTAGTCCTGAATGATAATAAAATGTCAATTGCACCACCCGTAGGGGCTTTGGCCAATCATCTGGTTGAATTGGCCGAAGAGGATAAAGGTAATGGTAAAGGTTCAACCAGGAAAAAGACAGACAAGAGAACATCCCTGTTTGAACAACTTGGGTTCAAGTACAACGGAACCATAGACGGGCATAATGTCGATGATTTGGTATCCGAATTGGAAAAGGTCAAAAGCGACAAGGAAGACGGCCCTGTTTTAATTCACATCCTGACTGAAAAGGGAAAGGGATTTAAGCCAGCTGAACAATCCGCAGACAAATTCCACGGAGTGGGTCAATTTGACAAGAAAACCGGGCAAGCTCCCACTAAACTTGCGAATGTCCCTTCTTTCACCAAGGTTTTTTCCGACAGTTTGATCAAGGAGGCACACCTTGATTCAAAAATTGTGGGAATTACGGCAGCAATGCCCAGTGGTACCGGGTTAAACCATTTTGCCAAAATCTTTCCGGAAAGAACCTTTGATGTAGGACTTGCCGAACAACATGGGGTAACGTTTGCTGCAGGTCTTGCTGCAGGTGGAGTCAAACCTTTCGTTGCCATTTATTCCACTTTTCTGCAAAGGGCATTTGATCAAATTGTCCATGATGTCGCCATCCAGAATTTGCCAGTGAGATTTGCCATCGACAGGGCTGGCTATGTCGGGGCAGACGGACAAACCCATTGTGGAGCCTTTGATGTGGCTTATCTGGGTTGCTTGCCCAATTTCATTCTCATGGCCCCGGCCGATGAAGCTGAATTGATGCATATGGTTGCAACTGCCGCAGCCATGGATGATCATCCGATCGCGTTCAGATTTCCAAGGGGATCGGGCTTGGGGGTTGAACTCCCTTACAGGGGAGAATTGTTGCCAATCGGCAAGGGAAGGATTCTCCGAGAAGGAACACAGGTTGCCTTATTGTCCTATGGTCTCCCATTGGAGGATTGTCTCATAGCCAGTCAAACTCTCGAAAAACTGGATATATCAACCACCGTTGTTGATGCAAGGTTTGCCAAGCCTCTCGACAAGGAGCTGATTTGTTACCTGGCAGCCCATCACGAATTGTTGATTACCATTGAGGAAGGATCAATCGGAGGATTTGCCTCTCAGGTTCTTTCCCTCCTCAGCGAGAATGGTTTCATGGACTCGTCCCTGAAACTGAGGTCAATGTATATGCCTGACATGTTCCTTGATCAGGACAAGCCTGAATTGCAAAGGGAATATGCCGGTTTGCACCATACCCATATCGTTGAAAAGGTTTTATCCTCATTGAGAGATACTTCGGAACATAATTTATTGGAAAGTCTGGCGATCTCCCGGGTGGAATAATCTATTCTGATCCAAATTCCGCAAGGCTCAGATCATAAATCAACCCAGGCACAATTCCTTTTAGCACTTTCCAGGCTGGCAAAAACAAACGCCATACCCTCAAAACCATCCTCAATACCCGGATAATCTACCTCAGTTGGAGTTTCCAGGTGGTTGTCTACTGAATAAATTGCCCTTGCCGCTTCAAGATAGAGATTGGCGAAGGCCTCATAATAACCTTCTGGATGTCCGGCGGGTACATGGGTTGCCCTTTTGGCTTCATAGGTTGTCTCCGCACTCCCCCGGGTAATCAGCTGCTTCGGTTTGTTCAATTGATAAAACCAGAGTTTGGAGGGATCGGTATGGGACCATTCCAGACTTCCCTGATCGCCATACACCTTGAAATTCAAACTGTTTTCGTGCCCTATTGCAGCCTGCGAGACCCAAATCAAGCCAATGGCATCATTTTCCAGCCGGAGGTTTACGATGGCATTATCATCTACCCTCCTTGTTTTTATGAAGGCGCTCAATTCCGCCGAAACGGATCTGACCTTTAGGCCGGATACATATCTGAGCATATGAAAAGCATGAGAACCTATATCGGCAATGGTACCTCCCTGACCGGAGCGGGCTGGGTCTGTCCGCCATTCAAAAGTTTTCAACCCCATTTTCTCAATTGGAGTAGCCAGATGACCTTGGGGATATTCGACCTTTATCATTTTTATTTGACCAATATCACCCCGCAGAATCCTGGCCTTCGCTTCTCTGACCAATGGATACCCGGTATAGCAATAAGTCATCATGAATACACGATTGGAACGCTGGACAACATCCTGAATCTCCCTTGCTTCATCAAGGGATATGGTCAAGGGCTTGTCACAGATCACATGGATACCCTTGCTGATGAAGGCTTTGATGGGGCCACCATGCAGATGGTTTGGAGTGGTTATTACTACAGCTTGTATACCATCCTGTCTGACACTTTCCCTTTCAGCCATTTCCTCGTATGTGCTATAGTTTCTGTCTGGTGAAACACCCCATTCAAGTGCAGATTCAAGGGAAACCTCAGGGTTGGAGGAAAAAACACCTGCGCAAAGCTTGAAGCGGTCGAACATTTCAGCCGAGGTACGATGCACCTTTCCGATCCCGCCAGTCTTTCCACCACCCACCATGCCATAGCGGATCGGTGTTTTGTGATAAGTCAAATCCTATCTCCTTCGCTTAATAAAAACATACAAGCATGAAAAAATCTCCTTTTTCGAAAGCATAAATTTATCATCATAAAATTTACTGGAGACAGTAGTATATTTTTTCGAGTTAAAGTAAGCAAAATTACCAAAACAAACAAATACATTAGATGAAAATATTGTCCGGATTCGGGATTGGGAAAAATGGATTTTGATCTGAGCGAAGAACAGGAAATGATCGTTTCAACTGTCAGGGATTTTGTCGAAACGGAAATTTACCCGCACGAAAGTGAAATAGATAGAACCGGAGTGGTTCCCAGAGAACTGGGGATGGAGATTGCAAAGAAATGCAAGGAAATCGGGTTTTTTGCCTGTAACCTGCCAATTGAAGTTGGAGGTGGGGGATTAAATCACCTTGATTTTACTCTTGTTGAAAGGGAATTGGGCCGTGGAACCCAGGGTTTGACGGTTTTCTTCGGTCGTCCCTCCGGCATTTTAATGGGTTGTACAGATGAACAAAGGGAAAAATACCTGTATCCTGCTGTAAAGGGTGAAAAATTTGACGCTTTGGCAATGACTGAACCCAATGCCGGTTCTGATGTCAGAGGCATGCAATGCACCGGCAAACAGGATGGAACCGATTGGGTAATAAACGGAACCAAGCATTTTATATCACATGCGGACATTGCTGATTTCGTCATCGTGTTCATTGCCACAGGAGTTGAGGAAACACCCCGTGGTCCAAAAAAGAAAATAACAGCCTTTCTCGTTGATCGCGACACCAAGGGCTTTGAAATTGCAAAGGGGTACAATTCGGTCTCCCATCGTGGCTATCAAAACTGCATATTGAGATTTGAGGATTGCCGATTGCCGGAAGCCCAGATTCTTGGTGAAGTCCACAGGGGCTTTGAAGTTGCTGAAACCTGGCTTTATGCAACCAGATTGACAGTTGCTGCCACAAGTGTAGGAAGAGCTCGCAGGGCCTTTGAACTAACCCTTCCCTATGCCGCTGAACGCAAACAATTCGGCCAGCAAATAGGCAAGTTTCAGGGAGTAAGTTTCAAACTGGCAGACATGATCACAGCCATTGATGCAGCTGACTTGCTTACCCTCTCGGCAGCCTGGCGACTTGACAGGCAACTACCCGCCAATCGGGAAATCGCAAGTGCCAAGCTTTATGCAACCGAAATGCTTGCCCAAGTAACCGATGAATGTATTCAAATTCATGGTGGCATGGGGCTTATGGATGACTTGCCGTTTGCAAGGTTTTGGCGAGATTCCAGGGTTGAAAGGATTTGGGATGGGACCTCCGAAATACAGAGACATATAATCGGACGGGATTTGCTTCGGCCCTTAGGGGGTTAACTCCGATGGTGGATCTGAATAAAATTCTACGACCAAAAACCATAGCTGCCGTTGGTGGCAACTGGGCCGCCAGCGTTGTCAAGCAGTGTTTGCTGGCCGGGTTCGAAGGAACCATATGGCCTGTCAATCCTAACCGAAAGGATATGTTGGGCATACCATGCCTACCATCAATAAGGGATATTCCCAAACCACCTGACTGTACCTTTATAGGTGTAAGCAGGGAAGAATCGATTTCAATCATGGAATATTTGGCTGGGGTGGGGGCTGGAGGTGCCGTATGCTTTGCATCCGGGTTTGCCGAATCGGTTGCGGAAGACAAAAGAGGAAAGGAATATCAGGAAGAACTTGTCTCTGCCTCGGGTTCCATGCCTTTTTTGGGACCCAATTGTTATGGCATGATAAACTATCTGGATGGCATACCAATTTGGCCAGATGTTCATGGCGGGAAAAAACGTGATAAAGGTGTGGCAATAATCTGCCAGAGTTCAAACATTGCCATCAATATTACAATGCAGTCCAGAGGCTTACCCCTTGGATATGTAATAACAACCGGCAATCAGGCTAAAATCAGCATGGCGGCTATTGCAAGTGACCTGTTGGAAGACCCAAGGGTAACTGCCATTGGGTTGTATGTTGAGGGTTTTGGCGACATTCGTGAGTTTGAACAACTCTCTCTTAAGGCAAGAAAAAAGAAAATCCCCATTGTTGTCCTGAAGGTCGGAGAAAGTGAACAGGCTACGTTGTTGACCTATTCACATACCAGTTCCATTGCGGGCTCAGCAGCAGGTTCCCGGGCATTCCTGAAGCGTTTGGGATTTGGTCAGACCTCCACCATACCCGAAATGATCGAAGCATTGAAAATCCTTCACTTGGGTGGACCACTCAAGGGTAGAAAGGTAGCTTCCATGTCCTGTTCCGGAGGTGAAGCCTGCCTGATGGCCGATCTGGGGAACAAAATCAACCTTGATTTTGTCAATCTCAATACCCGACAGAAAAATGCCCTCAAAAATGCTCTTGGTTCCAGGGTTCATCTGGCCAATCCCCTTGATTACCATACCTATTTATGGGGAAACGAAGATGAATTGTTCAAGGTATTCCAGGGAATGATGCTGGGAAATCAAGATCTGCTTTATCTGGTCCTGGATTTTCCCCGCGAAGATAGATGTCAGGGCTTTGGGTGGGATGAAACATTAAATGCATGGTTCAAGGCGAAGGAGATGACCGGTGCCCGGACAGCAATTGTTTCTCTCTTACCAGAAAATATGTCTGAAAACCAAAGTGAACACCTGTTAAGTCGAGACATCATCCCTCTTTGTGGCCTACAAGAAGCCCTTAATGCTACGGATATTTGTGCGGATATTGGTGAAGGATGGGAATCATCCGATCCTGTTCCAATTATCAAGGGTCTCAATTCGGGTACGATTTTTACAACTGAAGATCAGAAAATACGCCACATCCTTTCAAACCGTAATGTTCCATTTCCAAGAGCTCAATACTTTACCAGCAAAGTGGAAATCGAAAGCAGCATTGATGAATTGAAATACCCGGTTGTACTCAAGGCACAGGGGTTGTTGCACAAAACCGAGAACGGAGGTGTGGTATTGAACCTGGCATCGGGTGAAGCCTTGCTTGAAGCTGCAAAAAACATGGATTCCCCAAATGGATTCATTGTCGAAGAACTGGTATCCAACGGTGTGGCAGAAATAATGATCGGAATAACCAATGATGTTGCTACCGGTTTGATGCTCACCTTGGGAAGTGGAGGAATCCATTCCGAATTGTGGCAAGATGTGCAACATTTATTGTTACCCGTCACCAAGCATGAAATAGCAACGACCTTGGGAAAGTTGAAAATTTACCCTCTCCTTGAGGGCTACCGAGGCAAACCAGGAGGTGACATCAAGTGCCTGGTTGAAACAATTGCCTGTCTAACCGATTTCGCCACTGAAAATCATCAATCTTTGGTTGAGATTGAAATTAATCCCTTTATTTCATTAGAAAAGGGTGGATATGCCGTGGATATTCTGGCTCGATTTACAAATGAAAGTGACAAATTATGAAACAAGCACCTGTGAAAACCCACATCGAAGGAGGCATTCTGGAAGTAACGATTGACCGACCAAAGGCCAATGCCATTGACCTTGAAACCAGCCGTCTGATGGGTGATATCTTTATGGATTTCAGGGACAATCCCGATTTGCGTGTGGGCATTGTACGTGCCGGGGGAGAAAGGTTTTTCTGTGCCGGCTGGGATTTGAAGGCTTCCATGGATGGGGATGCCGTGGATGGGGATTATGGTATCGGTGGCTTTGGCGGTATCCAGGAACTTGGAAACCTGAACAAGCCCCTCATTTGTGCAGTCAATGGTATTTGCTGCGGTGGAGGTCTTGAAATCGCCCTATCCTGTGATTTGATCCTGGCAAGTACAAATGCCACCTTTGCCCTACCCGAAATCAGGGCAGGAGTTGTTGCCGATGCTGCATCGGTCAAATTGCCAAAAAGGATACCATACCATGTTGCAATGGATTTACTGCTAACTGGAAGATGGTTTGATACGGATGAAGCCTTGAGGTGGGGAATCGTCAAGGAAGTGGTTGCATTTGATCAGCTCCGGGAAAAGACCTGGGAACTTGCCAGATTGCTTGAAGCAGGACCTCCACTAGTTTATGCCGCTACCAAGGAAATTGTTCGGGAAGCTGAAAATCTCAGGTTTCAGGATGCCCTCAACCGAATTACCAAACGACAACTTGTTACCGTGGACAAGTTGTATTCAAGTGAAGATCAAAAGGAAGGTGCCAGGGCCTTTGTTGAAAAACGGGATCCTGTTTGGAAAGGGAAGTAATCATAGACCTGTTACAGACAAATGTTACATTAATCTGGAATTGCATAAAGTAGCACTAACTCTTCGGTCAGATTATCTCAACTTTTCTGATCATCGTCTGTTTTGATGACGTTTTTCCAAAGGGGATGAGGTACAGGGTCCTTTTTGGTAAAGAAATATTGCCTGAATATCTCCAAGTAATTCTTGTACTCATAACCCTCATTTCTTTGTAGGTATCTTTCCCGGTCGGCATCAAAGAGCTTTGGCAATTTGTACCAGGGAACTTCAGGTTGCATGTGATGAACCAAATGAAAATTGTTGTTGAGAAAGAGGAAAGCCAATGGCCCCCTGTCGTCAACGACGACAGTTCTACCTCGGGGTTGCTCATGTGCCCGGTGTTCCAGATAGGTTCGTATTTTCAGCATGCCGAAACCGAGATAGGCAGAAACAACATACAACCACAATGTAATATCGCCGACTAACCAGACCCAAGTCAAAACGGGGATTATACCGACCAGATGTAAAATCCAAGCTCTGGTTATCGACCAATCTCCCGACCGTGCATTCTTGAAATCATCCAAGGTCAATATCAACAGGGATATGGCCGGTCCGATCAATATTCTTCCCGACAAGGTATTATTGAATAACAAGATCCCCTGAATTGGTCGTGCAAGATTGTTCCAAACCTTTGGGTCCAGATAATTGGTTTCCGGATCCTCATATGGATCAGTCAAATTTGGATCATAATGATGTTTGAGATGGGTATCCCTGAACCTTTCATAGGGCACCAACAATCCCACCGCAGGGAAAACCAGAGCCTCACTCCACCAACGATTGGGCAGTGGATGACCGTGAATGACCTCATGTTGAAGCGAGGAGTGCAAGGTTATGGACAAGGTTAGGAATATAAAACCCAAAATAGCTGAAAATTCGTAAAGGATTGTCGTACTAATTCCCCACATTGCGTAGCAAAATACCATAACCCATAGGGTTGGCCACTCAATTCGGCTTGTACTTGAAGAGATCATATTCACAAGACGTTGCTTTGTAACTCCTTAAGAATTCTTTTAGCACAATATGTCGGGTGGTGCTTGAAAATATTTATGAGGTGATAATTCCTTCATCAAGCCATTGATCAAATATATTCAAAGCCTTATCAGCGAACTCCTGATCATTTATGTGACAATCCAGCTCGGTCAGTTTCACGGGTGGTTTACAGGAGTTCCTGAATTCTTCGACCAAAGCCCTTTGTGCTTCGGGATCATAAAATGGTTGCCCTTCCTTGTCCCACCCCTGAATTCCCACCTTGGGGACAATTAGATTGACCGGAGCCCTGGATTGTGAAATGCGATCACAAATTTCCCTGCCAACTCGACATCTTTCCTCTCGTGTCAAGCCTGCTGAGCAAATGAGCCTATTATGGGCATGAAACTCACGGCCCTCGAATACAGCAGGAGGATCTTGCCATGTTGGGAAATCAATCAGATCGATGCAACCTGGTGCTACAATTTGAGGTGTATTTGATAGTCCTGCACCAAGCATTCTGTTTTCACCCGCACTAAGTACAGACCCATAAACAAGGTTTGTTATTTCTTGTGGTGCAAAATCCATAACACAGGAAAAGACACCCTTCCGGGCCAGATTGTCAAAAGCCATCCCACCCATGCCGGTAGCATGAAAAACCGCCAGCTCAAAGCCTCTTTTTTCTATCTCCGGCAACAATTTGATCATATAAGTCAATACAGTGGATCCAAAACTGGTCATTCCGACAACAGGTTTTGATCTATTCCATGGTTTTGCCGACCGGGCTGCCCCTAAAGTCGCACCAGCAGCAAGGCTGAGTGAGGACTTGCAAATCGAGTTCAATCCATACAATCCCCCTGCCCACAGAGTCATTTGTATATCTGCAGCAAGGCGGGATGGAGCGATCATGGGTGAGAATGAAACGGTCGAAACAACTTGCTTGGGAATACCAATGGGTAGTGCCTGACAAACTTCCAAGGCCAAATCAGTACCCATTGTTCCGCCCAAAATTATCACCCCATGCATCTGGTTATCGGTATAGAGATCCAAAGCCAGATTTACGGCACCTTTTGCCATGGTTTGCATGGCCAGGTTTTCGTCATCGAAGGAAATGATTTCCGGAATTGAACTCCCTCCTTGCGCTGCTACTTCCTCCTTGGAAATATCAACCTCGGAAACTGGCTTTCCCAAAACCCCAACATCCATGCGGATTACCTTTCCCCCTTCGGCCTGTATACAATCCGCTATAAAGGATAATTCGCTATCCTTGGTATCGTAGGTTCCAATTATCAGGATGGTTTTTTGTTCATTAGGCATTTTTCTGTGGATGACTTTCTTTTTGTTAACTGTTAATTTTCAATTCGACTATGCGCAATTCATAGATTTTATTCACTATTTTTGATTCAGAATCCTGAACATTTCACTAAATCGAAACCATATCAGGGCCATTCCATCTCCTGTTTTACTATTAATCCTCTTTTTTTCGGGCAGGAGACATCAATTGGAGGTTTCTGAGTACTTTGCCCCGATCATCCAGCATGTGCTTTCTGCGGTTGAAAAGAAGCCTGCCAAATTTGGATGAGGATTTTCGGTAAGTCCATTTTCTTTCCTTCCGTGGCTCCCATTCCCTCATTACCCGCAGGAAATGAACCAGCAGCACAATGATGATTACGGCAAAAATCATTGCTGCAATGGGCCTGTCGATAAAGTCCAGGGGTTCCTTGACCCTACTCATGGAACTACGAAACTTCACCTCCATGATACCACCCAGAACCATACCAAGAATGATTGGAATAATCGGAAGTTTGAGTCTCCTCAGAATGTAACCCAATAGGCCAAAAACAGCTGCCATGGCACAATCGGAAGGGTTGTTCCGTAATGAATAGACACCTACAAACCCCAAGGTCAAAATACACACCCCCAGATACCTGTTAGGTATCCTGACCAGTTGGACAAGGAAATTGGTTGCAAACATCAAGAATATGACCACCACCACATTCAGAATCAGGAGAGCCAGATAGAGAGCTGTTACAAAATCCAATTGGTAGAGAAACAATCCCGGTCCTGGGATTACATTGTGAACATAAAACACGGATAACATCATTGCCGTAAGAGCTTCACCTGGAATCCCCAAGGCCAATAGGGGAATCATGGCAGCTCCAGGTACCGCATTGTTGGCAGCTTCAGATGCAATGAGACCTTCAGAAGATCCATGGCCAAATGCCTTTGGCCGTTTGGAAATCCTTTCGGCAGTGGTATAGGACATGAATTGGGCTGTAAACTCACCAACACCGGGAATTATTCCCATCACCACTCCAAAACACCCTGAAATTCCTGCAACAACCGGATGTCTGGATAACTCCCTGAACCCCTGTAACAGGTTTCCACGCACCTTGTTCACACGTATCTTGACATCATCCCCACTCATCAGGAAGTAGGCCTGGCTTATGGCAAACAGCCCCAGAACCACAACGATGAGATCAATGCCATTCGCCAGCCAGCTTTGGTCGAAAGTGTACCTGCTTGAGTATTTGACCGGTTCGAGGCCAACCGTATTCAGAAAAAGCCCAAAACAGGCCAACATGCCAGCTGCAAGAATTTTTCCCCGATGGGCGATGATGACCAGAACAAGCCCCAGAAGTGCTGCCAAAAAAATCTCCCTGGAGCCAAAGAGGGGAGCCACCTTGGCCAGAATCGGTGCCATCAGGATCAGGCATATGACCGAAAATATACCACCAAAAAAGGATGCGGCATAGGCCAGACTCAAGGCCCTGCGTGCTTCCCCACGGGTAGTCATCGGGAAACCCTCGTAGGTTGTCAAGGCATTGACCGGCGTTCCAGGGGTATTGATCAAGATTGCCGGAATGGCCCCTCCATACATGCTGGAACCATAGATCCCGAGGAGAAGTGTAAGTCCGACTATGGGCTCCATGGAAAAGGTTGCCGGCAGGAGAATGGCAATGGCTACAGCAGGCCCAACTCCCGGAATGGCCCCGATGATTACTCCTCCAATTGAACCACACAGAATGGCCAGAACGACATCCCACCTCGCCAGAACATCAAACCCAAGTAATATGTTTTCCATGATGAGAAACGGCTAAAAATTCAAGATCAAGAAATTTCTGATGGCTGCGGGAAAGAATTCGTATAGGGCAGCACCTGGAATCTTGACCTCAAGAATGATCTTGAAAAATATGACCACGCTGAAGACAAAAAGAGCCCCACAATAGAAATGGAATGGTTTCCGGTACCCCTGACGATAAATGAGTGGGAGTACAAATATCAGTGTGGATGGCAGATATCCCACAATGGGTACGAGCGATACATATATCATGAACCACAAAACAAATTCGACTCCCCTGATCCAAAGCAGTGCTTCCTTATAGTCAATCTTTTCCAGTTTTCTTCGGGGAAGCCGCCAAAAATGAAGTACTCCGAAAACCACCATCCCAATGATTGATACCATGGGCCAAAATCCCGGCTGCTTGTGCCATGTAGTATCTTCTACCATGGTGGTCTGGTAGGGAAGCAACAGGAACAGGATTAGAGCAAACCCCAGAAAACAAAGGGCAAATACAGATTGTCCCCGGGTCGCTATGGGAGGTGTTAGTATTTTAAGTTCAGCCATTTCATTCTGACTAGAAGAAATCCATTAACCACAACTAACTGAATTTCCAAAAGATGGAATTCAATCAGTTAATATCATGGGAATTACTGAAGATCAAAGTCCCATTGTCTAGATGTAAACCAGGGTACACTGAGGGTACCCTGGAAAACTTAAATTAATTGGATAGGATTTGGCCAATCCTGTCCAAGGTTTCGATGTCTGCCGCAATTCTGGCAGCTGATTCCTCAGCATTTTGCCAATAGACAATTGCACCTGTATTGGCAGAATGTTCCATGGCTTTTTCACCCTTGACGGATTCCATGGCCACAGCTTCTATTTTCTGACGAACCTCATCCGGAGTACCCTTGGTGACAAAGAGTCCATTCCACAGGGAAATGTTCAATTCGGGTGCCAATTCTCCAATCGTTGGAGTATCTGGTGTCGTTGCAATTCTGTCATCGGTAATCGAGGCCAGAACGGTAATTGAATCCAGACATGGGAAAATCAACTGAAGGGTTGTGTTGATGACATCCGCATCACCTGAAGCCAGGGTATTGCAGTCAATGGCATCAAAGGCTGCATCAGATGAGAAACTGAAATCATTCAAGACAGCAAAAGCCTTGGTAACACTCGTTGGTGCAAGTGCATCACCGAAATGAGCCAGTGTTACATCATTTGACTTGGCATATTCGGCCAACTCTTCCATTGATTGGTAAGGTGCATCCCCCGAGGTTGCAATAACAAATGGATAAGTCAGAAAGATACCGACCGGGTCAAATTTGGCCGGAGTCAATTCATCAATACCGATTTGATGACCAAGGGTGGGTACGCCAATGACAAAAGAACCGATTACCGAACCGTCACTGGGTGCCTGAGCAACTTCTATTGCTCCCGGAAAGGGTCCACCCCCTCCACCTGGCTTGTTGACCACACCTGCAGATACTCCATAGGCTGATTCAAAATCCTCGGCAATAATCCGGGTCAGAACATCCTCTGAATCACCTGGAGGAAAAGGCACGATGAAAGTAACTGGCTTGTTCGGATACTCTGCCGTGGCTACTCCCATACTTAGAAAAATACCGCCAATGATTGTCAATGCGGCGAAAAAACTCTTCATGATATTTACTCCTTTTGCTTCATCCAATTTTAGAAACTAAACTGATTTCACTGTTTTTTCAAATATCCTAAAACAGTTGCAACTGCAACTAAGTGATTCTGCCGAAACTCTTTGCACCGAGGAAACTAATAGTCCAGAACTGTCAGAACCAAGCCATCCAGTTCATCAGTAACCCTGATTTGGCATGACAAACGGCTGTTTTGTGTTCTTTCGGCCTCAGTAAAATCCAACATGTCATCCTCAATATCATTTGGTTCACCAACCAAATCATAACATTCATTCGAAACAACAACATGGCAGGTGGCACAAGCCATGTTACCTCCACATTCCCCTATGACCCTCGGTACATTATTGCTGACAGCTGCCTCCATAAGGGTAATGCCTGTTTTTACCTCTGCTGTTATTTCCTCTGTTGGAGATACCTTCCATGTGATTTTGGGCATGTTTGCAAATTCCTATATATAAAAGATATAAAAATCCCGGAGTTCTTCCCCCTCAAGATTTTTGGTTTTCCTGAACTCTTTTTCCTTCATGAACAGCAGATTATCCACAATCAGTCTACCTACTGCCTCACCAAGCTCCCGGTCATTTTCCAAATCCTTCATTGCACGTCTCAAATCCGGAGCAACCCTGATTTTAGCGTCTGTGTGATCGAAACAATCGCCTGTTTCCGCAAGTTGCAACTCGTAGCCATTTTCATAACCGAGTCGAGACGCTTGCAGAACTGCCGCCACTGCGATGTATGGATTGGCCGTAAAATCAGCCATGCGGTGCTCAATACGGGCTTTCTCTCCCCCTTCCATGGAAATCCTGGCTGTAACACCCCGATGATCGCCTCCCCAGTTCTGCCAATAGCCCGACAAACATCCCTGTTGCAACCGAGCATATGAGTTGGCCGTTGGTGCAAGTATTCCTGCCAAACCCTGATGATGGTGCATCAGTCCTGCCAGACACCCCTTGCCAAGCTCGTTCAAATTGTCTGGTCCACCAATCTCACCGTTTGAAAGGGCATTTTTGCCAGCCTTGTCAGTAAAGGAAAAATTGATATGCATACCTGATCCACCGGCAGAGGGGATGGGTTTTGGCATAAAGGTAAGTAATACTCCATACTCTAGGGCAATTTCCCTGGCCATAAGACGAAACAGAAACATGTCGTCAATGGCTTTCAGGGCTTCGTCATACCTTAGGGTGAATTCAAACTGGGGGGAATCGTATTCGGCAGTGATCATTTCGAGATGAAAACCCATTTCATGGGATTTTTCCCATATGGCATTGGTAAATCGAAGCGGGTCGGTATATGCACCTGTACCATAAACAACCGCACCCGGGGTTCCATAGGGTGTTAATTCCCCATCCGAACTTTGCGTGAAAGCAAATGCTTCCATTTCAATGCCGACCTTGGGATAGAGACCATGTTTTCTCCAATCTTCAATGGCCCGTTTCAAGGCCGTCCGGCCACATAATTCAAGTGGCTCTCCATGGTGATCATATAGCTCACCAATAACTACCTTGGTCTTCTTTTCCCAACAATCCCTGATATCCTTTCCCAAATACCTGGCTTCCATATCAGGAAGGCCCTCCATCATCATTGCACCAGGCGCGTCCAAAAGGTCCTTGTCATAATGAACCCCAAAGGTACTTCGGCAGAATCTGGAACAGCCATCTTGATCGCCCATGTATTGCAGGTACTTCCCTCTGGGAATGCTTAAATTGTCACAAAACAACAATCTCAAACGAACATCTGACAAATTAATTCACCTCTTCAAATTTGGAGCAAATTTTCTGAATTGTTTCAACTTTCTAATAATCAATTAATTTTTCCTAGGGTTCAACTAAATCAAGTCGATTCTGACGGGAAGTGTTTTGATGCCACCGATAAAATTGGACCGAAGAAACCTGATCGGGCCATTCAAATCCACGCGGGATACCCGTTTGCAAAATTCCTGCATGAGGATTTTGACCTCCAGACGTGCCAGCCAGATTCCCAGGCACAGGTGGGGTCCTCCCTGCCCGAATGCCATGTGCCTGTTAGGAGACCTGTATAGATTGATCCTGAATGGATCATCAAAAACCGTTTTATCCCTGTTGCCTGAAATAAACCAATAAAGAACCTTGTCTCCCTTTCTTATGTTTTTGCCGTGCATTTCGAAATCTTCGGTGGCCGTTCGCCTGAAATACATTGTTGGTGAGGCCCACCTGATAATCTCATCTGGTGCTGTTTCCCAGATACCATACTTGTCCTCTCGCAATTGCTGCAACAATTCGGGTTGTTGACTGAAGGCATGGATGGCCGCGGCAATTGAATATCTGGTGGTGTCATTCCCGGCAGCGACAAGCAGGCAGAAAAAATTCCTGAATTCGTTTTCCGTAATTACGGTCCCGTCCTTGGCGGGTCGTAGAATCATGTGGAGTATACCCTCGGTATCTCCTACCTTCTCCTTGGCATGCATCAAATCCTTAGCGTAATGATAAAGTTCCATTCCTGCTGGTGAGTTAAAGGGCATCATCCGAAATTCATCAGTGTCCATTTTGTCCAAAAGGTGGCTAGTGAAATCGGGATCGGTATTGGCAATCAACTCATCCCCTTTTGAAACCAGCCATTCCAGATCGCTTTCCGGCAGACCTATGATTCGACCCAACATCCTCATCGGCAATTGTCGGGCGATTTCCTTGGTGGCATCGAATTCCTGCAAAGGCAGGACTTTGTCCAGAATATCCTTGCAAATGTCCCGGATCTGGTCCTCATACTGATTCATCACGGTTCTGGTAAAGGCACCTGCAACCTTGATGCGTGTCTTAGTATGTTCGGGAGGGTCTGTTTCCTGGAATGTTCTTCTGGCCAAATATTCCTCATAGGATTGATCCTCCATGCGAATTCCACGTGCCGAAGACAGCAATTTATAATTGCCATTCAGTTTCCAGATATCCTCATAGCGGGTTACATTCCAGAATCCCTTACCTTTGTCCCATTCGGTCCAGTTTATCGGATCCTCCCTCCTCATTCTGGCAAAGGTATTGTGCGGTGGACCATCGATAAAGCTGTCATAATCCGATAGGTCAGCCTGGCCGTTATCCGATGGTACCCAGACCGTCATTTGATCCACCCGTACTTACAATTGAAAACTACTGACATGATTAAACCCAGAATGTTCAAACCTCTTTACCTGCCATTATTCAAAATAACATTCCACTGTACCAAAGGGGCCAAAATCGGCAAAAAAATCACTTCCGGAAGGTGCTTCAATCGGACGAATGAAACTCCCTGCCATGATGATGTCCCCTTTCCTGATAAACTTGTCGTATTCGGCCAATCTCCTGGCAAGCCATAGAACGCTGGTTATGGGGTCGTCAAGGATGCCGGCTCCCAATCCTGTTTCTTCCACGGTACCATTGCGCTTGATTATTCCTCCTATCCACCTTGGATCGATATCCTCAAGGCAAAAACGGTTATCGGCCAGCACGATGCCTGCATTGGCGGCATTATCCGCAATGGTATCACAGACATTCCTGTAGGTTCTGGTTTCAGGGTTATACCGGACAACCCTAGTTTCCAGAATTTCCAAAGCGGGGGCAATATGTTCGGTTGCCTCGATAATTCCATCCCTGTTCAAATCCGAGGGGGCCAGATCCCTGCCCATTATGAAAGCGAGCTCGGCTTCTATCCTGGGTTCAAAAAAAGTGCCTTGTGGAATTCTTGAACCATTGGGGTAATACATGTCATCAAAGATGACCCCACTATCAGGTGTTTCAATTTTCAAGGCCATTTGCATGGCTCTTGAGGTCAGTCCGATTTTCCAGCCAATCTGTTTTCGGCCATCCTTCAATTTCAGATCAACCAGGGCATCCTGGATGGCATAGGATTCATCAAGGGTCAAACCCGGATGCCTGTTGGAAAGCAGATCAATCTGCCTTTTGGTCTTTTCGGCTTCAAACAGATCAAGAGCAGCCTTTTCAATTTGTGTGCTGGTCAGCATAGTTCTTTCATTATCCGATTTTTCAAGCAACCCAAGCCATCGGCCTCTATTTCGATAAGGTCACCTTCCTTGAGGAACAATGGGGGATTACGGAAACTGCCATTCCCTGTAGGCGTCCCGGTCAAGATTACATCTCCCGGTTCAAGCGTGGTGAAGGTTGTGATATACTCGATTATTTTGGCGAAGGTAAAAATCATTCTGCCGGTTCTGTCCTGCTGCATAACTTCACCATTTAGCCTGGATTCCAGGTTAATGTCCGCAAGCTGTTCCCGTTTGGTATAACGTACAAACCATGGCCCCATCGAACCAGATTTTTCAAAATTCTTGCCCTGTGTCACATTGAACTTGCCATGTCGCATCCAATCACGGATTGATCCTTCGTTGGCAAGACTGATACCAGCTATGTAGTCCATGGCTCTGTCGATTGGAACTCGCCGGGCTTCCTTGCCAATCACGATGACAACCTCGGCCTCGAAATCAAGTTTCTCTGACTCCTTGGGTATGAGAATCGGGCGATTGTGCCCTACGAGCGACCGTGGGAATCTGACAAACAATGAAGGGTTTTTCGGCGCTGGATTCTGGTCATTGAATTCTTCATTCCGGCCAGGATAATTGACCCCCACGCAGATTATTTTTCCCGGATCGGGAATGGGAATATCAAATTGAACCTCATCAAGGGAATAACTTTCATCCCGCTTGCCTGCAATTTCTTCCAACCGATCGAAACCATTCTCGATGATGACATTTTTGAGGGTCTTCCATTGGGGGAAACTGGTGGAAAGTTCAATGATGCCCGTTTCGGTTACCTTGCCGAAATATTGCTTGCCATCCTTGCTGAACGTTACATACCGCATTAGTTTTCTCTTCAAGGGGCCACGATTGGCGTGCCTGCCTGCAAGGGTTCCTTGACCTCTGCGCCTTCAAACAGACTACCCTCCTCAAACCAGGAACGGGGTGCCGGTTGACCCCAAAGGGTTTGACGTGTTGGATCCTTGAGATCCCACTTTATCGGTTCATGATCCGGATCAATGGTCTGGTAATCACAACAGTACAATTCTATCCGGTGATTGTCGGGGTCCCGTATATAGAGAAAAAAAGCATTGGAAATCCCATGACGGCCCGGACCCCTTTCAATATTGCCGAGATATCCGCTAGTCGACATGACATCCAGAAGATCAATTATGTTCAGGGGGTTCATCAAGAAGAAGGCAACATGGTGCAATCTTGGTCCACGTCCGTTGGTAAAGGCCACATCATGAACCGTGCCCTTGCGATGTAACCAGGCTGCCCACATTCTACCGGTTTCTTCATCTTCGGTATACTCCGTCAGCCTGAAACCAAGATTGTTGTAAAATTCTGCCGATGAATCAACGTCTGTCGAAAACATGTTCACATGATCAATACGTAGGGGTTTTGCGCCCTTGTAAAGCTTGTATTTTTGATGGATGGTCGGAAGAAGATCCATCTCGGAATAGAATTCAAGCGGCATCCCCAGATTGTCCCTGACTTTGAGAACCTTCCTCAAATGGGGTTTTTCGATCCAGTCAATCTCATGACCCTGTTCTCTGAAATAATTTTCTATCCCGGCTAAATCCCGTTCATCAAAGACCTTGAACCCCAACCCCCTGCATTGTGGTGTTGATCCCTTGGTAAGGATTATGGAGTGATGTTCCCGTTCCTCCATACATCGAAGGAACAACTGGTTGTCAGTCCGGGCGGTGACCACCAATCCCAGCAGGTCTGAGTAAAATTTTTCCGAAGCCTCAAGGTCTGAAACTTCCAAATCAACATAACTCAACCGGATTATGTTGAAGGGGGGATAAAGTACCGGTGAAAATTTTGGCATATTTACTGATTTCCTGAAATACCCAATTTGGGAATCCTGTGGTTGCCCAGGGCCAAGCCAACATGTTTCTGTTCCATGTAGAACTCGAAGGACCAATCTCCGCCATCCCTGCCAATCCCGCTATCCTTGATACCTCCAAAAGGTGTGGGCAGATGACGTACATTTTCGGAATTGACCCAGATCATACCTGCTTCCAATGCATTTGAGACCCTCAGCGAACGGGCCAGATTGTTGGTCCAGACATATCCCGTAAGGCCATACCTGACATCATTGGCTATCCGGATGGCTTCCTCCTCAGTCCCGAATGGAATGACCGTGAGTACAGGACCGAATATCTCCTCACGCGAGATGCGCATATTTTCGGTTGCATCTGTCAAGAGGGTTGGTTGGACATAACATCCTTCTTGGCCCTGGCGCGAACCTCCAACCTCAATGGTTGCACCCTCGTCCCGGGCAACCTCGAAATAGGTTAAAACCTTGTCCAGATGAACCTTGTGAATGAGGGGACCAACCTCGGTTTTGGGATCAAGTGGATTGCCAACCTTGATGTTTCTCACTCTGACAGCCAACTTCGAAGTGAATTTCTCGGCAATTGATGATTGTACGAGAAGGCGGGAAGAGGACGTACAACGCTCACCGTTAAGCGAATAAATCATGAAAACAACGGCATCAAGGGCCCGATCCAGATCGGCATCATCAAAAACGATGACCGGATTTTTACCACCAAGTTCAAAATGAACCCTTTTCAATGTATCTGCTCCCTGGCGCATTATGGCACTTCCGGTCTTGCTTTCCCCAACAAAGGCAATGGCCTTGATATCAGGATGTTCGGTCAAGGCAACTCCAGCTTCTTCTCCCAAACCATTGACCAGATTCCAGACCCCGGGAGGCAATCCTGCCTCGTGGGCAATTTCCAGCAACAGACTTGCTGTCATGGGAGAAAACTCGGCAGGTTTGTGAACAACCGTACATCCGGCAGCCAAGGCAGGTGCTATTTTCCAGGTCGACAGCATGAATGGGGTATTCCAGGGAGTAATTATTCCAACCGGGCCAATGGGTACCCGGGTTGTGATATTCATGAGGGTCGCTGAGGGAAGGTGCTTGCCGTCTCTGGCCTGGGGAGCAATATCGGCATAATAGCGAAAATTCTCGGCCCCACGCAGTGCCGCCTTGGACATGAACCTTATGGCCTGTCCTGTATCCCAACTTTCACAAAGAGCTATTTCCTCGGCCCGGGAGACAATCAAATCGGCAATCTTGTGAAGAATCTTTTTTCTGGCCTTGGGATCGGTATCACGCCAGGCAGGAAAGGCCTCCTTCGCTGAAATGGCAGCTTTGTCTATATCTGCTGCATTCCCCTTGGCGACAGTGCAAATGAAACTGTTGTCAACAGGTGTGAAATTATCAAAGGTTTCACCTGAACTGGATGGAACACTTACGCCGTTGATCAGATTTTGTATTCCCTTGTTCTGAAACCGTTCCAGCAAGGGCTTGAGATTTTTCTGGTTGACTTCGAAGCTATCCATTTTTCTTTCGGGCCAGATGTTCTCTGATGGAACTAGTCTTGGGACTGAGGGCATCATTGATATGTTGCATCTCCATCGAGAGGGAAAAGGAGTGGTTTTTCAAACATGATTCCAGGAATTCCTCAACCGCACTGTAGATATCATTGACCGCTTGCTCCCGAACCTTGAAGGGCCTACCCTCCCTGACCCGGGCCTTGATATCCACGAAACCATGTTCATCACCACCATCCGCAATGGAATAGTGGTTACATTTTATGGTTCGGACTCTTATACCCGGCATGGGGAATACACCCGTATCAATGGCTGCCCTGCGAATGGTATCACATAATTCGTCCAAGTCGACCCACTCCTCGACATTGGCTGAATGTTCTACTGTAAAATGTGGCAAGAATTACACCCCAAATCAATTATGACATTGTTCGTTTATACAACAGATAACCCTTCGGAAAAAGCATATAGCATATGATCCACCTCTTCGGAGGAGATGATCAGGGGAGGAGACATGAGGATTTTGTGCCCTGCTATCCTTACATTGACTCCCGATTCATAAATTTTCTGGTGGATCATAACCATGGATTGATTATCAAGTGGTGTTTTGGCTGATTTGTCCGATACGAGTTCCATACCGGTCATCAATCCCTTGCCACCCCTGACATCACCGATGATATCTATTTTCCGGGCCAAATCTCTCAACCCATCATAGAGCTGTTGCCCTCTTTCCCTGGCGTTGTTCTTGAGTTTCAGCCGCTTTGTTTCTTCCAGACAGGTAATACCGGCCGCGGCACCAACAGGATGTCCCGTATATGTATAACCATGACCGATTGCACCCGCCTCAGGATCGGCTCCCTCAAATACTTCGGCAACCCCTTCTGAAACCATTGTCGCACCAAATGGAAAATAACCTGATGTTATTGCCTTGGCGAGGGTCATCATATCCGGTTTGATATCCCATAGGCGAGAACCCGACCATTCGCCCGTACGACCGAAACCGGTTATCACTTCATCGGCAATGAACAAAACACCATGTCTGGCACAAATTTCCCTTGCCTGTTTGTAAAAGCCGTCTGGTGGAACAATCAAGCCACCAGCACCCTGTATGGGTTCCATGATAAAGGCTGCTACTGTCCCCTTGCCCTGAAAAAGGATTTCATCTTCCAGAGCACCCAGACACAATGTGGATAGTTTTTCCGGATCGCTCTCGTTGAAGGGGTTTTGATAGGTATGGGGAGAAGGTATGTGAAAACATCCCGGAAGGAGGGGTTCATAAGATTCCCTGAAACGACTGTTTCCATTGACGCTGGCACCACCAAAATGGGTTCCATGATAACCGAATTTGACACTGATGAATTTGGTCCGATTGGCCTCACCCCTAATTTTGTGATATTGTCTTGCCAGACGCAAGGCTGTTTCAACACTATCCGAACCACCGGAAGTAAAAAACGATCTGGCCATCCCTTCCGGCTTGAAAAACTCCTTGAGTAGGTAAGAAAGCTCTATGACCTTGTCATTCGAACTGCCTTTGAAGGTTGAGTAATAGGGAAGAGCATTGAGCTGATTGGTAATCGCATCCTTGACGGGTTGGTTTGAGTATCCAAGATTTACATTCCAAAGGCCTCCGACGGCATCAATGACCTCGTTGCCCTCGATATCCTTGATTTTTACCCCCTTGGATTCAACAAATATCGGGGGAGGGTTTTCGATACCGTCGGCTGGGTGCCCCATCGGATGCCAATTGAATTTGGCATTGTTTTCCCGCAAAAAATTTGAATCAAACATTTGGTATCTCCGTCTTATCAAGCAGAACTCTACAATGGTGAAATCTAATTGAAACCCAACTGCATTTTTATACCCGGCAATACACAAAGCATTTCAAATAGGAGCTGGGCCCCGATCAATGCCGTATTTCCGGTGGTGTCATAGGGTGGTGACACCTCAACGAGATCACCTCCAACAAGATTCATTCCCAGACACCCTCTCACGACTTCCAACCCTTGAATGGTGGTCAATCCACCAAGCTCAACAGTTCCCGTGCCAGGGGCGAATGCCGGATCCATGCTGTCGATGTCAAATGAAAGATAAACAGGTGTTTGACCCACCTTCTGGCGAATATCATCCATGATCGGTTTGAGGGAATTGTGCCAACACATTTCAGCGGTATATACCTCAAATCCCTTGGCTCTCCCCCAGTTGTAATCGTCTGGTGAATAACCGGAGCCACGCAACCCTATCTGGAATGTTTTTTCGGGAATGATCAGTTCTTCTTCCACAGCCCTCCTGAAAGGAGTTCCATGTGCCACCTTTTCACCGAACATGGCCTCGGAAGTGTCCGCATGGGCATCAACATGAACCAGGGCAACCGGACCGTATTTTTTGGCAAATGACCTTAACACCGGATAGGTCAGGGTATGATCTCCCCCCAAAATCAGGGGCTTAGTGTTACAACCCAAAATTTCATCCACACCTTCTGTGATAATGTCACATGTTGCCATCAAATTGAAAGTGTTTATGGCGAGATCACCATAATCAACAACCTGGAAAGATTCAAAGGGAGCAGCCCCGGTCCCCATGTTATAGGGCCTGATCAGACAACTTTCAGTCCTTATTTGTCTAGGGCCATGTCGGGTTCCAGCCCTGTTGGAAGCTCCTATGTCCATGGGGATACCAACGAAACAGACATCCACATCGGTTAGATCAGTGCTGACCGGAAGCCTCATCATTGAAGCTACCCCACCAAATCTTGGCATGTCGTTGGCGCCCAAGGGCTGGTTGAAATTTTTCGAAGCAGACATTCAATTTCTCCCCGTTCAATTTGGTTCAAACCAAAAAACTAAAATTACTGATCTTGTTATTTCCAAAAAGAGATTTGATAAAGTGGAAATAAGCAAGATCACTTAAAAATATCAGATTATATAAGCATTTATTTAACTTGCAGCCTCTTTCAGCATGGGTCTCCCTTTGTGTGGTAATCGCTTCCTGTGTTTTGATTTTTTGGTAACCTCGAAAAGGGCTGAGGTAACCATGCCTGCAGGAACTGCCAGAATTCCCATGCCCGACATCACGATAATTGACGTGAATATCTTGCCTCCCGGGGTAATCGGATACAAATCTCCATATCCAACGGTAGCAAGGGTAATTATCGCCCACCACAGACAGGATATAATCGAAGAAAATTCTTCGGGCTGAACTTCATGTTCAAAGTGCCAAATTCCTGCCGCAGAGATGAGTAGAACAAGGGATGAAGCAAACAGGAATATCACAAATTCCTCCTTCATGCCCATCAAGGCATCGCCAAAACGTACCAAGGCATTGTCATAACTGGAGAGTTTCATGATACGGAAGATTCTCAGCAGCCTCACAACCCTGAGTATACGCATGTCTATTGTTCCCATGGTAAGGATAAAAGGAACAAATGCCAGTAGGTCCACAATGCCAAAAAAACTGAATATGTATCCCGATTTCCTTGGTGCGGTCAAAACTCGCAGAATGTACTCCAGAGCAAATATTCCAAGAAAGATATATTCCGTATTTCTCAGATAGAGCCTCATACTTTGGGGCAAATCTGGAATTGAATCTACTATCAGTAATAGGACGGAAACAACAATCAGGACAATAATGGACCATTCGAATACTCGTCCCGCTTTGGTATCATGTCGTTGTACCAATTCTGTCAAGCTAATCATGGATTTCCCCTCACTTCATAAAATTTACTGGATGTATATCTTATATCACTTTCATTTTGCTGATATCCATGCCAAGTGGAATACTGCACAAATTTACAGTATTTTCGGGTTCTGGGGTCTTGCAGCCTTAGCAAAAAATTAATTTCATGACATGTTCGTCAATATCAACAAAATCAAGCATTTCATTGGCGAAAAGGACACTTTCGTTTTCTTGAAACGGTTGCGTTAAAATATACTTGGGAACTTGTTGTGGTATATTTAACTTGCAACCGAAGATCAGTTAATTTGAAACTCAATCCATGTATCAAGTTTGGCTAATATAATTTTGCATACTAAATTACATTGGAATGGTTCTGCAAACAAAGTGAAAATCATCTAATATCGTATTTGAATTATGAATACCCTGACCGAGGCATTCCTGCAATCTTTCCAGCTGATGATTACTCTGGACGAAACCCTTGTCGAAGTGGTTATGCTTTCGTTATCGGTTACTTTCAAAGCTGTTTCACTCGCTTGTCTTATCGGATTCCCCCTTGGTACCGCCCTGGCGGTACTTAAATTTCCAGGACAAAAAACCCTGGTTGTCCTTTTCAATTCCTTCATGGGTCTGCCTCCGGTTGTAGTCGGACTTGTTGTCTATTTGATACTATCCGCCAATGGCCCCCTCGGACCTCTTGGTTTGCTGTATACCCCGACAGCCATGATCATAGCCCAGACCATTCTGGTAACACCCATAATTGTTGCCCATTCACGACAGATAATTGTCCTATTGGCCGAGGAATATGACGAAACCCTACGATCAATGCAGGCATCCCGCATGGATATTATGGGAACCCTGTTGTGGGACTCACGATTTTCCCTTTTTACGACAGTCCTTGCCGGTTTGGGGCGGGCTTTTTCCGAGGTGGGAGCAGTGATGATTGTTGGTGGCAACATCAATCATTTCACCAGAATCATGACTACAGCCATTGCCCTTCAAACTGCTCGTGGGGACCTCGCCTTGGCCTTGGGGCTGGGCATTATTCTACTGGTGCTGACAATCTCGATCAATGCCTTGGCTTACGGGCTGAAAACCACCTGGGAAAAGCATTCCTATGCCTAAAGCCAAAATACTTGATCTTAATGACTTTTCTGAGCAGAAGAAGCAACAAGCTTCCATCATCTGTTCGTCACTGTCCTTCCAGCGAGGTGAGAAAAAGATACTTTCGGATATTTCGATAACCTTCCCCAAGACAGGCATAAGTGTCATCATGGGTCCCAATGGTGCTGGGAAATCTGTCCTGTTGCGAACCATCATTGGGTTATTGAAACCGGACTCAGGTCATGTCATTCTCAATCCTGAATTTGCCGGAAAAACCGCGCTGGTCTTTCAAAGGCCTGTTCTCATCAGAAGAACTGTCTATGGTAATCTTCATCATGCTCTGGGAATTGCAGGTATTCCTAGAAGACAGCGCAGGAGCAGGATTGAAGAACTCATTGCCATTGGAGGGCTTAAAGGTCTGGAAAACCTACCGGCTAGGTCTCTTTCCGGTGGAGAACAGCAAAGGTTGCAAATGGTCAGGGCTCTATCCTCCAATCCCAAACTCATACTGCTTGATGAACCCTCGGCAAGTCTTGATCCACAATCAACCCACGCCATAGAGGAAATAATCAAATCCACTTCAGACAAGAATGTCAAACTGGTGTTGGTAACTCATGACATCGGGCAGGCCAAAAGATTGGCTGATGATGTTACCTTCATTCACAAGGGAAAGATACTCGAACAAAATTCTTCACCAGACTATTTCAACTCGCCATCTACTCCTGAAGTGAAATCCTATCTTGAAGGGGACCTGCTGGTTTGACTAGAATACTTGCTGGATGGGTCGGGCTGGTATTCCTCCTTCTTTGTACTCCAGCCCATTCTTCCGATGAATACATACTGTTACAATCTACAACCTCAACTCAGAATTCGGGGCTGTATGAGTTTCTATTGCCCCATTTCGAGAATGGTCACGGGGTCAAGGTCAAGGTCGTTGCCGTTGGTACGGGCCAGGCACTTTATAATGGTTCTAGGTGCAACGGGGATATTGTGATTGTCCACTCTCCGGTGGACGAAAGGGAATTTGTCGAAGCCGGATACGGCATTGATCCCCATAACCTGATGTATAATCGGTTTGTGATTGTTGGACCAAGCTCAGATCCAGTAGGTATAGGTAAGGTTGAAACTCTTCGAGAAGCATTTGCCAAATTAAGCCAGGGCCAGGCTCCTTTCGTCTCACGTGGAGATGACAGTGGCACCCATAAGAAAGAACTTTCCTTGTGGGAAAAATATGAAATTTCTCCGACTGGAGAATGGTATTACGAAGTGGGTTCAGGCATGGGAGCAACCTTGAACATAACAGTCGGTCTGGAAGGATATACCATGACCGATCTCGGAACATGGTTGAGTTTTGCCAACAAGTCCAACCATGTAATACTCTATGAAAATGGATCAGAAATGTTCAATCAATACGGAATTATTATGGTGAATCCCGATCATTGTCCAAATGTCAATTCCGAACCTGCCCGGGAATTCCTAAATTGGATGGTTTCATCAATGGGACAGCAATTGATCGCTCAATACAAGATTGATGGAGAACAACTCTTTTATCCCAATGCCTCACCCAAAATGTACAAATGATGTATTTTGGCTTTCCAGGGTGAGGTATAAAGAAACCCCAATGATTTGGTTTTGGACCTGAACCAGTTGTAATGCAACACAAAGTTCAAAAATTCCTGGCTATCTAATGGGTAAGATATTACTGGAAATGTGAGAGTCCATTGGCAATGTACCCTGCCGATTATCAAAAATCGGGGGATGGATCGAAATCATTGCCATAATCCCCTGAATTGGAAGGTGGTTTGTCAACAATCCGTTCCATGGCAGGGTTGTTCGGTAAAGATTTTTTGGCACCTGCTGCAAGCATGTGCGAAACCAACTCCTTCCAGTTGTTTTCAGTTGCTATTTGCAGAGGCGTACGCCCCCAGGCATCCCTTCCGTTGATGTCATGGCCAAGTTTCAACTTCTCACCAAGAGAGTCAAGGTCGCCGGAATAGGACAACCTGTGAAGTGGTGTACCTGTCCAGGTAACCGCATATGATTGCAAGGAAGGTATCGGGCATTTGAATTCTGTTGGGTCATCTGGAATTCGATCCAAAAACCCATAGCGTTGCAAAAAATCAAAATTCAATCCTTTAATTTTTGGTTTGATTGTATTTGTTGCCCATTTTGGTTTTTCAATTGTCTTTCCAATAATTTCCAGGATTTCTTCGCCACTTCTTGGTTTAGGTCCTATTTCAGCCATAATTTCACCGATAATCCTGGGATTGGTTTCAAACGGCCCAAACCTGCTATTGTAGTAATCAACACGGCGATTTGTAGCACGATGCTTGATTGCCATTGGATCAACAGCAGACAAATCACCATCCGTTTTCAGCAATTCTTCTCCAATTGACCTCATGGTATTCTCCACATGCTTGGGCCATCCATCAACCCAGCGACCAATACGGTCACCCCATTTGGATGTCAATTCTGGAGTGGAACTGACATTGAAATAGTCAATGAACTTCTCCAGGGATTCCTTGACTTCCGGTAACGACAGGGGTTGTAATTGATGAATTGCTCCATCTCCAAAACGAGGGCTTGCCATCTTCTCCTGAAGTACCGTCTTGCTGTTGGACAAACCGGCAAGCACCGGGAATACAGGATATCCATCACTACCCAGATGGAGGTCTAGCAAAACCCTCACCACTTCAGGATTAGTTTCACTGGCTATAGTCTGGATTTCATCAATCAGCAACAGAATACAGTATTTCTTTGGAAATACCGGTTTGGCCTCCGATGAATTATCCAGTCCCAAACCAAAACCGAATGCTGAAACAGAAGATATTTTACGCAGGGCACCATGGACCTCGTCCTTGACCTTGGCGATGGTAATTTTCCTATCAAGCTCTTCTATCGTTTTCTGGATTTGCCCAGCCAGATAGTCATGGGAAAGCCTGGTTGGGTTTGAAACCATGACCGGAATAATCTTGTAGTTTTCGGTTTGATCATTCAACTTCTCAATACAGTTTTGCTTGATTTTTTCCAACAGGGAAGTCTTACCGATGCCAGGGGGACCTTGAATGATCTGGGTTTGCCCCCCTGCAGGATTTTTTGTGGGATCATTCAAATAATTATTGCTAATAATCTTGCTTTTAATTTCAACCCTAAGCTGTAGTCCATTACGACCCGTAAAGAAAGGATTGATATTCCGATCCTCAGTATACAAAAATACATTTAAACCCTCAGTATCGAATGATTTGGCCATAATGAAATATCCTTGCTCTTTGTTGTCATTATACATGAATTGGCCTTGTTTGGTGAAAATAGCAACTACTTTATAAAATTAGATGTGGACAACATGGAGCAGTTCCAGCCATCAATAATAACAAATGGAGGGAGGAACAAAGAAAGTATTGTGTTACAAATTTTCGTAAAATTATTGGAATTTTTCGGTATTCGGAAAAAATAAATTCTGTCTGATTTCGCCTTGCAAATTTAATCTGATGTAAATTCGAAAAGAATTGGATAAAAGGGTTCAGTCAGAATTCCTGCGTATCTAAGAGTTGAGGCCTGCTGGCGATAGCAGGCCTCATCTTGAATTTACATTAGTTGCAAACCCACTTCATTGTGTGGAAATTGAACTCAAAGCTTTGCATGGGTACCCATGTAAAGCCATCCATACAGTTTGAAAACGCCTGTTGGCTGGTCTGCGTCAAAAGATAGACATCAGACTGATTGTCAACAAGGATATGTTGAAGTTGCTTGTAGATTTCATTCTGCCTGTCAACATCTGCAGTACCACGAGCTTCATCGATCAAGGTATCCACCTCATCACTCAGAACCCATTCCATCGAGGCCCAGGTTCCCTGTGCTGCCGAATGGTACTGGGTGAAGAAGAAACTATCGGGTGAAGGATAGGTCGCACCATAAAACACTTCGTTGATTGCCGGAGTGGTTTCTGCCCTGGCCGCCAACTCGGTCATCCGATTCCATGGTTCAGGTTTCAGAATGGTATTAAATCCTATTGGGTCAAGATTGGCTTTCATCAACAGGGCAATCTCTTCCTCGAAGGCAAGCCCGGCTACGAACATGATCTCGATATCGATTGGTCCACTACCTGCATAAGAGCTTTTCTCGACATGCTCCCTTGCTTTTTCCAGATCGAATTTGGGTAATTCCAGATCACCAGCATAAGCACCGGCGAATACGGGAGGCATTGGCCCCGCCAGCGGTTCACCTGGCAACAGTGCTGAGCGAATTGTATCGTAATCAGTAGCATAGGCTATAGCCTTGCGGATATCGACATCATCAGTGGGGGAAACCTGATGATTGAGCTTCAAATAAAAGTTGGTTGCTGTTGGATATGAAATTATTCGATAACCATCCATCTTGCCGATAGCATCATAGGTTTCGATGGCCTGAGCATCAGAGGACATTGACAGTTCTCCTGAGGCAGCCAAAGCCTTGACAGTGGCTTCTTCATGGGTGACGATAAACCTTACCTTATCGATAGCTTGATCATCCCAACCCAGATGATAACCATCATACCTTTCCATGGTCATGGTTGCACCACGGTCCCAACTGGTCAACTTGAAGGCACCAGCGCCCAAGGAGTTATTGGCCAGGAAATCCTGAGACCAGGGATCGTCATCGGACATGTTTTCCATGGCGGCATCACTATTGACAACAAACAGGATAGGTGTTGTGGTCAAAAACGGGGTATAAATCTTGTTGAGTTTGAACTCGACCGAGTTGTTGTCGATTTCCGTTACCGAATTTTCATCAAGCACACCTTCAAAAAGATAAGAAGGGCCCTCGTTTAGAGCCAGCAGACGCTTGACGGAATAAACCACATCCTTGGCCTCGACTGGAGATCCATCCTGAAAAGTTGCTCCATCCTTGAGGTGAAAAGTATAGGTAAGCGTATCCTCTGAAGCTTCCCAACTTTCTGCTAACAGGGGTTGAATGGCTCCATCGCCATCAAGAGTGGTTAGAGCATCATACATGTTCACCCCAGCCATATACTCTGTGTAGTCATTTATTTTTGCCGGATCGACGGTTCCAAAAATTTGAACCACATTCACCGTAGCAACATTTTCTGCTTGGGCTGAAAAGGACAGAAATGGAACTGTACCTAGCACCAGTGACATTAGAAAGTGTTTTATTTTCATCTTTTCTCCTCCTACAAAATTATGGGAAAGCCATTTGCATTCTTGTTAAGCATTCCAACCAGACCAAACAATCCATCATGCTCAGCCGATTTAAATTTGCTTATCATAACTAATGACAAACTCCTCTATCAATAAAGTAATGATTGAATAATGTAAATAATGAACCTTGTATCGTTGAGGCTTGTCTCAACAGTTAATGGATTCTATGGGCGCATATTCCTGATCATAGCCAAAATACCTGGGTCCGACAAGTTCCAAACCCTTTTCTGAACGCCATTGGGGATCACATGGCAAGCCAAATACAATAACCCTGAACCCGTATCGTATCTGTTCAGTGGTTATGGGTGACCCCGTTTCCAGATCCAAAAGGCAGATCAGATCTGGAGTCATGGCTCTTACCTCACCCAGTTTTGTTTCGGCCATTAGGAATTCATTCTGAAACCTCAAGATCAATGTATCACCATCATGCGTTCCTATGCCTTCAATTTTAGCCGTCCCTCGGGCAAAACCGCCTTCTGTACGACGCTCTACATCAATAACCCTGCCCTCAAAGAGCCTGATACCGTTTAGCTCCGATTTCAATCGCTCTGCCGGATTCCGGTTGGCCAACTGTTCGGCATGAATTATCTTCCCTATGGAATGTATAAGTGACAATGAACCTCGCAGTACCGCTTTCTTGGCCTCAGCTCCTGTCATCGGATACAAGGCAATCAAAGCCGCTCCACCCATTTCCACAGTAATAACTCGAGCAAATTTTTCAGTACTGAGATTGTCAACCGTATTAAGTACGAGTGAGTTGCCCTTTTCATCAGCAATAACCATAGGACAGGCCGCAATGTTGTGGATTGTCATGGAAACCATCTGCAACTCGGGAAAAGCCCTACCCATGCCATCACCATCAATAATAGGAAGTCCAGCCGAAGCAGCTACGGCAATGGGTATGGTTGAATTCAATCCCCCCGCTTCAATGCAGAAGACAGCATCTGCCTTGTGCCCCAGATAGTTTTCCAAACTGGTCAATGCAGCCTGAGCTTCGTCCCCACGAGGAAGTTTTTCCAGCAACACTGTTGGGGCTCCCATCATGGCAACGGGGACTACAAGTGCGTCGTCAGCCAAAGAATCAACATTCAATACCTTCACCGAGCCATTTTCACGGATGGCCTGTTCCGACATTAACCTGCCAATATATGGATCCCCACCACCCCCAGTACCCAAAAAAGCACCACCAAGTGCTATGTTGTCCATATCTTCAAGACGGATTTCAGTTATTGGATTAGCTACCATTGTCAATTTCCTTCCCTTGATGAATTACGAACCAACGGTGTATAGGTGATTTCCGGATAACCAAATGCTGCCGGACCAATGACCTCAAGTGCTTCTTCTGATCGCAACAGGTCATGGCAAGGCAAGGCCAGTACTGCAACCCGCTGGCCATATCTCAGCATTTCAGTGGTTATGGGTAAACCAGTATCTGCCTCCAAGACAACAATGAGGTCAGGTACACAAGCCTTTACCTCGCCATCGAGTTTGAACACCAGGAATTCGTTTTGCAGGTATATTTCACCCAACTTGCCACGAAAATCCCCGAAACCCTCGACATTAACATGCCCGACTGCGAACCCTCCCTTGAGATGGCGTTCCAGATCTATGATCTTGCCTGTCATCACTAATTGACCATCCTCCTTTTCCAATACGGTATTGATCGGATCTGAATTATTAATTTGACTTTCCAATACGGAACGCCCCAGTTGCAAGGCCTGGGTAATGGTATTTGGTATCGCATACCGTTTTACAAAACTGCCACGCATGGGGGCCAGGGCGATAGCTCCAGCTGCACCCATCTCAACAACTGTGGCTCGTGCAAATCTCTCCAAGGCAATTTCGCTGGTCGTATCCCGGATAATGATTATGCTTCCCTTTTCATCGGCCATAGCTGAAGGTGTGGATTTATGACCATAAATCGACCAAGTACACATCTGCATCTCAGGGAAGGCTCGACCCATGCCATCGCCATCGACAACAGGTATTCCAGCCTGCGCACCAGTCAGCATTGGTTCCATAGCATTGGCTCCGCCGATTTCACTTGAAATTACAGCGTCAATCTTATTTCCTGTCTCTTTTTCCAAAGCATAAAGCGCACGAAGACATTCTTCACCTTGTTCAATTTTTTCCACACCGACCACTGGAGCACCTATTCCACCAAGGGAAACAACCCAGGCATCATCGGACAACTCATGTAAGGGGATAATATTGATCTGGTGACCTTTCCTTAACTCCTCCCGGCATCGCAATTTTCCGATATAAGGATTACCACCACCTCCGGTACCCAAAATGGCAGCTCCAATTTCGATGGCTTCAAGATCTTCAGCCGTTACCTGACGCAACAACTCATCCATCAAGATCACCAACAACTTTCAGACGAATGCGTGTTGCGTTGCCCGGCAGATAGGCAAGTGGTACGTCTTCCTGATCCAGCACCTCAATGCTGTCGGGTTTTGCACCAGCTGCAATCGCTTTCTCGGTTGCCTCTTTTCGAGCATTCTCCAGAGCAGCATCCCGAGACATTTCGGTAAGATTGAAAATACGGTCAACTTCACCTGAAACTTGACCAATGGCAGCTCCCACCGCGTTGGCAACAGCAAAATTTTCAGGTTTTACAACCGGAAGGTTTCCAACAGTTTCGGGAATTAAAATCGAACCACCTCCTACTGCCAGAACCGGAATTTTTTCTGGTGACACCCTCATCCTTTCAACCGCATTGACAATCATTTCGTCAATCTTGTCCTTGTAATTTCGCAGCGTATTCTCTCCAAGTGCCTTGGCCGGCCCGGCATCACCTATATCAGCTATTCCAAGTCCCACTGCGACATCAGTTGCTGTCAAGGTATCGCCCCCGAAAAGCAACCCTTTTTCAAAAATTCGATACCCTACCGATTGTGGGCCGATCTGAACGGGATTGCCCGGCTTGATTTCGGTTCCGCCACCCAGAGCTATGGAAAAGACATCGGGCATGCGGAAATTTGTACGTACTCCCCCTACTTCAACCGTCGTGGAAGCAGGGCGCGGGAAGCCCTTAATCAGCGCACCAACATCAGTAGAGGTACCACCCACGTCACAGACGATTGCTTCCATTTCACCTGTCAAATACGAAGCTCCTCGCATCGAATTGGTAGGTCCCGACGCAAAGGTCAGTACAGGATAGGTCTGTACAAACTCCGTCCCCATAAGGGTACCATCGTTTTGGGTAATGAAATACGGACAACGTAACCCGACCTTTTCCAGCGCATCACTAAATGCCCCAATTGCTTGCGAAGACAATTGGCGCAAGGAAGCATTCATGATGGCAGCATTTTCACGTTCAAGAATACCAAGACGACCAATCTCGCTGGAAAGTGTAAAATCAGCATCTGGAAGTACTGTCGTCATGATTTCCATGGCTTGCTTCTCCATGGCATCATTTACCGGGCTGAATACAGAACAAAGGGCCACCGAACCTATTCCCTTGCTGCCAATTTCCCTTGCAATATCCTTTAGTTCCGTCTCATCAATCTGGGAGATTTCCCGGCCATCGAATTCGTTACCTCCCTTGGCCATCCAATAACTGTTACCCACGGCTTCACGGATATCATCAGGCCAATCCACCATTGGCGGAAGACATTGGGCTGCTGGCAAACAAAGCCGTACAGCTGCCGTTTTCGACAGGTGCCTTCGTTCAACCACCGCATTGGTAAAGTGAGTAGTTCCAATCATGACCGAAGAAATTTCATTCCCGTCTATACCGGTATTATCCAGTGCCATCCTGAGGCTCTCGATAATTCCAGACATGATATCTTCGGTGGTTGCCGTTTTTACTCCGGTCAAAACCTTGCCGTCCCCCATGATTACAGCATCTGTATTGGTTCCGCCTACATCAATACCAATTCGAAACATAATGACTCCTTCAGTCTGTTAACTCTGTTGTAGTTGTAAGCACCGCATCCCTTTCCGCCTTTGAAACCACTGGTTTCAAACGCTCTTCCTCAGCAGTAATTACCGGGATTGAGGAAAGCAGTGCACGGGTATATGGGTGTTGGGGATTTGCGAATATATCCCTGGTTCGACCCTGTTCACATATTTCGCCACGAAACATGATTGCAACACGATTGCAGAAATTACGCATGAGGCTGAGATCGTGGCTAATAAACACATATGTCAGGTCAAATTCGTCACGTAATCGGTGCAGCAGGTTTATGACCGAATTCTGAATTAGGACATCTAGTGCCGAGGTCGGCTCATCAAGAACCAGTATCTTGGGATGGCATGACAGTGCCCTTGCTATGGCTACCCGTTGTTTTTGCCCTCCGGACAATTCGTGTGGATACATTGACGCATAAGAGCGTGGCAATTCGACCATATCAAGCAATTCCTCGATTCGGGCATGGTAATTTTCGGGTGAAAAACCGGTGAATTTCAAGGGAACTTTCAGCTGATCAGCGACCGTACGTCGCGGGTTGAGTGATGAACCGGGATTCTGGTATACAATTTGTACGGTTTTTCGGAACTCGGTGGAACCTTGAAATCCGTCCAAATTCTGATTGTCAATAGTCACGTCTCCCGAATTCGGCTTATGAAGGCCAAGTAAAATCTTGGCCAGCGTCGTTTTTCCTGATCCACTTTCACCTGCTATGCCAAAAATATCTCCCCTGCTGATATCAAGGGAAACTTCCTTTACTGCATGATTAACCTCAGTTTTACGGCGAATAATGCCAATTTTTCGGGAGAAAATCTTGTTGACTCCCCGTATTTCAATGGCGTTTTCTTCATGATGGGTATCAGCCACATCCACCACCTTGTCACCATACAAAGGCAAGACGCTATTCATCAGTTCAAGCGTATAGGGATGTTTGGGCGATGCAAAAATTTCATCTCTGGTTCCCTGCTCGACAATTCGTCCTTTCTGCATGACATAAACACGGTCGGCCATTTCCCGAACCACACCCAAATTGTGCGTGATAAGCAGGAGCGTGAGACCCTCCTCAGAAACCAAGGTATTCAACAAGTTGAGAATTTCTTGTTGGGTTGTAACATCCAAAGCTGTCCCAGGTTCATCAGCGATCAAAAGCCGTGGATTGTTGAGAAGGGACATACCAATGAGAACGCGTTGGCGCATACCTCCCGAAAGCTGCATGGGATAGGAGCCAAGGATGTGTTCCCCATCAGACAATTGTACTTTTTTTAGCGTATCAATGATATGCGATCGACGAGCAGAACGGCTTCGGGACTTATTATTTCGCATATCTGCATAGCGTACAATATCATCCATCTGCCGATGGATGGTGAGGACCGGATTAAATGACAAAAGCGGATCCTGGAGGACAATTGAAATACCGGTACCCTTGAGCCGATTGCGCTGTTTTCTGGAAAGTGTCAAAAGCTCTCGACCTTCATATCGTATCGAGCCATTTTCAACCTTCCCGGGTGGCATTGGCAAGGTTCCAATTATGGTTCGCATGGTAACAGTTTTTCCTGAACCTGATTGACCGATCAAGGAAACCCTTTCCCCGGCATCCAAATGGAAGTTCAGATTGTGTAGTACCTTGGTTCGCTGTCCATAAGTAGTGAAACTCAAATCAAGGTCTGATACTTCAAGGATGCGATTACTCATAGCTCAACATCCATCATATCACGCAACCCGTCACCCAACAAATTGAATCCCAGTATGACATACAGGATGGCAAATCCCGGCATTAATGCCTCCCACCAATATTCCGGCAGGTATTCGGAACCTGTCGATACCATGGTGCCCAGATCCGGCGTGGGGGGCTGTACGCCCAGACCAAGGAATGAGAGCGCTGCTCCGAAGAGGATAACGAAACCTGCATCTAGTGAGGTCTTGACAGCGATCGCTGAAATGCAATTCGGCAATAGTTCTCGAAAGAGTATGTGTACGTGACTTGCCCCTGAAACCTTGGCCGCCTCAACGTAATCCTCCGCCATCTGTCCTTTGGCAATGCGGTAGATAAGCCGGGTGTGCCAAGTCCACCATAACAGTGTTATTGCTATCATGGCATTTACAAGATTGGGGGACAGTACGGCAGTGACAGCCAGTGCCATGGCAAGTGGTGGTATAGCCAGCATGACGTCGGTAAATCGCATGATTACCCATTCAGTCCAGCCACCTGCATAGGCTGCTGTCAAACCCAAAAGTACACCGAAGGGAACAGCTATGCCAAGTACACCAACAACCAAGCCAAGTGAAACCCTATAGCCAAAAAGAACACGGCTGAATATATCTCGGCCGACATTATCTGTCCCCATGAGATACACTCCACTGGGTGGGCTGTGTCGATTAAGAAAATCAACATGGGCACCTGCCGATTCTGGTGATGGAGCTAACCAGGGTGCAAAAATGGCACCAATAATGACCGAAATGATTATAAACACACCAACGAGAGCAGAAGGATTGTACTTGAAACGGTACCATGCCATCTGTCCACTACTGAGTGTTCGGACGGTCTCATCCTTGATCATGGGGCCATCATTCATTTACTTGAGCCTTCCCGTAAGCGGTTTCGTGGATCAATGAAACCAAGCAAAACATCAATCACCAGATTGGCTACTACAAAAAAGATACCGGAAACCAGGACGACACCGATAACCGCATTGAGGTCCTTCTGCAAAATGGTTCTTACACCATAACTGGCAATGCCAGGCCAACTGAAGACGAATTCTACAATGAATGCGTTCCCGATCAGGGACGCAAATTCCAGTCCAAGAATAGTCAAGGGTGCAATGGAAGCAACCCTCAACATGTACCGAATTGTAACCACCTGTTCAGGAATACCGTAGGAACGGGATGCTTCAATGAAATCTCGACTACCGACTTCTATCATGGCCGATCTGGTAATACGCATGACTTGGCCGATTCCAGCAGCTGCCAGTGCAATGGAAGGCAGGAACAGATGTAAACAGGCACTACCAAATACATCCCACCGACCGGCCAAAAGCGAATCTATGGTCAAGAGACCCGTTTTTGTCGCACTGAATTCTAACCCAGGGTCAAGACGCCCGGTCACTGGAAAGAAGGTAAGATAGTAACTCGCCAGTAACTGCAGTATGATCGCAAGGACAAATCCAGGTGTTACGACCCCAATCAAGGAGATAATTCGGGTAATATTGTCGATCCAACTGTCACGATAAACAGCTGCCAAAACACCAAGAGGAATCGATAGTGAGATTTGCAGGAAAATTGTTGCCAATACCAATTCAAAGGTAGCAGGTAAGGCCGCAACCAGATCATCCATGACCGGACGACTCGAAAGCAGGGATTTCCCCAGATCACCTTGCAAGAGACCGGTAAGGTAGTTCCATAATTGTACAAGGAAGGGATCATCCAAACCCATCTCACCGCGCATTTCAGCAACCTGATCGGCTGTTGCCAAGGGGCCAAGTGCTATTCGTGCAGGATCACCAGGTACAATCCGGGCAATGATGAAGATTAGGATTACGAGCCCCAGCAAAACCAGCAATAGGGCAACTGTTCGCCGAAACAGATAAGCTACCATCAGCAGTTAACACTACCAGTAAATTGGGCTTTTCCAATCATATTACGCTGATAATCCAAAGAGAAAATCTAATGTCTATACAATAAAATGGTTTGTTATCCAATGGTGTTTTCCTGACTTTGTTTTTGCAAGCGGTAATTAATGTGTGGTGAATGGCAGAGGAGAGTATATCTGAACAGAACCGAATTCCAAAAATAAGACTTCCCATTTTCAGGGGGAGAGAGTTTGGTCTATAGCGAATGACACACTAAAGGGTGTCTTTAGCATTCCCACATTCCTAGGAGCAAGGAAGTTTTAAGTCGAGAAACTAAATGCCTGATCTTGCATCATGTTGCTTGGGGCAACAAGATGGACTTATTGGGCAGTATCTTCAGTTCAGATACTTGTTGATGTCTTTGATTGATTGGTCAATGATGGTTCTGCGATCATCACCACCCATGCTTCTGAAAATGACTTCAGAGGCTGCATCAATGGCCAGATCAATTGCCTGGTTTCTTATATTGGCTATGGCCTTGGCCTCGCTGGCACGAACCTGCTCCCTGGAATTCTGCAGTTTTCGATCGACCAACCCCTGGATGGAGGTTTGGGCTTCCTCAATGGCAAGTTCCTTGTCCTTTTGAGCCTGTTCCTTGATGCGAATTGCATGTTCTTCGGCTTCCTCCTGTTTCCTTTGCAGGTTTTCAAGAAGAGTCTGGGCATCCTCCTTCACCGAGGACGCCTCCTTGAGCTGTCCTTCAATCTTGGCAATCTGGCCATCGATCAACTTGGCCACAAATTTGGGTGCCTTGAAATAGATGATTGCCGCAATGAAGATAATAAACGAAATCGATACCACGAAATCGGTGTTGCCAAGGGAAAAGAACGGACCGCTTGCAGCCTGAGCCGATCCGGTACCAACCAGCATGAACAGTACTGGGAGAAGTATGTACCTATTCACTGGTCTTCCCCTGAACCTTGGCATCAACCACACCCGAAATCTCGTCAAGAATTCCCCTTTTCGGAACAATCTGATTTACGATTTCAACAGCAGCTTCATTGGCGATGGCACGTATATTGGTGAGTGCCTCATCCTGAATGGCTTCAATTCTTTTCTCGGCTTCGGCAACTTCAGCCCTGACTGTTACCTCTGCTTCTTCCAATGCCTTGTTCTGCATCTCCAGAATTTCATTGCGGGTTTCTGCAGCTTTCCCTTCGGAAAATCGTTTAGCCTCGGCAAGCGTTTCTTCGATTGAATTTTCCAATCCTTCAATCTTTTCATTCAGCTTGCGGGCATCCTCCAGATCAGCCTTGATTCTTTTTTCCCGCTGGGAGACAATCTGGCCAATCCGTGGCAGGGCTATCATCCTGACCACGATAAAGATGGCCAACAGGAAAACCACCAACCACAGAATCTGGTTGGGAAACGAAGAAAACTCTAGCTGGGGAATACCAGCTTGTTCACTTACGTTGTTTTCAGCAGCCACTCGTCAAATTCCCGAAATGCAAACGATGTATTGGTTTGTTGTCTGGCGTTGACTAGAGGGCAAACATCAAAAGCAGTGCCACGAGGAAGGAAAAGATGCCGAATGCTTCGGCAAAGGCAATTCCAATAAACAGCATGGCTGTCTGAGATTGGGCAGCTGAAGGATTCCTCAGGGCCCCTGCCAAATAGTTTCCTGCAACATGACCGACACCGATGGCAGCACCGCCCATTCCTGTACAGGCCAAACCGGCCCCGATGAGTGCTCCCATTGTATTCAAATCGCCTTCCATAATTTACTCCTTGTCTAGAATGGATATTTCAGATTAATGTTGGGGATGCAGGGCATCCTTCAGATAAACACAAGTTAGAATTGTAAACACATAAGCCTGGATAAAGGCCACCAATAATTCCAGGCCATATACTGCCGATATTGCAATTATTGGAACAAAAGCACCAAGTCCCATGACACCGGCAAAGGCTGCAAAGACCTTTATCATTGCGTGTCCGGCCATCATGTTTCCTGCCAATCTGATCGAATGACTGATTGGTCGAACAAAATAGGACATGACCTCAATCACCGCCAAAACCGGACGAAGAGGGAGGGGTGCCGAAGAAATCCAGAACAGTCCCAAGAATCCCAGCCCATGCTTGACGAAACCGATCACTGTAACCGAAATGAATACGGTCAGGGCCAGGGTTGCAGTAACCGCAATGTGTGATGTTGGTGTGAAACTCATTGGAATGAGTCCCAGAACATTTGAAAAAATGACAAACATGAAGGCCGTCATGATATATGGAAAAAATGGTAATGCATCGCGTCCCGCAACATCCTGTACCATGTTTCTGACAAAACCGTATATCAGTTCCACAACCATTTGAAAGCGATCGGGTACATAGGATTTCTTGCGGGTTCCAACCACCAGAAAAATGATTACCCCCAAGAGGGTTATAGCCATCCACATGGCGGTATTGCTGAATGAATACCAAACCAAAGGACCATCACCCAGTACGGGCTTGATCAGAAACTGATCCATTGGGTGGATTTCTAATCCCTTTTCTGCTTCGGTTTCAGTAGCCATTTCAGTCTAATCTAATTGGGAGTATTCCCCTCATTCTTATTTGTTTCGGGTTTCTTCATTTCCTTTGCAGTTCTCAACATCAAGTTAATTCCCGCTCCAAATCCTAATAATACAAACAAGATCATATTTAAAGGTCTGGTATCAAATAAAATATCCAAACCATATCCAATTACAAAGCCCAACCCGACTCCAGCAACGAGGTCAACCACCATTCGCCAACCCATATTGGCTTGGGAAATCGGGCTTTGCTCCTTCTCGGGTGGATTGATCTCTTCCTCTAGGTTCCTTATGCGTTCCTCCAGGTTTTTCTTTTGTTCGAAATCGTCAGTACCAGTCATGTCAACCATTTCTCAATCGTTTCCAAAAATCCTGGAAACCTGTTCTCTGGCCCGGTCCTTGTGCTCATCCTTGACATGAGCCAAAACCATACCCATTGCAACAACAAGTACACCCAAATCGTCCGAATAACCTGCTCCCACAATTATGTCTGGAATGGCATCAAGTGGAAATATGAAATATCCAAGTGCACTAATGATAGGCGCTTTGGCCCATTGGGGAGTATCCTTATCCAGAAGACAATAATACAAAACAAGAACCTGGAAAACAACTTTTTTGCCTGCAATCCGTGCATATTTGCTTATTTTTCTTGAAAGTGATTTCTCATCATATTTGTCTTCATAATTGGTACTCAGTATCTGTGTCGGTACTTTCTTGCCCGTTCTGGAGCCAAAGTCGGCGATTTTATCCCAAAGACTTTTCCTGTCCGACCGGCTGAACTCCTCAAGCAACTGCAGTTCGTTATTGACTATTTCGTTCCACAGTTCTTCACCTTCACCCTTTGGAGAAACGTTTTCCACCCGATGGTTTGCATCCTTGGAATTCATGGGCTGTCGATTACTCCCTGATCTACCTTATGGTTCATACAAGTAGATAATTTTGGATCACCAATGTTTCAACTTCATCAATTTGATGGGCCTTTCTTTTGCAAGGGAACTCAGGCCTTTTCAACATACTCGATGAGACGAGGTAATTTGTCCTGAATTGGCTGTCTCAGTATATTTATCAACTGTTGGGGTTTCCTGACCCTTGCAAAGGGAATTCTGTAGGCCCGAGCAATATGCTCGAAATCTGGTGGCAAGGGATCCACCCCAATCGGCTCGATACCCTGATTAATCATGTAGTTCTTGATTTCACCATACCCCAGATTGTTGAATACCACGAAATTAACCGGGACTTGCTCATCCACAGCCGTTCCCATTTCAGCAAGTGTAAACTGGAATCCCCCATCTCCAACAAGACAAACCAATGGGGCAGAGGAATCTGCCAGGGAAGCACCAATGGCTGCAGGAACCGAATACCCTAGGGCACCATAACCTGTTGCTGCATTGAACCAACCGGTGTCCTTGTGAATGTGACAATACAGATTGCCGGCGTAAGATATTTGGTTTGAATCACCAACCAGAATGCTATCGGGAAGTTCTTTCTGAATCGCATGGATGATATTTATGTAATTCATTTCCTCAGGAGACAGGATTGATTTTACCTCTTCAATGGTCTGCTTGGCTCTTTCCCTACCTCGACTATTCCTGGTGGTTGTCGGGAGCAACTCCAGGAGCGGCTTCAAAAATCCAACGACATCCGAACAAACGGCAATATCGGCTTTCGGCCCTCTGGTTAGTTGGGTTTCGTCAATGTCCACTCTGATCAGGAACTTGAACCTGATTTCGGGAAGTGATTTGTAAATATTGAAATCCGTCGGGCCGAATTCTGTACCCAAGGCAATGACAAGATCAGATTCCTCCAACAAGTTTCTTGTGCATTCCAGGGATGGACTAATGGGCACAGACAATTCACTCCCCTTCCCAATCCCCCTGGCATTTATGGTGGTAATCAGGGGTGCATCCAGACGCTCCGAAAGGTTGGCAATCAAGCCGCCGGAACCAATAGCACCACCGCCAGCAAGTATTGATACGCGATTCGCCTTTTGACATGCCTCGACAATTCCGTCGATTTCAAACCGGGTTGGCGATTCAATCCCAGTTTCAGCTTCCGGTGATATCTTCCCGACATGTGTCGAGATCACATCGAGGGGAATTTCAATATGAACGGGTCCTGGGCGATTTAACCTATGCCAGTTAAAAGCTTTATTCATCACCTCGGTCAGGCATTCTGGATTATTCATTCTATGATGATAGACAGCCAACTTCCTTAGAAGGCCGGTTTGATCGGGCAATTCGTGGAGTCGCCCAAAATCATTCCTCCCTCGGGGTTCTGGATTTACGGTTGAGATAACCACCATGGGAATGGAATCTGCACGAGCTTGGGCCATGGGAGTCAATGCATTGGTCAATCCGGGACCGGTAATCAAAAAACATACACCCGGCTTTCCTGAAACCCTGGCATAACCATCAGCCATAAATCCGGCCCCCTGTTCATGCCTTGGAGTAATGTGTCGAATTGTCGAGTTTCCGAGATACCTGTACAATTCAACGGTATGCACGCCGGGAATTCCAAAAATGTATTCGACCCCCTGCTCTTCCAGACAGGTAATCAGCGCTTTGCCGAAGGGTGTTTTCAATTGCGTATTCGAAACTTCATTCATGGTGACTAGCCCTAGGCCTGAACAAATGATCTTATTCTGTGGCATGCCTCAACCAGCAAATCGTCTTCAACGGTCAAACTTAACCGTACGAAGGAAGCAGCATTCTTGCCAAATGAATTCCCGGGCATCACGGCCACCTTCTCGGTTTCCAGAAGTTTCCATGCAAACTCTTCACCATCCATTCCCGTACCGGTTACATCTATCAGTATGAACATACCTGAACTGGGCAAAAATGGCTTTATCTTGTTGGAGGGAGCAAGGGCTTCCACGATCAATTTTGCCCGATGCAAGTAGGATGAACCCATTCGATCGACGAAATCACTGGTTGAATTGAGAGCAAAAGCAGTTGCATCAGCAATAAAGGGTACCCCACCAAAGAGCATGGTTTCGGCCAGAGGTACTAGGTGACTGCAAAATTCCTTGGGGCCGACTGCCCACCCGCTTCTGAATCCCGGAACACCATAGGTCTTGGATACCGAAGCAACACTGATTATCCGGTCCCGGTAGTTTTCTTCCATCAACGGAGAATAAAACTCTCCGTCATAAACCAGATTTTCGTATACTTCATCTGCAAGTATCCAAAGATCATGCCTTTCGCAAACCCGACAGATTTCCTGTATTTCCTTCCTTGATAAAACCGATCCTGTAGGATTGTTGGGGTTGTTGAGGAGCAGCAAGCGTGAATCTTCCCTGATTTCACGTTCAAGGTCTGAGGCCTGCATTCTGAATCCATGTTCCTGCTTCAACGGTACAGAAATCCTTTTGGCGCCTGTAGAAGCAATTAGACCCTCGTAGGTCGCATAGTAGGGATCGCCAACCAGAATGGAATCACTTTCATCGGTCAATCCCAAGATGGTGGCAAAAATTGCGGTTTGGGTACCGGGAAAACAAATGACATTTTCCACATCAACCTGATATCCCCTGGTTTTGGTATATTTTTTAGCAATTGCCTTAAGGGTATCTGGTTCACCTCGACCATAGGAATATTTTATTCGACCCGAGTACAGGGATGAAACTAGGGCTTCAAGTACCTCCCTGTCAGGTGTTAAATCTGGTTCACCAATGGTCAATTCGATAACAGGCTCACCCTTGGCCCTCAACTCTCTCGTACGAAAATGGAGGGTCCATTTATCCGAACCAAGATTCATGAGTCTATCCGTAATCGGTGCAAATTTCATGCTTGTCCTTTTGTTGTGATCCTTTATTGGTAAAGATCCTGCTTTTACCCTGCATATTGGTTTGGTTTATTTGACAAAACCAAATATTAGGAATTTACAAAGATTTATTTGGTATATCGTGATTTTGAACCCAATTTTTTGTTGGAAAGCAAAAACCCATAATGTTGATAAATTCTGATTTAATAATTCGCAATGATTAATTCCAATACTCAAATTCAACCTGTCCTGCTTGCTGGAGGGTGGGGAACTCGATTATGGCCACTTTCGAGACAAAAACTGCCTAAACAATTTCTCTCCATAAGGGGAAATAGTACCTTCTTTCAGGAAACCCTTGATCGTATCCCCCGGTTAAGGGAACAGGGATTTGATGTCCTCGATCCGATTGTACTGTGCCTTGATGAATATAGGTTTTTTGTTCAGGAACAATGCCGGGATCAGGGTACAGAACCAAGCTTGATCATTATCGAAAACACTCCCAAAAATACCTTGCCTCCACTTGCGATAACCGCATTGAATGCTATCAAAATGGATTGTGATCCCTACCTGCTGATTCTTCCAATCGATGGCTATTTTGATGATCTTGATGTTTTCGTGCAAGCGCTTGTCAAGGGAGTCGACTGGGCAGGCAAAAACAGGATTGTCACTTTTGGAGTAAGGCCTGAAACCCACACTCAGGATTATGGTTATGCCCAAATGGGACAACAGTTGGAAACTGATGTCTTCAGTTTGGATCAGTTTCAAAGAAAATCGGATACCACAGGCAAGAAGGCTACCCTTGAGTGGGATAAATCCCTTTGGAATCTTGGAATATACTTGATGAAGCCCTCGCTGTTTCTTGAGGAATTGGAAAAAATCGACCATGAATCCCTAACTGCCTTGCGGTCGGCATCTGACAATGCTGTAGTCAATACACCACTCTACTGGCCGGGACCCCCATACGATACCTTGCCAGCTAGATCCTTTGAAAGAGGGTTTCTGGAAAAAACATCCAAAGCGGTCGTGGTTATGGTCAGTACCAAATGGGCTGATCTGGGTACCTGGAAACGTATCCATACCTTATCAGATCTTGATGAAGATAATAATTCCCTGACAGGAGATGTGATTTCGATAGGCTCATCTGGTAATATTGTCAAATCCACCAGCCGTTTGGTTGCCACTGTAGGTTTGAAGGAAACTGCAGTGATCGAAACCTCTGATGCCATTTTGGTTTCAACCCTTGATAAGTTGGAACTTGCCAAGGGGGTAATTACCGAGCTTCAGACCAATAATCGAAATGAACTCATTGAACACAAGCGGGTGTACCGACCATGGGGTTCCTATGAAAGTATTCGGCAGGGGGAAGGTTTCCAGGTCAAATCATTGATGGTCCATCCCAATGCAAAACTCTCACTCCAGGCCCACAGGCACCGTTCGGAACACTGGACTGTAGTAAGGGGTCTTGCCAAGGTTACATGTGATGACACCATTCTTACACTTGAACCGAATCAATCAACCTATATTCCCTTGGGCGCAAGACACCGGTTGGAAAACCCGGGAAGTGAAGAACTGGAGGTTATAGAAGTGCAATGTGGAAGTTATTTGGGGGAAGATGACATTATTCGTTTCGAAGATGATTTTGGGCGTATCCGGGATTAATATTTCCTAAGCCTTCAAACCGCATGTAAGACCAGAATATGAATTCTAATTTCCTTTCAAAGATACCGAATACCTTATTGGGTGGGTTCTACATAATCCCCTCGATGTTTGTCATTGGTCTTATCGATAATTTTGTCCGGTTTATTGCCCTGGAAGCCGGTGTTTGGCAATTTCATTTTCTTAGATCTATTATTGGATGTATCGCGATAATAGTCTTTTGCATTTACAAAGGACACAGTCTTTGGCCACAGAGACCTGGAATTGTCTTCATTCGTTCGGTATTGATTGCCTCTTCCATGATCCTGTATTTTGGTTCACTGGCACTGATGCCGATTGCAGAAGCAGGAGCAGCCTTGTTCAGTTCTCCCATTTTTATTCTGGGATTCTCGGTCCTGTTTTTCAAAACCAAAGTCGGGCTTCTCAGGATTTTGTGCGTTGTGTTGGGTTCCATAGGTGTCTTGATGGTGCTTAAGCCCGATATAGGGAATTTCAGTATATTCACTATTTTCCCCTTGATGGCCGGTGCCTTGTACGCCATGGGACAAATCCTGACAAGGCACTATTGTGCCGACGAGAAAACCTCTGTCCTGTTATTTGGCTTTTTTGCCATGATTGGCTGTTTCGGTTTCGGTGGTTCGATCATACTTACCCTGCTGAACCTTTCACCCGAAACCATCAGTATAGCCCCATTTTTTCTGTCAGGTTGGAAACCCATAACTTCCGAGTTTATTTTCTGGACCGTAATTCAAGCGTCTGGCTCTCTTCTGGCTGTAGCTGGCTTGATCAAGGGATATCAGGTAGCTGAACCCACATTTGTAACCATTTTTGAATACAGTTTTTTGATATTTGCCGGTTTTTGGGGGTGGATTATCTGGTCTCAAATTCCTGATGTGATAGGTATATTCGGCATAGCCTTGATTATCGGGGCGGGTATAGTGATTACCATCAGATCCCTGCCTGCACAGGAAATGAAACAATAGAAATTGGTCAAAACCATGCAAAAGTCTTGTTGTTCCCTCATGGCAAATTCGAGCAATTGCTATTGCAAGCATTTACCCGAACAGTAAAGGCTTTGCCTTGAAAATTCTTTTACAAAATCTAGTATGAAATCTCGTCTTTTAATTTAACCAACCATTGATTGGAATGTTCAACATTCATTAAGAAACAGGAAAAGTGATGATAAAAAATAGAGTGAAAAAGGCTTTCGGCGAAAAAAGACCCGTTCTTAATGCATGGTGTTCCATCGCCAATCCATTCATTTCCGAGATTCTCGCTGCTCAGGGCTATGACAGCATTACCATTGACATGCAACATGGTGTCGTTGATTATACAGATGCTGTCAGAATGTTCCAAACCATGAGGGCAAGCAATACAACTCCGATGGCCAGAGTTCCCTGGCTGGAACCAGGAATTATCATGAAATCACTGGATGCTGGTGCTTACGGGATCATTTGTCCCATGATAAATAATCGTGCTCAAGCCGAAGAGTTGGTATCCTACGTCAGGTATCCCCCAAAGGGCACGAGAAGTTTTGGCCCAACCAGAGCCCTTTATGGCGCCGGTGACAACTACTACAAGGAAGCAAACGAGAATGTCACCTGTTTTGCAATGATCGAGACCGGTGAAGCCTACTCCAATCTTCGAGAAATCGTAACCACTCCCGGACTAGATGGTGTTTACATAGGCCCAGCCGACCTGACCCTGGGGGTTACCAATGGTAAATTACCACCAGGTTTGGACCGCCAGGAACCAGAAATGATTGAATGCATCAAGAATGTAATGTTTGCATGCAAGGACGAAGGTATTATTGCTGGTATCCATACCGGGTCATCTGAATATGCAATCAGGGCCATCGAATGGGGGTTTGATCTGGTAACCCTCCTCAGCGATGTAAGATTGCTTTCAGGTGCAGCCAAGCAAAACATCTCCGAGGTAAAAAAGGGGTTGAACCTGATTACAAAAAGTGAAACCGACGACCAGACCTCAAGTTATTAAGTGAATGGAAAAAACTGCTGGCAAGGAAATAAGCGTTAATGCCTCAGCCATCGCCCTCGAGGAAAAAGGTGTTCTTATCATCGGCCCCTCAGGATCAGGCAAAAGCATCTTGGCCATCGAAATGATATCGCTTGGAGCAACACTTGTGGCCGATGATCAAACAAATGTGATGGTAAGGTCCGATGGCTTGTATCTAAGCCCGTTGAAAAGCAATGCGGGATTGATTGAATCAAGATATTTAGGGATTTTGAAACTGCCCTGGCAGGAAAATATCAAGCTAACGACCGTCATCGATCTTTCAAAAACGGAAAAAAAACGATTGCCTCCGTTTCGTACCCATGAGTTATTAAATTACAAAATTCCCTGTATTTATGCTAAAGGCAACAGAATTATTGCCAAGGCATTATATGTATTGTTGACTGGAGAACGGAAACATTGAATGCCGCAATTGTTGTAATCAATAGCCTTGGGTAATATACCTTGAATATATGACTGAAATGAAAAACAGATCACAACAGTCCCGAAAAGTCATGATTGGGGGCAATTTCAGGTGATAGGGATTGTTATTGTTGCAAATGGTAATTTTGCACTCGAATTGTGCGATTGCCTTGAACAGATCTTGGGCAAACAGCAAAATCTGGCAGCAATAACCATGGATGACAATATTGACCGGAATGAAAAGGAGGCCGAAATCTGTACTGCCATCTGTGAGGTGGATCAGGGAAATGGTGTCGTTATCCTGACGGATATTTATGGCAGTTCACCTTCCAACCTATCGGTTTGTGCCTGTCGCAAAACACCCGGAACAATCCTTACGGGGGTAAATCTACCGATGTTGATCAAACTTGTGAAATCAAGAAACAAGAGTATTCAAGAAGCCACAAAACTTGCTTTTGAAGCTGGCCGTCAACATATCAGAATCTATGAAGAAAGGTAATTGAATGGCCCTAAAATGTGACCTCGAAATAATTAACGAAAAAGGCCTTCATGCAAGAGCTTCAGCCAGGTTCGTTGAAATTGTTGAGCAACATGATTCTGAGGTTGAAGTTTCCTTTGATGGTTTGACAGTGGCTGGCGACTCCATCATGGGTTTGTTGACTTTGGCTGCCTCAAAGGGTTCAACAATTACACTGGAAATCTTTGGTAATGATGCAGAGGAGCTGAAGTTGGCGTTGGAAACTTTGGTTGCCGAAAAGTTTTATGAAGAATCATGAATAAAGTTAAGGCACCCATAGTTGTTTCCGAACTGACAGGGTTTCCGGAGGGGTATGAGAAACCCTTTACCGATGATCCCGATTACCAACCCTACAAGAGCAAGCAATTATCCTATGGCAATACCTTTCCAGGCTCTTACCGGGGAGCAGTTATCAGGACCATTGAATGGCTGACCGGTAAAATGACCCTGATCAGGCTGATCAGAATATATGAAAGCACCGGACGCTTTCCGAACCAGACCTTTTTCAGCAAGGCTCTTGAGTTGTTGCGGATTGATCTCCTTACTCCCATGGAGGAGATTCAAAAGATTCCCGAGACTGGACCTGTCATCATTGTTGCCAATCATCCACACGGATTGGTTGATGGGTTGATCCTTGCGGAAATCTGCGAGCGGATCCGCAGGGATTTCAAAATCCTTACAAGGGAATTGCTCAACACCATCCCAGAGATTCAGGATCAACTTCTGCCGGTCGCATTCCCACATGTCGAAAACCATCTCAAACAAAATGTTGCCATGCGCAAGTTGGCAATGGAACATTTGGCTGCTGGCGGTGTTATCGTACTGTTTCCTGCTGGCCAAGTGGCTTCTGCACCTAGCTGGACAGCCCCGGCAGTTGAAGCTTCATGGAACCCCTTCACAGCAAAACTAATTCGGAAAAGCAATGCACGCATTGTACCGATTTTCTTCCCTGGGGAAAACAGCCGTTGGTACCATTGGGCAAATTTGATTTCCCCGACGCTCCGACAATCCCTCCTCTTACATGAGATTGCCCACTCGATGAAGAAACCACAAAAACCCATTATTGGTGATGTGATCGAACGTGAGGAAGTCAATGGCTTCGAGGGTAACACCGAAGAATTCATGAGTTGGTTGCGGGCCAAAACCCTGGCTTTGGGAAAATAAGATTTTTTGGTTCTAAGTGTTAGCGAGTTGGTTGTTTGGGATCAAAGTGATAGTCGTAAAAACCTCGCATTTTTTTCTTGCCTAGCCATTTGGCCTCGACATATTTTTTAAGCAATGGGCAAGGCAAATATTTGGTATCACCCAAACCATTGTGAAGGACTTCCATAATGGACTGGCAGGTGTCAAGACCGATAAAATCAGCTAGTTCCAGTGGTCCCATTGGGTGATTTGCTCCCAACTTCATGGATTTGTCGATAGATTCAACATTCCCGACCCCCTCATAAAGGGCATAGATTGCCTCATTTATCATCGGCATCAGTATTCGATTGACAATAAATCCCGGAAAATCCTCCGAGGATGTATGGGTTTTACCCAGTGTTTTCACAACCTTCTTCAATTCTTCATAGATCATGTCTCCGGTTGCAATGCCCCGAACCAATTCCACCAGTTTCATTTGTGGCACAGGATTCATGAAATGAAAACCCATAAATCTTTCAGGCCTGTCTGTTTTGGCGCCCAGTCGTGTGATTGAAATGGATGAAGTATTGGTCGTCAGCAGTGTATCCTCACCCAGATAATTTTGAATCTCCTCGAAAATACTATTCTTTACATCCTCGTTTTCCACGGCACATTCAATTATCAAATCGGATTCCCCGAGTTCGGGCAATCTTCGCTTGATGCTAATTCGACCCAAGGCTTCCTTTTTTTCATCAATGGTCAGTTTTTCCAGGTCAATGAGAATATTCATGTTTTTTTCAATGCTTTGAAAGCCTGTAAAGGCAGCCTCGAAGGAAGAATCGTGAAGTAGAACCTGATATCCGGCTAAAGCAAAAACATGGGCAATACCGTTGCCCATTTGACCAGCACCAATAACTCCGACTTGATTGATTTTCATAATATCCCTGCAATTTACCGGATCACTGAAACTTATAGGTATTTTCCCGAAATCCTATGTCAACTTTCAGAAAATCAAAGGTATAAATTCTTTTTGATAATTTTCTAGCCAATTTTCTTATATTATGACTGTTATTACCACTTAATGGTTATTTATTGTGGTTAAAATCTCCAATTTAACTTCTTACTTGGAATAACTGAATACGAAACAATCAGATTTCAAACATGTAATTTGCAAATTGGATGATAGAAACAATTATTCGGTAGGAACCTATGGAAAAACGAACCATACTCATTACAGGATGTTCATCAGGTATCGGTCTTGATGGTGCCATGACCCTTTCCCAGAGGGGTTGGCGTGTATTGGCAACCTGCCGACAGGAAAAAGACTGTGCCAGATTGCAGGAAATGGGACTGGAGAGTTTTGTTCTGGATTATTCCAGCAAGGAAAGCATCAAGGAAGGTTTTGAGGAAGCCATGTCAAGAACGGGTGGTTCCCTATACGGTTTATTCAATAATGGTGCACATGGCTTTTTGGGAGCGGTCGAGGATACACCAGCTGATGCTCTTCGGGAAATTTTTGAAGTCAACTTTTTTGGATACCACGAACTGACCAAACTCGTGATACCTGTCATGAGAAAGCAGGGATATGGTAGAATTGTCCAGAATTCGTCAATTTTGGGTTTTACCACTTTACCCTGGAGAGGGGCTTACAATTCTACCAAATTTGCACTTGAGGGGCTGACTGATACACTGAGAATTGAGCTCTTAAACACGGGTATTCATATATCCTTGATTCAGCCTGGTCCGATCGGTACAAAAATCAGGGTTAATACCCGCAGTCATTTTGAAAAATGGATTGATTGGGAAACTTCTCCATTTGCCGATGATTACAGGAATCGTCTTATTCCAAGATTATACCACGAAAATGGTAAAAAGGATCCTTTTGAATTACCTGCCTCGGCAGTTACGAAAGTACTTATTCATGCCCTTGAAGCTAAAAGACCCAAGGAAAAATACAGGGTAACATTCCCGACACAATTCATGGCAGTCATGAAGCGTATTCTTCCAACCAGGGCTGTCGACAGAATTTTGGCAAGACAACTTTAGGTGACACATGAAAGGTATTATCATTGGTGCTGCCCTCTTATTTGTACTGATCGTTCTTCTGGTCGGCATCATCGGATTTGCTGCCGATACGGAATTCAACCGCAAGCATGGCAACAAGTTGATGCGCCTTAGGGTTTTGTCCCAGGCAGTAGCCGTGATTTTGATTATCCTTTTTGTAATGCTGGACGATTGAGGTATTCATGGTCGTACTTAACAAAATCTATACCAAAACAGGGGACAAGGGTGAAACAGCCCTTGGAGACGGTACAAGGGTTACCAAGACCTCCCCAAGGGTTGAAGCTTACGGAACGGTGGATGAGTTGAATTCTATCGTGGGAATTGCCGTTTTTCATGCTGAGGGAAAAATCAGGGAACAGTTGCAAACCATTCAAAACGACCTCTTTGACCTTGGAGCTGATTTGTGTGTACCTGAAACCCAAAATGTTAATGCTGAATATCCACCTCTTCGAATGGTTACAGCACAAGTTGAACGGCTGGAAAGTGAAATTGACCAGGTTAATAAAGATCTTTCTCCATTAAGAAGTTTTATCTTGCCAGGCGGGACTCTGTTAGCTTCCTACCTTCACCAATGTCGAACCGTTGCCAGGAGAGCCGAAAGATTGACAGTCGGTTTATCCGAGGAGGAGCTTATCAATCCCGATACCATAAAATATCTCAATCGTCTTTCCGACTGGTTTTTTGTCATGGCAAGAGTAGCCAATAACAATGGCAATGATGATATTTTGTGGATTCCGGGTGCAAGCAGAAAAAATTAATTCTGGAATCTGTAAAATCAAATTTTATTGACTAATTGGGAATCCTTGAGTGAGATGAATTGTACTTCCCTTTTTGAAAGGATTGGAAATGAAGGTTCTTGTTCCGGTTAAAAGAGTTATTGATTATAATGTCAAGGTTCGGGTACAAACCGATGGTTCAGGTGTTGATCTTGCCAACGTCAAGATGTCCATGAACCCATTTGATGAAATTGCGGTAGAAGAAGCAATACGCCTGAGAGAAGCAGGCAAGGCTGAAGAGGTCATCGCTGTTTCAATCGGTGTTCCCAAAGCCCAGCAAATACTTCGAGCTGCCTTGGCCGTGGGGGCCGATAGGGCAATCTTGATTCATGCTGCCGATGATCCTCATGTCGATATTGAACCACTGGCTGTTGCCAAACTGTTGAAGGCTGTTGTCGATGAGGAACAACCGGGTCTGGTACTGATGGGTAAACAGGCAATTGACAACGACATGAATGCAACAGGACAGATGCTTGCAGCCCTCCTTGGATTTCCACAGGCAACCTTTTCCTCGGAACTCAATGTCGAGGGAAATGAGGCAGTCGCTGTTCGTGAGGTCGATGGTGGTTTGCAGGTTATCAAGATGCAATTACCCGGGATTGTAACGGTTGACTTGAGAATGAATGAACCAAGGTATCCTTCCCTGCCAAGCATCCAAAAGGCAAAAAGGAAACCCTTTGAAACCAAGACTCCAGAGGATTATGGAGTTGATATCAGCAATCGGCTGGAAATACTCAAGACCGTTGAGCCCCCGACCAGAAAGGCCGGGGAAATCCTGCCAACAGTTGGAGATCTGGTAGACAAGTTACAAAATGAAGCGGAGGTAATCTAAATGGCAGTTTTACTTTTAGCCGAATTGAACGGCTCGAATCTGGCACTTGATCTTACGGCAAAAACACTGACAGCAGCCCAGGAACTTGGTGAGGTTACTGTTTTGTGTGCCTCGGATTCCTGTACCGAAGCAGCCGAACAGGCCAGTGGATTGGAGGGTGTCTCCAAGGTAATCAAGATCGAGAATCCAATTTTCGGGAATGGACTTGCTGAACCCTTGGCCGACTTGATCGTCAGCCTCTCAGATAATTATGACCATTTGGTGGGACCTGCCTCCACCTATGCCCAGAACATTCTGCCAAGAACGGCAGCCTTGCTGGATTGCATGATGATTTCGGATATTTCGGGCATCATTTCCGAAGATACCTTTGAGCGGCCGATCTATGCCGGCAATGCCATCCAGACCGTGAAGTCAAGGGATCCCAAGAAAGTGATAACAGTCCGAACAGCTGCCTATCAGGCTGCAGGAGAAGGCAACTCCGCTCCCATCGAAGAGATGAGCCAGGAAATTGCAAACACCATCAGTGAATGGGTTGAAGACAGAGTGGCTTCTTCGGACCGTCCAGAACTTACTTCGGCAGGTATTGTCGTCTCAGGAGGCAGGGGTGTTGGATCAGTCGAGGATTTTGAATTGATTTCCCGACTGGCAGACAAGCTTGGTGCCGCGGTTGGTGCTTCCCGGGCTGCAGTCGATTCAGGATATGCTCCAAATGACTGGCAGGTTGGTCAAACGGGCAAGGTTGTTGCCCCAAATCTCTATGTTGCGGTAGGGATTTCGGGAGCCATTCAGCATCTTGCCGGCATGAAGGATTCCAAAATAATCGTTGCCATCAACAAGGATGAGGATGCTCCGATTTTCCAAGTTGCCGATTATGGCGTTGTCGCTGACCTCTTTCAGGCAGTCCCGGAACTCATTGAGAAGTTGGACGATATCCAATAGCATGACGTTCTTGCCTGGGCAGGTAAATTCCCCGATCTCATATCAACAGGTTGTTCCCGGATAACAGAAACAACCTGTCATATTTTTTTCATAAATTAATTCTTGACAGCACTAAATTTGTGCATTAGTTCTATTTCCGACTATTTTACTCGGAAAAGGATTTTTACCATGAGAACAATTAATTTAGCACGTATTTTTTCCATCTTCGGGTTGGTGGCAGCATCATTGGGACTACAGTCGGTCCAAGCTGATGAGGTGAATATCTACTCCTACAGGCAGCCTGAACTGATTCAACCCCTTTTGGATGAATTCACCAACAGAACCGGAATTGAAACCAACGTCATATTCCTGCAAAAGGGAATGATTGCCCGTCTTGAGGCTGAGGGGACTAGATCACCGGCTGATGTCCTTCTGACAGTTGATATTTCCCGCCTGCAGAATCTGGTTAATGCTGGAGTTACCCAAGTGGTTGATTCAGATTATCTGAATCAAAACATTCCTGCAAATTTCAGGGATCCTGAAGGTGAATGGTACGCCTTGACCCTAAGAGCAAGGATTGTTTATGCTTCCAAGGAAAGAGTCTCCGAGCAGGCCTTGACCTATGAAGAATTGGTAAATCCTGAGTGGAAAGGACGGATTTGTACCAGATCCGGTACAAATGCTTACAATCTGGCTTTGATATCATCAGTAATGAATCACCATGGCATGGATCAAACCAAAGCTTGGTTACAGGGTATCAAAGATAACCTTGCCCGCAAACCACAAGGAAATGACCGAGCCCAAGTCAAGGCAATTTGGGCTGGTGAGTGTGATATTTCGCTGGGCAATACCTATTACATGGGACTCATGTTATCGAATGAGGAGCAAAAGGCCTGGGCTGATGCGGTCCGTATCATTTTCCCCACATTTGTGGATGGTGGAACCCATGTAAATGTCTCCGGCATGGCCATGGCCAAACACTCGCCGAACGAGTCCAATGCCTTGCAACTTATGGAATTCCTGTCATCCATGGATGCACAGCAAATCTATGCCGAAGTCAACCATGAATACCCTGTTCGCCCAAATGTAGCTCTTTCAGAACTTGTTGAAAGTTGGGGAACCTTTGAGCCGGACAACCTTAATCTGGATACCATTGGAGCAAATCGTGAGCAGGCTCTTCAAATCGTAAATGAAATCGATTTTGACGGCTGATCGTTAATATCGGCCGCAACTCCCATTGGGGGCTGCAATTCAAGAAATATATAGTGAGTGGGGAACTTGATTGTCCCCACTTCTCTTTTGGAGATGACTTGAGACTCCAATTGATTTGCCATTCAGCAAATAATGAATAAATTCTGATCTTGGGATTTCAGGAATACTTGTACCAATTCCAGGTAACAAGTTATCCACAATGAAATATTTCAGATGGCTGGTATCCCTGCAAGTAAAACCTATTTCAAAAATTTAACGGTGTAATATACATTCGATTGTGGCTATAACATCAACTATTAAATCAGAATTATGAGCAAATCCCGGGAATCTCACCATTAATGCAGAAAAACCTTTTTGATCATTTCTCCCAAGATATTCCGCTCAGTGAAGCTATCAGCGAAAGATACCTTCAATATGCCCTATCAACAATCATGCACAGGGCATTGCCTGATGCCAGGGATGGATTGAAACCGGTCCAAAGAAGAATTCTTTATGCCATGCAAGAACTCAAATTGAGTTCAACCAGTGGATTTAGAAAATCCGCCAAAATATCCGGTGATGTCATGGGCAATTACCATCCCCATGGTGAACAGGCCATCTATGATGCCTTGGCAAGGATGGCCCAGGATTTCAACCTGAGATATCCCCTGGTTGATGGCCAAGGCAATTTTGGCAATATCGATGGCGACAAGCCTGCTTCATCAAGATATACAGAAGCACGATTGACAACCTTTGCCGAAAGCATGCTTGTAGGATTGAACGAGGATTCCGTTGATTTCCGGCCAAACTACGATGACACCCTGGAAGAACCGGTTTTATTACCTTCATCCTTCCCCAACCTGTTGGCCAATGGTTCAACTGGAATTGCTGTTGGTATGGCAGCAAACATCCCTCCCCATAACATAATCGAACTCTGTAACACCTGCATTCATTTAATTCGATACCCTGATCCGCCAATTAAAACCCGGATGTCAAAACTGCCGGGTCCGGATTTCCCCACCGGTGGCATTATTGTAAGTACCCGGGATCAAATTGAGAAAGCCTATGTTGCCGGCAAGGGGCAAATACGGGTCAGGGCCAGATGGGAAGTGGAACGGCTAGACCGCAACCAATGGCAAATTGTTGTTACCGAAATTCCCTATCAGGTTCAGAAATCCAAACTGATCGAGGGGTTGGCCAAACTTGTTCAAAACAAGAAAACACAGTTACTCGCCGATGTCAGGGATGAATCCACTGAAACAATCCGCATCGTTCTTGAACCCAAAACGCGGAAAATCGAGCCTGAAACCCTCATGGAAGCAATTTTCAAGTTGACTGAAATGGAAACGCGATTCTCCTTGAATCTCAATGTCCTGATTGATGGTCAACGGCCCAAGGTATGTGATCCATGGGAAATCCTGAGGGCTTTTCTGAACCATCGGATAGTCATTCTCAAAAGAAGGACACGCTTCAGAATCAAAAAAATAGATCATCGCCTCACTCTTCTTGAGGGGTATCTTGTTGCCTTTTTGAATCTTGACCGGGTCATTGAAATAATCCGTTATGAGGACAAACCCAAGGAAACGCTGATCGAGGAGTTTGAATTGCACGAAGTGCAGGCTGAAGCGATATTGAACATGCGATTGAGAAGCTTGCGGAAACTTGAAGAAATCGAACTTCAGAATGAACAAACCAGATTGACCAAGGAAAGATGTGACCTGGACGACCTCCTTAACAGTGACGAATTGCAGAAGAACAAAATCACCGATGAACTCAAGCAGATAAAAAACATTTTTGCAAAAAATCCTGCGTGCAAGAGAAGAACCGGATTTTCAGACATGTCCGATGCGATTGATTTCGAACTGGATGATGTGATTGAGAGCGAACCCGTTACGGTCATTTGTTCCGAACTGGGTTGGATCAGGCTGTATCGGGGGCATGTACCCTTTGATCAGGATTTCAAGTTCCGAGATGGTGATTCATTGAAATTTGCATTGCATGGACAATCAACCGACAAATTGGTCATTTTTGGATCCAATGGCCGGTTCTACTCTCTTGCCGCCTCATCCATTCCCGGAGGTAGGGGCTTGGGTGAACCCATTCGCCTGATGCTGGACCTTCCCAACGAAATCGAAATTCAGGCCCTGTTATTCCATAATCCCGAACGCCAATTGGTCGTGACCTCCGAGACGGGTTATGGATTTATTGTAGATGAAACAGAGGTTCTTGCTTCAACCAAGGCGGGAAAACAGGTTTTGAATCTCAAGAAAGGTGATATTGGAAAATCATGTGTTCCATGTGAAGGGGATCACCTGGCCCTTGTAGGAGCAAACCGGAAGATGCTCGTTGTTCCCCTGTCGGAAATTCCGGTACAGGTCAAGGGTACTGGGGTTCGGCTCCAGAAATTTCCAAAATCCCGCTTGTCGGATATAAAAACCTTTGCCATGGAGGAAGGGTTGTTTTGGAAAGACCCCAGGGGCAAGACTCGCCAGGCCAAGGAAGTTGAAAAATGGATTGGCAAGCGTGGGAGTATGGGATTAAAGGCACCTTATGGCTTCCCCACTAAAAATGTATTCTCGTAAACCCGATTTTGCTTAACCGTATTTGATACAACAATCATGAGCCAGAACGATAAAAACAGCAAATTGGATCTTGGGGATGCGTATAATTTGGGAAAACCCGCAAACCATGTCGAATATTATGATCGGATGGCCCAATCATATGACGATGAGTTCGTAGTTGAACATCAATACATATATCCGCAAATCGTAGCTAAGCATTTTCTAGAAATGTCAGGCGAAAATGACCAACCTGTTGCAGACCTTGGTTGCGGGACTGGACTGGTAGGAGAACATTTTGCCGATAGGAACATTATCATTGACGGTTTTGATATTTCCCCGGAAATGATTCGCATGGCCAGGGAAAAGTACATTTACAGAAATCTGCAGGTCGCTGACCTGACCAGATCCATGAACGACAAGATCGGAAAGTATGGTGGTTTGATCAGTTGTGGAACTTTTACGCTAGGCCATTTAGGCCCCCAAACCCTAGAAGTATGCCTGATGTTGGCAAGACCCGGGGCCTTTTGTGTCATAGGTATCAATTCACTTCATTTTCAAAATGAAGGTTTCGGGGATTTTTTTGAAAATGCCTTTGAAAAGGGGAAAATAACCAGACCGGATATCAGTGAGGTTCAGATTTATGAAGGCAATACCAGTACTGATCCGATTGATGTCGGTAATCTGGTGAGTTTTAGAATGCAGCAAGAATAGGTTTAACACAGGTGAAATTTTCACAAGGCTTGAAAATACAAGTTTAATTAAACCCCTTAAACTTTAACATTTGATACCTATTTCCTATTCTCACCGGTAAAGGGGTGTAGCTCAGTTGGTAGAGCACCGGTCTCCAAAACCGGGTGTCGGGGGTTCGAGCCCCTCCACCCCTGCCAGTTTCATGTGTAAAGCTAATCTTGCCCGGATGGTTTTGTTCTAATCACTGAACAAGCGTCGCAAGGGAAGAAATGATCGGCGGTGATGTCTGGATGGCCCGAATCGCTCAAGTGCCTTCAAATGCTCCCTTGTTCCATAACCCTTGTTGGTATGCCATTTGTAATGGGGTTCTTCCCGAGCCAACCGATTCATGAGATTGTCCCTGTTAACCTTGGCCACAACCGAGGCAGCAGCAATGGAAAGTGATTTCTGATCACCCTTGACAACCGCAAGGCCCTTGCAGGGCAGGTTGGGTGGTAATCGATTGCCATCGACAAGGAGGAGGTCCGGTGTAACCGGAAGTTCCTCAACCGCAAGAATCATGGCTTTCAACGAAGCCTGAAGAATATTGATTCTTTCGATTTCCTCTACGGAGACATGAACAAAGGATATGACTGCCTTTTCCTTTATCTCTTCGTAAATCCTGGCTCTTTGGAGGGGTGTCAACTTTTTCGAATCATCAAGATCTGCCGGAAAATCTTCCGTCCTGAACATGACTGCACCAGCTGTTACCGGACCGGCGATACAACCTCTTCCGGCTTCATCAACACCTACAACAACCTTGTGTCCTGCCAGGATATATTTCTTCTCCAGCTGGTAATCCGGTGCCAAAGAGTTTTCGTTCAATCTTCCTTCTCCAAGGCCTGCCGACAGGTATTCAGGATTTCGGAAATTTTCTCATTGTCCCTGACTTGATCACAAAGGGAAATTACGACCATGATGGCAAATTCCATTCTTTGCGATTCATCAACCGCTTCAAAAGCCTCCAACAGGTTCTGGTAGATTTCATCCACGCTGGCTTGTGGTTGTTTGCTTGCTTTTGAACTCATTTGTCCAATCCCCAAATACGATTGATTTCATGTCTTAAGCGTGTCGGTTTGACTTCAAGCCACCTGCTGGCAATAACCTGATCCGGTCGAATGAGATATATTGCCTTGTCGTTCTCACCAAGGTACCTGGTCCGGATAAATTCATTGGCTGTCACACATACCTTCCTCAACCCATCAATTTCAGGGATTTCAGTATTGATTCCAAATAAAATCAAATATTTGCCAAACTTGTCGAGTAGCCATGTACCATCTTCCAGGTGAGCATCAGGTGCAACCGAACCAGGTCTTGAAATCAATGGCAATTCGGGTGCCGGATCCTCGAATCCCGGATAAACTGCCGGAACCGACAAGCGACCGGGATTGATCCAGTTTCTGGCAAAGGATGCAACCCTTGTCAATTTGAACAGTTGATCCCGAAACATCCTCTCGACACCATCCGATGGTGTCATGAACTTGGTCGTTCTGGTCGAATGGGCAATGTTTTCATCGGAAGCATATACTCTTTCGTCATTGTATGTTTCAAGTAGGGATTCGGGAGATTGACCCTTGATGATTGCCGCCAGTTTCCAGCCCAGATTATCCACATCCTGCAGCCCACCATTTCCTCCCCTGGCCCCGAATGGGGAAACAACATGTGCGGAATCTCCCGCGAAAATGACCCGGCCATGGACAAACCTCTCCAACCGACGGCATTGGAAGGTATAGACGGACACCCAATCTATTTTGAAATCACTGGTACCCACAACTTTTCTGATGCGGGGAATTACCCTTTCCGGCTGCTTTTCAACCTCGGGGTCTGCATCCCATCCCAGTTGAAGATCAATACGATAAATATTGTCCGGCTGTTTGTGCAAAAGGGCCGATTGGCCTTCATGAAAAACGGGCTCAAACCAAAAACGCCGTTCAGGTGGAAACTCCCGATGCATCTCTATGTCGGCAATCAGAAATCTTTCCTCGAACAATTCCCCAACGAAATCCAGCCCAAGTTGTCTTCTGACAGTTGAACGTACCCCATCACAGGCTATCAGATAATCGGTTTCAAGTTGATAATCACCAACCGGGGTGGATATGTCGATATTCACACTGTCCCGATTCCCTTGAATTGCTTCTACCCTGTTCTGAAATCGCAAGTCAATCAGTTCCAGGGATTGTGCCCTGGCAATCAGGTACTCTTCGACATAATATTGCTGGAGGTTTACAAATGCCGGGTATTTGTGCCCCTCTTCAGGAAGGAGATCAAAATTGAACAGCTCCTGATCCCTATGATAGGTCCTGCCAACCTTCCATATAACCCCTTTGTCAAGGGCCTTGCCACCAATTCCCAGACGATCGAATATTTCCAGCGATCGTTTTGACCAGCAAATTGCCTTTGATCCGGTTGAAACCCTATTGCTATCATCCAGAATAACCGAAGGAATATCATGGTTGGCCAATTCAATTGCCATGGCCAGCCCAATTGGTCCGGCACCCACGATCACGACTTTCTTTGATGTTTCTCTGCTGTCAAGTCCCGGTGGAGGGACAAACGGGTATTCCTTGGCTTGTTGAGGCATGGTTGGAAAAATCCGAAATCTTCAATTTAACCCTGAAGTCTGCTCCACATTTCAAGATCACGTTCAGCAGTCCAGATTCTTGGAGTATCTATACCCCGAGCCTCATCATATGCACGAGCCACATTAAACGGCAGGCAATGTTCATAAATGGCATAATCACTGAATCGAGAATCACAATTGGTCCTGACCTCATCCCAGGCTTCCTTCAAAGTGCCGTTGCGGGAAGCAACCCTAACGACAGGTAAATAGGTGGCATCAAGAAACTCCCTTGTACCATCGAGTCCGGCAGCAACCATATTCGATCCCGTCAAGGCGTCCCCCCTGCCCGGTGCAATAGCTTCAGGCTGGTAACTTTCAACCACATCAAGGGTATCCTGCCAATCCTCGAAATGGCCGTCACCACAATAACAGGCCGATTTGTATTCGACAATGTCTCCCGTAAACATGACCTGCTCATCAGGTACCCAGACAACCGCATCACCAGCAGTGTGGGCTCGCCCGAATTGCATGATCTCGACCTTTCTGTTTCCCAGGTAAACCGTCATCCTGCCATTGAAGGTTGTCGTGGGCCAGGTTAGACCTGGAATTGATTCATGGCCCTCAAACAGTCTTGGAAACCTGTTGAATTCACTGTCCCAATCCTCCTGTCCCCTTTCTACCACCATTCCCCTAGCCGTTTCGGACATGATGATCTGCTGGGCATTGAAAGCTGCCGCACCGAGAACCCTGACAGCATGATAATGGGTTAGAACGAGGTGAGTGATCGGTTTGTCGGTAACCTTTTGAATTTCTTCAATCACCTTGGAAGCCAGCCTCGGGGTTGCCTGGGCCTCGATCACCATTACGGAATCATCGCCGACAATTACACCCGAATTGGGATCCCCTTCCGCAGTAAAGGCATACAAACCTCTGCCGATTTCGGTAAAACTCGTTTTTTTCTCGCCCAGATCACTTCGTGATGCAAATTCTTTAGCCATGTTCATCTCTCATATTTCTTTACGGTTTGCTTGATCGAACCAAATATGGATTGCCCCTCCATATCGTCCATCCAGATTTCAACAATATCCCCGAATTGTAGGAATGGCGTCCGGGGTTTCCCTTCATTAATGGTTTCCACGGTTCTGATTTCCGAAATGCAGGAATACCCTACCCCACCTTCGGATATTGGTTTGCCGGGCCCTCCATCCAGCTTGTTGGAAATCGTTCCCGAACCGATAATCGTTCCTGCAGCCAATTCCCTGGTCTTGGCAGCATGGGCAATCAGCTGGAAGAAATTGAAAGTCATGTCCACGCCAACATTGGCCCGGCCAAAGGGTTGGTTGTTGATATCGACCGACAACGGAAGATGTATGGTGCCCTCGGACCATGATTCAATCTCGTCAGGGGAAATCGCAACCGGTGAAAATGCCGTGGCGGGCTTGGACTGGAAAAAACCAAAACCCTTGCCCAGTTCGGCAGGTATCAGATTTCTTAAACTGACATCATTGACCAGCATGATCAACCTAATATAGCCGGGTGCTTCCTCCGGTGTTATACCCATTGGTACCTTGTCCACTATGACTGCAACTTCTGCTTCCAAATCAATACCCCAACTCTCTTCAAGCAGTTCAATCGGTCCATGTGGTGTGTAAAAACTGTCGGAGCCTCCCTGATACATCAGTGGATCGACAAAGAAGGAATCAGGAACCTTGGCATTTCTGGCTTTTCTGACCAACTCAACATGGTTCAAATATGCCGATCCATCAGCCCATTGATATGCTCTTGGCAAGGGTGAATAGACCTTTGCCGGATTGAATTCCTGACCAAAATCACCTTTCTCCAAATCACTTGCCAAAACTTCCAGTTGTGGACCGATTTGCTGCCAATTATCCAATGCAGCCTGCAGGGTTGGGGCAATATCAGTTGCATCAGCATAAGTCTGTAAGTTCCTGGTTACAACAACCAGTTGCCCGTCGAGGGTTCCGTCATTTAATGAAGCTAGTTTCACTCTATTGTCTCCTGATTTCCAAACCGTCCCTGGCAATCATCGTTTTTCCCTTCCATGTCTTGGTAATTTCATCCAGCCATTCCTGTTCATTGATACCCTTTTGAGTAACAGGTACCAAATGGTTCAACACCAATAATTCAACACCTGCACCATGGGCAATCCTGCCGACATCCTCGACCGGCGTATGACTTGCAAACAGATGCTTTTCCAGGCTTTTGGCACTATTGGTAATCCTTATCAACTCCTCGATACCACTTGTCAGCATGGCCTCATGAATAAGAATGTCACTTCCCCGGGCAAATTCCATCAAGGGCTTAAAATAGGCCGTATCCGCTCCAAAGGTTACCTTCCACCCATCATGTTCCATTTTCAGGGCATAACATTCTTCTACCGGTGGATGTGGCACTTTCAGGGCAGTTACCCGAGGATTATCTGCCAACACCAACCCTTCCCCATATTCCCGGATCATTACCAGTTCCCGCAAATCCGGTCGACCCTCGTCATCAATTCTAAGATTTATATCGAATTGGAGTGATTGATAGAAATGGTCAAGATATTCCGTTGTCCCTACCGGTCCGAAAACCGTGATTCGTTTGTTCAGATTGGTTGTCCAGGCAGTATGTAGGAGAGGACCAAGTTCCAGCAGATGATCAGAATGCAAATGGGTTATAAAAATATAATCTATGTCAGCCAGTTTTATGCCGGCATCCACCAATCTGGAAGTAACCCCCAGACCACAATCCACCACACAAACCTTGCCTCCGATCTCAAGGAGGTTGGATGTGGGCATTCTTGCCGTTGTTCGCAGGGATGGCCCACCCTTGGATCCCAATATTACCAATCTATCGACTGTCACTTGTCTATCCTCAGGAAAATATCTTGAGAAATGGATTAAGGTTTGCCCGAGAAATTTTTCTCAAGGGAAGCCCAACAGTCAATATAATCAGTTTGAAGTTGAGCTTCAAACGCTGCAAATTCCGTCAGATGTTGCGGGAACCTTGTCTCGAACATGAAACTCATGGTATTTTCAAGTTTTGAGGGTTCCAGATTGACCGTGGTTGCTGCTTCAAATGCCTCCTTGTCGGGCCCGTGGGGAAGCATCATGTTGTGCAGACTCATACCTCCCGGAACAAACCCCTCGGGCTTGGCATCATATACACCATGTATATTGCCCATGAGTTCGGACATGATATTCTTGTGATACCAGGGTGGGCGAAAGGTATGCTCGGCAACATTCCACCTATCCCTGAACAGGATGAAATCAATATTCGCCGTACCTGCAAACCCGGAAGGTGCGGTCAGAACCGTATAGATAGAAGGATCAGGATGATCGAATAAAATGGCACCCACCGGTGAAAATGTTCGCAAATCATATTTGCAGGGTGCATAGTTTCCATGCCAAGCAACGACATCCAGTGGGGATTGGTCAATGGTACTGGCATGAAAGGCACCACACCATTTCACGACCATTCTGGAAGGTATTTCCCTATCCTCGAAGGCTGCCACGGGAGTCTTGAAATCCCTCGGATTGGCCAGGCAATTTGCACCGATCGGTCCCCTGTTGGGCAAATCGAATTTCGAACTGTAATTCTCACAGACAAAGCCTCTGGCGGGTCCGGAAAGCACTTCCACCCGAATTACCATTCCCCTGGGAATAATGGCTATTTCCTGAGGTTGCAAATCAATGATGCCCAATTCGGTACAAAATCGCAATTCCCCCTGCTGGGGCACTATCAGCATTTCCGAATCGGCTGAATAGAAATATTCATCCTCCATTGATTCGGTAATGATATACACATGGGCAGCCATTCCGGTCTGGGTATTGACATCACCAGCGGTGGTCATGGTTTTCATGCCGGTAAGAAAAGTTGTCGGGCTATCCTCGATGGGTAGTGGGTTCCACCGGTATTGACCAAGGGATATTATATCATCATTAATGTTGGGTGCCGTTTTCCAATAGGGCAATTCAATTTTTTCATATCTCGTTGAATGGCGTACTGATGGCCTGATCCGATAGCACCATGTTCGTTCATTCTGTCCACGTGGAGCAGTAAAGGGGGTTCCCGACAATTGCTCGGCATATAAGCCATATGCACAATTCTGGGGACTGTTCTGTCCCTGGGGGAGAGCACCCGGCAATGCTTCAGTCTCAAAATCATTCCCAAATCCAGGCATGTATTCTTCTGCTGATCTGGCCTTGCTTTGTATCGTCAATTTATGCTTTCCATCCAAAAACTGATCCATTTTTTAGTCCTGTTTTTGCCAACTGTTGAAATTATAGTCTAATTAGTTGCAGTTGCAACTAATTTTATTTGCTTCCGAATATTGTAGAAACAAAAATGAAAAATATCTTCATTAATAATTCGAATATATTCTGAATCTGGGAGATAAAGGAATATAGAGCAAAAGTTACATTGGCCAGAACAAGATCATAATTTGAAATATTACCCAGATTCTTGTATGACAGAATATAATCTATCAAACTTTTTGCCTTACCAGGTCAGTGCATTGGCTGGAAAACTAAGCCGTGAACTGGAAAAAAGATATAATCTTGATCACCATTTGACTGTACCCGAATGGCGTGTCTTATTCCATCTGTCCCAATCGGGCATTATAAAAATGAACAAACTCCTGATCAAGGTTGACCTGCACAAATCACGAGTAAGCAGAGCCTGCAAGCGATTGGAGAATTCCGGTCTGATCAACCGGGAAAATAATCCTGCTGACAAACGGGAAACCTTCCTTTCACTGACAGGCGAGGGTAAAAAATTGATGTCCGAGCTCAAGCCCATTGCAGTCCAATATAACGAGAAACTGATTCAACTCCTCGGGAGTGAGGGACCGGCCTTTACCAAGGGATTGAAAGTCCTGCTGGAAAGTGAGGAACCATGAAGATTGCCCTTTACGATTATTGGCGCTCATCGGCTTCCTTCAGGGTACGCATAGCCTTGTATCTCGCAGGACTGGAATTCAAAACAATACCTGTTGACCTGCTCAACAAGGACAACCTGAATGAAGAGTATCTGGCCCTGAATCCACAGGGCCTCGTTCCCACATTGTTGATTGACGATCAGGTCTTGACCCAGTCCCTGGCCATCATTGAGTATCTTGATGAAACCGGCAGGCTGAACATTCTCCCTGAGAATCCGGTAGAACGCTTGCGTGTTAAAACACTATCCTTCGCCATTGCCATGGAAATTCATCCCGTCTGCAATCTTTCTGTGGCAACTTATGCGGTAGAGGCATCGGACAAAAAGATAACCATGAATCATTGGATGGAAAAATTTGTATCCAAGGGTTTGCTGGCAGTTGAAAAACTGTTGGCTCATCCCCAAACGGGAACATTCTGCCATGGGGATCAGATCACCATGGCTGATATTTGTCTGGTCCCACAGGTTTACAATGCCAACCGATGGAACATCCCCCTTGATGACTATCCCAGGATCAGGAGTATAGTGGAAAATTTAACCGTAATTGAAGCCTTTTCCAAGGCAAGTCCCGAAGAAGCACAAAAGTTGAAAGGAAATTGAAATGACTGAAGAAATAGTAATATTGGACGGTGCAAGAACTGCCATCGGTACATTCGGAGGTTCCTTGTCATCCCTGACCCCAATTGAACTGGGAACCATTGTTTCAAAATCGGCAATGGAAAGATCCGGGATTGAAGCAGACAGGATAGGACATGTTGCTTTTGGCCATGTCATCAATACCCAGGCCAAGGACATGTATTTGTCCAGGGTTGCTTCCGTTAATGCTGGAGTACCGGAAGAAGTACCAGCCATGAATGTCAACAGACTTTGTGGAAGTGGTGTCCAAGCCATAGTATCAGTAATACAGTCCTTGATGCTTGGAGATGCAGATTTTGGACTGGCCGGGGGTTCCGAAAGCATGAGTCGGTCTCCACATACGGTTCCCGATGTCCGATGGGGCAAGAAAATGGGAAATACCGGAATGGATGACATGATGATTGGAGCTCTCAGCTGTCCCTTCGGAACTGGTCATATGGGTGTTACAGCTGAAAATGTGGCTTCGGAATATGGTATTGAACGTTCGATGCAGGACGAATTTGCCCTCGAAAGTCAACAACGCGCAGCTTCGGCCATCGAAAATGGTTATTTCAAGAGTCAGATCGTACCGGTGGAAGTTAAACAAAGGAGGTCAACTGTCGTTTTTGACACTGATGAGCATCCGAAACCGACCTCATACGAAGATTTGGCCAAACTCCGTACAGTATTCAAGAAAGATGGTTCTGTTACGGCCGGCAATGCATCCGGAATTAATGATGGGGCAGCTGCTGTGGTACTTGCACGGAAGGAAGCAGCCGACAGCGCTGGCCTTACACCAAAAGCCAGAATCTTGGGATACGCACATGCTGGAGTAAGACCTCAAACGATGGGAATCGGGCCTGTACCAGCAACTCAAAATCTATTGCGGAAAATTGGTGCCAAAATATCCGACTTCGATGTCATTGAATCGAATGAGGCCTTTGCTGCCCAAGCTTTGGCTGTATCAAATGAGCTTGGACTTGATGCCAAAAAGGTCAACCCCAATGGAGGTGCCATTGCATTGGGACATCCGATTGGCGCAACTGGTACGATTATTACCCTCAAGGCCTTATATGAACTTGAACGAATCGGTGGCAAAAAGGCCCTGATCACAATGTGTATAGGTGGAGGTCAGGGGATTTCCCTAGCAATTGAGAGGATTGAACCCACCAAGCATTAAAATCGGTAAAACAATTTCCGGGAGTTTCCAGGATCGCGAATCATTCGGTGACTTCCGGCAAGCCCTTGACCACACCTGACTGAATATATTGGGGATCATAGGCCTTGCGACTGAATACCTCCCTGATCATCGGTTCAAAAAACTCGATGCTTTCGAAAGGATAGTCCGGATCAAATGAGGCCTGATCCCATCTTTCGCAAAAATCCTCACAAGATTTGAAATATATATTGTCCCTGAATTTTTCCCTGGCATCGGGCTCCCATCCATAATGGTGGGCATAATAGATCATTTGGAAAATACCATGATGTTCTATTACCCAGGTTACTTCCTCGCGAACATAGGGGCGTATGACTTCTGCCGAAAAACGATCGTGATTCTGGGGAGCAAGACCATCTCCGATATCATGTAACAGTGCACTGACAATCCAATCTAGGTCGGCTCCATCCCTGTAGGCTCTGGTACCCGCCTGCAAGGCATGTTCAAGGCGTGTAATTTGATAGCCGGAAAGGGTATCCTCGCCTTGCCGCTGCAATTCGCTGATAATACGGTCGGCGGTTAGGGTAAGATAAGGCTTTTCAAGTTCGGACAAGAGTAGATAATCCTCCTTGGTTCCATATTTCATTTCAGTAAATGAAACTTTTTTCATTTTCATATATTATAATAAAAAATATGTGGAAACTAACCAAAATGTAGTTGTGATTCTGTATAAATCAAAAAAATGGTTTTTCCACAATTATTTTATTTCAACTACTGGAACATACCCGTTCAAATATCATTTTGTGCTAAAGTCCTTTTTTCAAAACGCCACGTGAATATAGATCCATGTCCCAAAATACCATCAAGCCCTGGCATGAAGTAGCCCCCCATTTGAGCCAGGTGGCATTGGGCAAGGCTCCAGCTGATCTGGTCATCACCAATGTACAATGGGTCAATGTACAAAGTCGGGAAATCATCCCCGATACTGATATAGCCATAGCCGAAGGCCGCTTTGCCTATTGTGGCTCCAATGCCAAACATTGCGTCGGTACCGATACCGAAATGCTCAACGGCGAAGGAAAATATATCATTCCAGGGTTTTGTGACGCCCATATGCATATCGAATCAGGTATGCTGACCCCAGCCAGATTCACTGAAGCCGTGGCTCCCCACGGTACGACCACCCTGTTTGCCGATCCGCATGAGATGGCAAATGTCATGGGGCTGGAAGGTATTCGACTCATGTACAATGAGGCTGTTTTGCAGCCCATCAATATTTATCTTCAGGTACCTTCCTGTGTTCCATCCTTTCCAGGTTTTGAAGATGCGGGATCAGAACTGAATGTAGCAGACATCGCCGGCTTCATAGATCAACCAAACATTATTGGTCTCGGCGAAATGATGGATTTTCTTGGGGTCATCAATGGTGATTCGAAACTGTTTGGTGAAATGGCCGTTACCCGATTGGTAGGGAAAACCATCGGTGGGCACTATCCCTCCCCGGATCTTGGCAATCATTTCCATGCCTATTTGGCAGGTGGTCCAGCAGATGATCATGAGGGCACCCGTGAAATTGATGCCGTTGAACGGGCCAGGCGTGGAATGAGGACAATGCTGCGATTGGGTTCGGCATGGTATGACGTGGAAAAACAAATCACTGCAGTCACCGAAAAAGGATTGGACCCGAGGAACTTTATCCTTTGCACGGATGATTGTGATGCCGCCACCCTATTGCATGATGGTCATATGGACAGAGTTGTCAGACATGCGATTGAGTGTGGGTGCGAGCCACTGATTGCCCTCCAGATGGCAACGATAAACACGGCAACACATTTTGGACTGGAGCGGGAGTTGGGATCAATCAGTCCTGGTCGAAGGGCTGATTTCATTCTTACCGACGATTTGACCAAACTGCCAATCGATCTTGTTTTTGCTTATGGCAGAAAGGTTGGTGAGAAGGGTCAATTTGTAGGTACATTGATGCCTCTTGACTGGCCGGCAGGAATGAAACAAACCGTCAGGGTAAAACAGCCCATTGATGCCAGACAATTCGAGATCAATCCTCCCAGGGGTGATAACAGTGCCACATTGAAGGCACATGTAATAGGCATTATAGAGAATCAGGCACCAACTAAATTACTTGAGGTAGACCTTGATGTAAAGGACGGGTTGGTTGAAGGTGATGAGGACAAGAATGTCTGTCAGATCGCCCTGGTGGAACGACATAAATCATCCGGAACGGTCATCAACGGATTTGTTAGCGGGTTTGGTTACAAGGGAAACATGGCCCTGGCCTCAACCATAGGTCATGACAGCCATCACATGATAGTGGTTGGAACATCCAGGGATGACATGGCCCTGGCTGCCAATAAGCTCATCCAGACCAATGGAGGTATTACCCTGTGGTGTGATGGCCAGCAAAAAGGGTTGGTTGAATTGCCCATAGCTGGTTTGCTTTCCGATGCTCCACCCTCTGAAGTGGCCAGTGACCTGATTCAACTCAGAAATGAAATGGTGAATTGTGGTTGCAACCTCAATAACGCCTTTATGCAACATACCTTGTTGGCCCTTCTGGTGATACCTGAAATCAGGATTTCCAACAAGGGTATTTTTAATGTTACCAAGGCAGAATTCGTGGATTTGTTTATCAAATGAGAAAGTCAGAATTTGAACTTGAAGAAAGGGAAATTATCTCTCCGGATATTCCCGAGCCAATCACCTGCACCTCTGGGGAACAAGCTGTAGGGGAATTGATAAAACTTTATGATTCGGCCACAGGTTTCCTGAAGGAAAAACTGAAGCAGGTGGGAAATAATGATCCAGTAAACAGGAAGTTCCGGGCCTTTTATCCTGAACTCAAGTTTGAAGTCTTGACCTATGGTTATGTTGATACCCGATTATCTTTTGGCCATGTTACCGAACCGGGTATTTATAAAACGACCATTACCAGACCGAGATTGTACAAGCAGTATCTAATCAACCAGATCAACCTCTTGATTGGAAATCACCACGTACCTATTATGGTCGGTGTTTCGAATACACCAATCCCAATCCACTTTGCCATAGGGGCCAGCGAGGAAATTGACTTTTCACCCCAGGAACTCAATTTTTCCCTGAGGGATGTTTTTGATACCCCTGACCTAGCCATCATGCACGACGAAATCGTCAATGGTACGGGCTTCGTTTATGAAGATGGAACCAAACCCCTTGCTCCATTCAGTGCACCCCGTATCGATTACTCACTGGCCAGACTTGAACATTACACAGGTACAGGGGTGGAGAATTTTCAACAGTTCATTCTTTTCACCAACTACCAATTTTATGTTGACAAGTTTGTTGATTTTGCCAGATCACAGATCGCAGAACCCAATTCGGGATACCTATCCCTGGTAACTTCAGGTGGTTCAGAGTTAACCAATTCGGAGGATGAAATAAATTGGCCGGCAAGAATGCCCCAGATGCCTACATGCCATCTGACCAGGAAGGATAGGACGGGGATTAGTCTGGTAAACATTGGGGTGGGCCCCTCGAATGCCAAAACGGCAACGGACCATATAGCAGTATTACGACCAAGTGCCTGGATAATGCTGGGACATTGTGCAGGTCTTCGCAACAGTCAGAATCTGGGCGATTATGTCCTGGCTCATGCCTATCTGCGTGAAGATCAGGTCCTTGACAATGATTTGCCCCTGTGGGTTCCGATCCCTCCTCTGGCAGAGGTTCAGGTGGCAATTGAAGACGCCGTTGCAGAAGTGACCAAGAAAAAGGGTTATGATCTGAAAAGAGTCATGCGCACTGGTACTGTTGCTTCTGTCGATAACCGCAATTGGGAACTGGGTGTTAATTCTGGTTCGGTCCGAAGCCTTAGTCAATCACGGGCCATCGCCCTTGATATGGAATCAGCTACAATCGCTGCCAATGGTTTTCGTTTCAGGGTACCCTATGGAACCTTGCTGTGTGTATCCGATAAACCCCTTCATGGTGTGTTGAAGATGCCGGGCATGGCCAGCGAATTTTTCAGAACCCAGGTGAACAATCATCTTCTGATTGGAATTTTGGCGATAACTTCACTACGTGAAATGCCACAGGAATTCCTGCACTCAAGAAAATTGAGAAGTTTTGAAGAGACTTCTTTTCTTTAAATTCGGTAAATCGCTTATTTTCTTGATTTTAGGTTGTTATCTTGGCAAAGATAATTATAAATTAGTCTCAGAATCTGGGTAACCTCAGATTTTTTTATCCACAACTTTTTTAAAAAGTGATATTGGGTATTGTAGAAAATCTGCACATTGAATAAAATTCATTTTTCATTGTGTAAAAAACAAGAAAGATAAAGGAGTGAAGATGTCAATTCTAACAAAAAAGGAAATAATCGAAGCAATTGCAAGTAAAACTGGTGGAGAGAAAAAACAAGCAAATGCTTTTCTTGATGCTTTGAGTGATACCATCATTGAAGAAGTCGCCAAAGGAAACACCATCCCCTTGAACAAAGTGGGAAGAATTTCTGCCAAAATGAGAAGTCAACGAACAGGTATCAACCCTTCAACAAAAGAAAAGCTTGTCATTCCGGCCAAGCGCGTACCACGCATTTCTTTTGCCTCAGCGATCAAAGACGCTGTCGGGGGTTAATTCATCCAAATTCCTTACGGAACATAATTAGTTTCAAAGAAATCTATTGGTCGGCTAGAAATGCCGACCAATTTTTTGTTACTTCCATATTCATGGGGGTATTGTTTGCCTTCATGTGGTCCAGTGCCTTTTCCACTGCCCGTATAATCGTATTAGAAGTACCACCACTTACAGCCCTAACACTAAGATTTGCCATTTCTGGTTTTCTGGGAATTGGTGCTGCCCTATTGATGGGGCAGTCATTCAAGTTGAGCCCACGCCAGTGGATGGGAATGATACTTTTTGGCATATGCCAAAATGGAATTTATCTTGGCGCCAATTTTGTATCCATGCAATGGATTGAAGCATCACTTGCAGCAATCATTGCCTCCACCCTGCCAATCCAAGTCGCCTTTCTGAGTGCAATCTTCTTCAGGGAAAAAATTGGCTGGGTGGGCATTGCCGGGATTGTTTCGGGTTTCATCGGGGTATTGATCATCATGTCAACCAGATGGAGTTTCGGCTTTGAACTGGTTGGAATTATCCTGTGCGTAATCGCATCCCTTGCTCTCTGCATTGCTACCCTTACAGTCAAGCAGGCACTGTTGAGCAATAATTTGTTGATGGTTGTTGGCTTGCAAATGGTGGTGGGTTTTGTGTTTACCCTGATCCCTGCACTGCTTTTTGAATCCCTCGAACCCATTAAATTCTCCTGGGAATTGCTCGGTGCGTTTACTTACCAGATAATTGGACCGGGATTATTTGGAACCTGGCTCTGGTTCAAGCTTGTCAACAGAATCGGACCTACCAAGGCCTCGTCCTTTCATTTTCTCAACCCTTTTCTGGGAATTGCCGTGGCGGCGATTCTCCTCAGCGAAGCAATAACCTTCGTTGATATCATTGGTGTGATAATTATAACGACAGGGATAATTGCGGTTCAACTTTCCAAGAACCAGGCACAAGGCGATTAGTCGACTGTAAAGGAATAATCCCTTATTTCCCCGATTTGTCCTCGGTGAATTAGCAACTGGTCGGCCAAAGCCAGAGCAACCATCGCTTCAGCCACAGGGACTGCCCTTATGCCAACACAAGGATCATGTCTCCCCTTGGTTACAACCTCGGTGGGAACACCCTCGATGGTTATCGATTTTTTGGGGATGAGAATTGAGGATGCCGGCTTGATGGCAATTCTGACAATAACATCCTGACCCGTGGAAATACCACCAAGTATCCCCCCACTGTGATTGGAATCGAACTCGATTGTACCATTTTCCACCAATCTTATATCATCACTGTTTTCACTACCTTTGAGCGACACAACGCCCACGCCATCCCCGATTTCAACACTCTTTACGGCATTGATGGTCATCATTGCAGCGGCCAGTTCACTGTCCAGCTTGGCATAAAGGGGGGAACCAATTCCGGGAGGAACACCTGAAGCACGAACCTCGACCATTGAACCGATTGAATCGCCTATCTTGCGAATGTCCATGATATAATCGGCCCATTTTTCCTTTATGGAAGCATCAGGACACCAAAATGGATTTTTTTCTATTTCTTTATCATCAAAATTTTTGCGATTGATGGGCATTTCTCCGATCTGGGTCATGTAACCCGTTATCCTTATGGATGGAGCAATATCCTGAAGGATTGCCCTGGCCACACCACCGGCAGCAACTCTTGCTGCCGTTTCACGAGCGGAGGATCGGCCACCCCCTCGATAGTCCCTGTTACCATATTTATGCCAATAGGTAAGATCGGCATGACCAGGTCGGAATTTTTCCCTGATTTCAGTATAATCCCTGCTTCTTTGGTCCTTGTTCCAGATCAGCATCTGGATCGGTGTTCCCGTGGTTTTGCCATCAAAGACACCGGAAAGTATCTCTACCTTGTCCTCCTCCCGCCTTTGGGTCGTATATTTGTTTTGTCCAGGTTTTCTTCTATCCAGCCAATGCTGGAGCATTGACTCTTTTATTTCGATGCCAGGTGGGCAACCGTCCAGGGTTGCTCCGATTGCAGGCCCATGGCTTTCACCCCAGGTACCGAGTTTCAACAATCTTCCGATGGTATTTATTGACATTTTACCTTTACCTGGATCCCCATTTGGGATCGTTCTCTGGAAATATGGATTTCATCATGATTCAGAATTATAGGCCAAGGTAGATCTTTCCGCCTTCAACCTTAATGGGATACGTTTTCAAATCCTTGTAAACGGGTGCAGTGAGTGCCTCGCCTGTTTTTATATCAAAGGTTCCAAAATGCTTGGGGCATTCCAGTACATTGTCGAAAATCATTCCTTCACATAATTTTACCTGCTCATGGGTACAAAGGCCAGCCAATCCAAAATAATCGCCCTCGCTGGAACGGCATACTATATAATCCCCGCCATCAACCCGGAACCCCTTCAATTCCTCCGGTTCAATTACACCTTCTGCACAAACCTCAACCCAGTTGGACATACTTTTACCTATTTTATTTCAGCAAAAAAATTGAATCCCTTAAGCAAAACATTAAAGGATTAACTAGATAATAGGAAAATTATTGGGATTGTGTAGACCAGTTGGGATTACCACGATGATAGAATTATATCTTCACTGAATTTCAAACCTGACAATCCCCCAGGAAATTACCCTGTCGCAAGGAAAGGAACCAAGAAGTGGCGAAAACAGTTGTTAACAGTTGGAATGAATGGGACCCCCTCAAGCATGTGATCGTTGGCCGGGCAACGGATTGTCATATACCCCCCTCGGAACCAGCCCTTGATGCGAAGGTACCCGAGGATTCAGACATGAGGGGAGTTTGGGGCAAAAGGCCCCAGGACACGATCGACAGGGGAAATGAACTTCTTGACAAGTTTGTCGATCAGCTGACAGCTATGGGAATAAAGGTTGATCGCCCTACTCCCATTGATTTTTCAAAACCCGTCACAACACCGGATTTTCATACGGGCAGCCAGTTTGGTTGCATGCCCCCTCGGGATGTTTTGCTTACCGTCGGCAATCAAATCCTAGAGGCAACAATGTCCTACCGATGCCGATGGTTTGAATATCTTTGTTACCGTCCACTTATGCAAAAATATTGGGAGGAGGATCCAAATTTTCGGCATGAGGCTGCTCCCAAACCGCGTTTGACTGATGATGATTACCGCAAGGATTATCTTTCAGACAGTATAGGCGTTGCCAAACGGTTGGAGTGGACTGCTGAAAAGTTTTTTGTAACAACAGAACAGGAACCGCTGTTTGATGCAGCAGATGTCTTGCGACTTGGTAGGGATCTCGTTGTTCAACATGGATTTACCACTAATCTCAAGGGTATCGAATGGCTAAGGAGGCACTTTCCGGATCACCGCGTACATGCAGCAAATTTTCCCGGGGACCCGTATCCGATTCACATTGATGCCACATTTACACCCCTCAAGCCGGGTTTGATCTTGAATAATCCCCAACGCAAGCTGCCTGAAGACCAAAGGGAATATTTCCACAAGAATGATTGGGAAATAATCGATGCTGCCCAACCGGCGCATAACTCACCCCCACCCCTTTGTTATTCATCAACATGGTTGTCCATGAATCTCCTGGTTTTGAATCCCAAGACAGTTTGTGTTGAAAAAACCGAAGTGTATCAGGCTGACCAGCTTGACAAACTTGGCTTCGAGGTTGTCGAAGTGGATCTACGCGATGCCTATGCTTTCGGTGGAGGCTTGCACTGTTCCACAGTTGATGTTTTTAGGGAAGGTGATTGTGAAGATTATTTCCCGAATCAATCATGATAAAGTGCACATTGATGAAGATGGTCTCGACATAGAAAGGAATCATGTCCTTTAAAGCACCTCCCGATACTGACCTCGGTATCCCCTTGTCTTCAATGGATGCCGTTGCCATCGATAGTGAAACCACAGGTTTGAATACCAATTCGGACCGTGTCATTGAATTGGCAGGGGTTCAGGTTTCCGGTGGCTGGATGAATTTGGAAAAAACGAGATCGGTTTTGATTAATCCAGATATTCATATTCCGGAAAACAGCACCAGTATTCACGGGATATCAGATTCAACGGTTGCAAATGCAACAGGATTTGAAGCCGGGGTAAAGGAATTCGCTGGTTGGATTGGCCCAAGATTCATATTGGGTTATTCCCTGGGGTTTGATTTGTCAATTCTGGAAGCCGAACATAAAAGACATGGAATGGTTTGGTCGGAACCAAGAGTCCTTGATGTCGAGGAACTTGTACAAATACTTGCGCCGGATCTTCCAAACCTGGCTCTGGAAACTGTTCAATCATGGTTGAATATACCAGCACAGAAAGAGCGTCACCGAGCTCTTCCTGATGCCATTGCCACTGCGGAAATCTTCATCAAATTAATCCCCATGTTGAAGACTCATGGTGTTGTAACCTATGCCGAAGCAGACCGCATGTGCAGGAATGTCCGAAGAAGGAAAGGAGGAATAGACCGACCGGAAGGAACCATCAGTACAGAAATTTCCAATGTCGATACCTACCCCTACAAGGTCAAGGTCAGCGACATTATGACAACCCCCGTGATTGTTGATAGTCATATCACCATCCAAGCGGCGCTGGACACACTTGTCAAGGATAAAATCGGATCTGTCATTGTTAGATTGGAAGGTGAGAAACAGTTTGGCATTCTGACCGAATCAGACATCCTCAGGGCAATCCATGCTCATGGTTCAGGGGTTTTATCTGCACCCGTGGCAAACCACTCGAAAAAACTTCAAGCAACCATTCACCCAAAGGAATACTTGTATCGTGCAATGGTATCCATGGGGACAACACATTTTCGTCGACTGGCTGTCGAAAACGATGAGGGTGAAATTGTCGGAATCGTCAGTTCAAGGGATATATACGGCAACTATTCAACTGATGCGATCGGGTTGGGCAAGGATATATTGGAAGCTCAATCCACCAACGATTTGGGAAAAATATGGTCTGGATTGACCTCAGTTTCCCGCTCGCTCATCAATAGTGGTGTCAATGCAAGAACGATTACCGCGATCATATCCAGGGAATTGAGGGGATTGACACAAAAGGCCTGTCAGATGGCAGAACACATGGTTCTTGCCGATAATGAGTGTGATGATCTGCCCGATTATGTAATGGTTGTCCTTGGGTCCGGTGGCAGGGGTGAAAGCATGTTGGCCATGGATCAGGATAATGCCATTATTTTTGATGAGGCTGACCCCGAGGGAAGGAAAGATAGGTTATTGCAATCAATTGGAACCTACTCCTCGGAAATTCTCAACGAGGTAGGTGTCCGCTTTTGTGATGGCGGGGTCATGGCTTCCAATTCCAAATGGCGGAAGGACCTTTCCTCCTGGGAAAAGGAAATATCGAAATGGTTGTCAGAAACACAACCTGACGATTTGCTCAATTCGGATATCTTTTTTGATGGCTTTCCTGTGCATGGGGATTTCCAATTGGCTTATGGCTTAAGGGGTAGGGCCATGGCAAGTGCCAGAAATAACAGACCTTATCTCAGCCTTTTGAAAAAAAGGGCAACCGATTACAAAATCCCGATGGGATTTTTTGGCAAGTGGAAACTGGAAAATGGCCGGATAGACCTCAAGAAAGGTGGCATCATGCCCATTTTTTCTGCGGCACGGGTCCTCTCTCTCCAGCACGGTATCTTTGCCCGCTCAACCGCAGACCGGCTTCTCAAATTCAGGGCCCTGAACCTGGTACCCGACAAACTGGTTGATGATTTGCTTGAGGCCCATGGATTGTTGCTGGCACTTATCCTGCAACAACAGTTGGATGACCTTGAAATGGGGATAAGTCCTACCAACAATGTGGCGGTTACCAGACTTGATGGTCTTGATCAGCACAAGTTGAGATGGGCACTGGACAAACTTGATACTCTCCCCAACCTACTGGGTGTTCCTGCACTATAAACAAGATATTGTCGAAGGTAATTTGCCGTTTGGCAAACCGGAATTAGTCTTCTGTCCTGGTTCGGTGCTTGATCGGTGCCCAGATTTTCTTGTTGGTGAGATAAAGCAATACGGACAACAAGATGAGAAGTGATACTGATACGAAGCCCATTTGCTTGCGGGCCATCATTTTCGGTTCGGCTGCCCAAACCAGGAATGCCGTTACATCTTCAGCCATTCCTTCAACCGTACTGGGCGTACCGTCGGCAAACTCAATCAAGTCGTCAACCAGTGGTGGAGCCATGTTGATATAGCCACCCGAGAAGGCCGTGTTCTCGTAAAGCAGATTGCCCGATTCTTCCTTTTCCTTACCCGTGTATCCTGTGAGCAGGGAATAGACGTATTCCGGTCCTCCGATTCCCTTGAACAATTGGGCCAAACCAGTTCCTTCCGGCCCATGGAAACCGGATCTTGCCTTGGTAATCAAGGAAAGATCAGGTGCCCCAACACTATCATTGGCAGGAAAATTGTCAGTGGGCAAGGCTGATCTGAAATCTTCCAGTTCCTCGTCATAAATCTCGAAGTTACGGGCAAAGGTCTTGACGGCAGCCTCACTGAGGTCAAGTCCACCCGTGTCACCCAACGTTCTGAAGGGTACATATTTCAGACCATGGCAGGCCGCACAAACTTCCTGATATACAACCAAACCCCTTTGCAGCTGTTCTGGTTCGAAAGTTCCAAATGGTCCTTCATAAGAAAAAGAAATATCTTCAATATGGCCCGCTGGTCCAGCGGCATGAACATTGCTGATGCCAAACAGAAGGCCAATCAAACCTGAAGCAAGTAGTATTCTTCTCATAATTCAATCATTCTTTCGCGGATTCTGTTTCCGGTGTCTCGGCGTCCATTTCCGGATAATGCTGGTTGAAATCCTCCTCAATGGAAACCGGTCTTCGAGAGGGTGATTCCAAAATCCCCAAAAGGGGCAGTACTACAATGAAAAACATAAACCAGTAAGTGGAACCAGCAAGGGCAATAATACTGTAAATTCCTTCAGCGGGTCGGCTTCCTGCCCAGGTAAGGACTATAAAATCAATGACCAGAAGCATAAACCACCATTTGAACATAGGCCGATACTTCCCTGATCGAATAATGGAGGTATCAAGCCATGGCAAAAGCACCAAAACCATTATTGATCCAAACATGGCCATAACACCAAAAAACTTGGCATCGATGATGCCACCCGTTACAAAACTGACCAATTGAACAACCCATACATCAGAGGTAAAGGCCCTGAGGATTGCATAGAAAGGAAGAAAGTACCATTCCGGAACGATATGTTCCGGAGTAACAAGTGGATTGGCTTCAATATAATTGTCGGGATGTCCCAGATAATTTGGCATAAATCCAACAATGGCGAAGAAAACCACCAATATGACAGCCAGGGCAAAAAAGTCCTTGATGACAAAATACGGCCAAAATGGAACGGTATCCTTTTTTGCCTCCTCCTTGGACGTTCGACGGACCTCTACCCCCGAAGGATTGTTGTTCCCAGTTGTATGGAAGGCCCAGATGTGGACCACAACCAATCCGGCGATGACAAAGGGCAAAAGGTAATGAAGCGAAAAAAACCTGTTGAGTGTTGCGTTATCAACTGCCGGGCCACCCAACAACCAGGTCTGGATTGATTCACCAATACCGGGAATTGCCCCAAACAATCCCGAGATAACCGTTGCAGCCCAGAACGACATTTGGCCCCATGGCAATACATATCCCATGAAGGCTGTTCCCATCATCGCGAGGAATATAAATATTCCGATTATCCAGGTAATCTCCCTGGGAGCCTTATAGGAACCATAGTATATGCTTCGGAAGATGTGGAAATAGGCTGCCAGGAAAAACAGGGATGCCCCGTTTTGGTGCAAATATCGAAGTGCCCATCCGGAATTCACATTCCTCATAATATGTTCAACGCTGGCGAAGGCCAGATCGACATGAGGTGTATAATGCATCGCGAGGACGATGCCTGTAACTATTTGATGAACCAGGCAAAACGTTAGGACAATTCCCCAGATCCACATCCAATTCAAGTTCTTGGGAGTTGGTATCATCAATGTATCGTAAACTATCGAAACGACAGGCAAGCGTCTGTGCAACCATTTTTCGATGGATGTTTTTGGTTCGTAATGATCGTGAGGTATACCCGACATAATAAATTACCTAGCCAAGTTTGATTGTTGTTTCGTTTACAAAGGTTGCTACGGGAACCAGAAGATTTTCCGGTGCGGGTCCTTTTCTTATTCTTCCGGAGGTATCATAATGGGAACCATGACAAGGACAGAACCATCCTCCGAACTCACCGGCTCCATCTCCCAGCGGGACACACCCCAGATGAGTACAAACCCCCATCATTACCAGCCAGGTTCCTTCTTCATCCAGGGAACGATTCTGATCAAGGGCAATTGTTTCTCTATCCAGATTGTCGTTTCTGGCTTCACGGTCCAACAATTCCTCAATATCGACACTACGAGCAGCATCTATTTCCTCGCTTGTACGTCTTCGGATAAATACCGGTTTGCCCAGCCATTTTACGGTAATTTGAGTTCCAGGTTCAACTCCAGAAACATCTACTTCAATTGAAGAAAGGGCCTGGACATCGGCACTGGGATTCATCTGATTGATCAGCGGCCATACGGCTGCTCCTCCTGCCACAGCTCCAGTCCCGGCCGTAGCATAATACAGAAAATCCCTTCTGGTTGCCTTTGGATTGGTTGTATCAGTCAAACAGACTTCTCCTATAACTCATCATCTTGGTTTTCTGACATGATTTGGATCAGAACCAATTACTTCAATTCAATCAAATTTGAAATACCTAAATCGCAAATTCGTTTTTATATAGAAAAATTAGAGTGGTTTTTCACTATAAAACTTTGTTCGAAATTTGAACTTCCATATTTAAACGGACTCAAAATACTTTCAATAGTCATCATCAGGAAGTGCCAAACAAAAAAAATAAATAAAATATGTTGAAAAAAATATTGTTTGTTATAGTATAAGAACGGGTTGTCAGCACCACTGTTTATGTTTGGGGTTTAACATTAGAATCCTCGCCTGTGCATGGTTCGAGGTGGCGAGGATCGGGTGTTGACAACCACCTTTCAAAACTTATGGAAATATAGGCAGGGGCACCCGATAGGGGTTGTTTCTAATGCAACCACACTGACAAGGCAACTATTGCGGTATTTCCATTTGGCTCTTGCACCTATTATTACTACCAGTTGAGATAATTGTAACTTGATGTGATATATTAAGCTGCCGAATACTGTGGAATTTATTCGCTGGGAAGTTTACCATTCATTGATAAAATTCTTTTATTTTAGGAAAACCATGCATTATCAAGTTCATGAAGCCAGAAGCCAGTTGTCGAAACTCATTAACGCAGCTCTGAGGGGTGAAGAGGTAATCATTACCAAGTGGGGCCATCCAGTTGTACGATTGGTTCCGTTGCCACAAAAGCACCAACTGTTTGGCTTGCTTGAAGGCAAAATTTCTGCCCCAGATGACCTTTTCGAACCAATGTCCGAGGAAGATCTCAAACTTTGGGAAAGTGACTTACACCTTACTCAATACGGAGAAGGAGGAGATTCAACTTTCTAGGTGAATTCCCCGAGGCTACCGCTCTTCCGGTACGGATTGACATATCAAATGTTGTTAAACTCCGGTCAGCATTCGGGATTTCCATAGACCTTTTAGACAATTTTACGTGCCTAGGTCAAAGGATGGGGGATTGGGGTCGGGTTCGTTGTCTTTAATTTGATCTTGTTCTGGATCAAGTTCGGCAATAAGGCTTCGAATGGTTGCATGGAGTACCGGAAACTTGTTTTGTACATGACTCCAGACAATCAATGGGTCAACGTCATCATATTCATGGGTCAAAAAATTACGGAAGTTGATGATTTTGACCATCTCGGGTATTTTTCCAGCCAAGGAGGGATTATGTCCATTCAGACGGTTCACGGCCTCACCTATTCTGTCAAAATTGCGTTCTACCGCATCTTGGGTCATATGGTTGCCCAAGAATCATAGTCATGTTTGGAGGTGTATCTTGCTATCCTTTCACAAGCTTCAAGAATATCCTGAAGCAAGGCTAGCGATTTATCCATCAAAGACTACCTCGCGATCCTTGTCGATCGATTTTTTTCGATAGGGATTGCGGATGGTTCCAGAACGAACAAGGTCAACCTTGCGACCCAGTAGCATCTGCAAGTCTTCAAGCATTTGCACCTTGCGATCAAAAAGGTCAGGTAGCAACGGGGGTTTGAATTCCACCAGAAAATCGGCATCACTACTGCTTGGATCAAAATCAGTGCCACGGGCTGCAGAACCGAAAACCTCTAGGCGTTCAACCCTGTGCCTGCGGCAAATAACCGCGATTTCCTCCTGCTTGCTTGCAATTAACCGATGCATTGTCCCGTCCTTCCTACTGTCCCTGAATATAATTGCTGGAGGGTGATTTGGCAATAATTATTTTCCGGGATGAAGTGCAGGGTTTCCTGCCATTAAGGTAAAACATTAAAGTGGGAATTTACTCAACTTCACATTTACCAAATATCCAATCATCCCAATCGGTAACTTTTCCCTCACTTAACATTTTCAAAATCCTTCTCGCAAAAATCAATTGGATTAAGCTGAAAGTTTGAAACTGAAACTTGAACCATTGGTCAGGATGGTTTGCGTATTTGGCAACAGGTTTCTCATTTCCTGTTCAATTGCCACCATGGCAATTTCTTTCATCTGTTGGTCAAATACCTAAAGCAGGAATGAATTTTGTGGAATCAGGGTATTTTCGAACAAATGCTTTGGTTCAGAACTTTACCCCATACAATGACTTATGCCGGCTTTGTGGCAATCATGCTTGGACGGCGGCTAATTTCTTCACTCCATTCATTCAGTTTGGGATGTCCGCTTCTCCAAGCTCGATCCGAATGGCGAAAATCCAAATAGTCCAAAGCACTTCCGAGTGCAATATGAGCAATATTAAATGATGAGTTAAAAAATTCCTTGCCCTTACTTTCCAGAGCATCAAGAGATCTATTGATTTTTGTCCATTGACCATCCATCCAAGCCTTCGACTGTTTATCTTCACTTCTGACTCGTTTTTCGTAGGTCATCAGAACCGCGGCATCCATAATGCCATCAGCGAGGGCTTCCATTTTCAATGTTTTAAATAAATTGGAAGAGGGATATAAACCGCCATCATAATGGTCATCAATAAACTGGGTAATCACACGGCTATCATATAAAGTACCAAAAGGAGTGCCCACAAGCGTTGGAAGTTTACCTAAAGGATTTTCCATGATTGGGATGTCACCGCTGTCGACGGGATTACCAATCACATTGATTACTTCAACATCATCGATGGCATTGACTTCCCAAAAACCAACAATGACTTTCCTTGCAAATGGCGAAGCCGGATTACTGTAAAGTTTCATAATGATCTCCTAATATTATACCGATGGGTGATGACCAATGAGGTTCCCACCCTCAAAACTTGTTATGGTCAGTGGTATTATTGATCCCGGAATCTCCTTGTTGGGTAGTTTCACTACCGAATATTGACCGGTACGCCCTGTCAAGGGAGATTCCACCAGTGTATCAAAGGTTCGGCCAACCTGTTCCTCAAGGTGAATATCAACTCTCCGTTTTCCAGATTCCCTCAATTGGAAAGCCCTTTCCCGAATGGTTTTGTCATTGACCTGCGGCATTCTGGCTGCAGGGGTACCCTCCCTTGGACTATACGGAAAGATATGCAACCAAGTTAACTGACAGTCATCAAGGATATTCAGGGTATTTTTGAACATTTCATCGGTCTCGGTAGGAAAGCCTGCAATCAGATCTGCCCCAAAAGTCATTTCAGGTCTCAGTTGCTTGATCTTATTGCAAAATTCAATTGCCTCTTCCCTGGTATGTCGACGTTTCATCCTTTTGAGAATCATGTTGTCACCAGCTTGCAGTGACAAGTGCAGATGAGGCATCAATCTTTCATTGTTTGAAACCACCTCAATGAATTCCTCATCTATCTCGGCCGGATCAACCGAGGAAATTCTCAATCTTGGAAGTTCCGGTACAAGTTTCAGGATTCTGGCAACAAGGTTTCCTATGCCTGGTTTTCCCACAAGGTCCCCACCCCAACTGGTGAGATCAACCCCTGTCAGGACAACTTCATTATAACCGGCCTGAACCAAATCACGTATTTGGTTGACAATTACCCCTGCTGGTACTGAGCGGGAATTTCCACGCCCATAGGGTATGATACAAAAGGTACAACGGTGATCACAACCATTCTGAATCTGCAGATAAGCAACCGCACGAGCCCCAAACCCCTTGGCCAGATGGGGTGTTATTTCCTTGACCTGCATAATGTCTTCAACCAGAATATTCGTTTGGTTTTCAACATTCGAAAATTCGGGATCAGCCAATTTTTTCCAAAGTCTGGCTTCCAGTTTGGAATCATTACCTATTACCCAGTCAACACCCTCAATCCTGCTGAAGGAATGGGGATCAATTTGGGCAGCACATCCGGTTACAACTATTTTTGCATCTGGCCATTTTAATCTGGATTTGCGGACTAGCTGCCGGGACTTTCTGACTGCCTCCTTGGTGACTGCACAGGTGTTTATTATGACCGTATTGGTAAGGTTGGCATCCTCTGCCAATCCTTCCATTACCGAAGATTCATAAGCATTCAGCCGACAGCCGAGAGTTTCTGTCTTGATCTGGTCAGGAAGCAAGGATGTTCTCCTGAAACTCACGGGATAATGTACCATTAAACACATGGGAGGTAGGACCGGTCATCAAGACGCCATCATCCGACCATTCAATGTTCAAACATCCTCCATCAGCCTGGACTTCAACCTTACTGGAGGTTAACCCCCTTCTAATTGAAGCAATTACGGCTGCACAAGTTCCGGAACCAGAGGCCAATGTAATTCCTGCTCCCCTTTCCCAAATTCTGACCCTGATTTCCGATTGAGACCTTATGGAAACAAATTCAACATTGGTACGTTCCGGAAACAGAGGATGATGTTCAATTCGTGGACCGATGTCAGCAAGTTCAATCGCTTCTGCATTATCCACAAAAAAGACACAATGTGGATTTCCCATTCCAACCGCACAGGGATTTCCTTCTATGGGGAGTTCCAAGGTGTCCATTTCTTCAGCCAAGGGAATTTCATGCCATTCAAGCAAGGGAATGCCCATATTCACGCTGCTCAAGCCGTTCCCTGCGTCATGACAATCCAAAATGCCCCCAGCGGTTTCAAGTTGCACCATTGGGACATTTTCCTGATCCATGAAATACCTACCCAAACATCTGGTTGCATTTCCACAGGTTGCGGAAGGACTACCATCAGAATTGAAGAAGACCAATCTGGCATGAGCCACATCACTCTCTTCAATCAAGACCAATTGATCATAACCGATTCCAAAACGACGGTCGGAAAGAGTTTCAGCAACAATTGATCCCACAGGTAAAGGCCTACCTCTGGTATCAATAACTACAAAGTCGTTACCCAGACCATGCATTTTCATAAATTCTATGGGTAAATTCTGATTTTTCATGGTAATTTCAAAATTCTTCTTAAAATTTGAACTTCAACATCCTAAATACTTGGAAAAGATCGATACTTAACTATTGATATTCCTCTCAATTTAGTGGGCCCGTAGCTCAGCTGGTAGAGCAACTGACTTTTAATCAGTGGGTCACAGGTTCGAATCCTGTCGGGCTCACCAACAATTTGCCTTCCCATTATCTAGTCCAATAACCTGCTTTTTCGAGTGCCTCGGGGAAATATCAGCTATTGAGTTCGGTTTCCTGTGTTACTAGGAAAAGCATTTCTCCCCTGTTGACCATTCCCCGATTCAAGTGAGCGAGAACAAATCCCGAATTTAGGAACCTTAGTGTTACTGACTCTCTTTCAGGTTCCTCAAGCCAATGAAAATATCCGGCAATGTCACCCTGTTGCACATAACTTCCGGCCTTGCAATCTCGATCGAAAAGTCCTCTACCCGGGGCAAATATGCAATGGTTCAAATCTTCCGTGTAAACGGCCCTTGCTATCCTGGTGCCTTGACTTAATTCCTCGTCAAACGGGTCTGGATAAACTCCCAATTGGGCCAGACATCGATATAGACCCTTTTCAGATGCCTTGGTCAACTCGGGTGAACTTCCACCTCCACCACCCAATTCAGCAGCAATCATGGGTACCGCATTGCGTGCTGCTGCAGAATTTACGGATCGATCATCATTATACTCTCCCAATTTCCACAAGGTTGGCAAACCGAAAGCCTCGGCCAGCTCAAGGCTTGCTTTCATGACCTCCCTGTTGGCAACTTCGGTGACAAGGGTACACGGAGTAAAGTAAGATGCTTTACCTCCTGAATGCAGGTCAATTACAGCATCACAGTTGGGAATTATGACTGATTCAATATGGCAGCTTATCAACTCTGTTGGTGTTCCCTGTGCGTTACCAGGAAAGGATCTGTTCATATTTTTTCCATCCAGAGGAGAGTTTCTTTCAGAAACGGATACAGCTGGTCGATTTAGAGCTGGTATTATCATGATTTTGCCCGAGACTTTCTCAGGATCAATATTCTGAACGAGCCTCATCAGGGAGGATGGTCCTTCGAATTCATCACCATGCACTCCTCCCAGAAGCAATACATTAGGTCCCTGGCCCTTGCGAAAATAAATCAAGGGAACAGCATGGTATCCCAATGGCACCAAATTATCCGACCATTGGACTCTCAGGTCCCCAACCTGCTTGCCTTCCTTTTCCCAATCAATTGAAGATGACACAAATTTTGTTGACATGTGATGATCCTACAACAAGCATAAACATATAATCCAAGTATAAACTAAGAGCCTGTTCCAAAAGTCCAATTATGTTGTAAATTCCATAAAATTCCAGACATAAAACCATTATTGAGTTCAAAATCAGTTTTAATTTATAGGGCAAACAGCATCATTTTATTACTTTTGTGATTTATGATTCAGGCTTTAAAACCTTGAGGATTCCACCTGCCCGGTAGGGATCGTTCAAGGGAGCTTATTTCTTTGCCATCCTATTGGTTATCCCTCAGTGTATTCCATGTAATGGTAAAACAAAATGTTAATACTCATGATTAAAATTACCGTTGATTAAGGGCATGTCTAAAAGCTTCCGTGTCCTTGCTCAAAAGGGACTTGGATCAGATGCCCCACGGTAAAGGTCAGTGTCCTGCGAAGAACCGTTGCTGTTTTCGGGGGTACCTATATTGGAGGTTGATTCGGCTAGCCGTCCGTCTACAGTCCTGATCACATGTGACATGTATTCGGGCCGATCAATGGTTCGGGTTATGACATCAAGTGGGAGGAATCGTGCCATCTCTTCCCTGAAACGTGTTTGGGTTTCGGCTTGTTGAAGCATTTGTCGCATGGCTTTCACCCGTTCTCCAAAGTCTTCTATTCCGAATTCTCCGATTCTTCCGGTGATCCATTCATGATTGGTTTGAATCCCTCGTCGGTCTAGCCAAGCTATATCCCAAATATCACGGAAACGAATCCTGTTCCGGTTGACGGCAACCGGTAGGTACACGATCTTGTTGGCCATGATCTCTTCTTGACTCATGGCCGGTACAAGTAAATCATCGAATCCGCTTGGCAGAACCGCATAGTTAGACCTTAATGAATGTAGGTCCCTGCTTCTGGATTCCATTGTGGCAATGTCGATCTTGATCCTCTGGCGTGGCAGGTGCTTTTGCTGGGGATTGGTAACGACTGAAATTTGCCAAGTATCAACCGCAACCGCAGGACCTTCCTTTTTTCGGGGTTTCGGTTCCTTGACAGTAACCTCCAGACCATACCGACGTGTCAAATGCGTCCGGAGGACCTCCGAAATCCCGTCCACATCCTTCCGGGTAAAATCGGGACCACCGGCAAAATCCAGATCCTCGCTCAATCGGTTGGCACCGAAACAGAGGCGTAATGCCGTGCCACCATGAAAAGTCAATTGATCGAGAAACCCCTTCCTATCCAATGCCCACAGGATCTCGCAATGGATCAGTTCCTTGATCACCACTGATTCCAATGCCTGCAATTCGGGTTTTTGAACCCAGACCTGCCCCAGCATGTTCTGTAAATCAATTCTGGCCTGCATCGGCAAAGACCTCTTTCAATTCCCCCTCGTCAATCAGGTGGATGTTCCGCCCAACCCGTCGCAGATCCCTGACAGCTGCCCCCGGCGTTGCCAGGCGTAGCGGGTGACCAACGTCCCTGGTATGGGCAAGGATATGGTCGCCGCTTCTTTTGGTGTGGATGAATTCAATCCTTCCAAGGGTTGTGTCAAAGACTCCGGAACGGCCCGTTGTCATCACGGTAATGCCGGCCAACGGGACCTGGGAGATGATTCCGTAAACTGACAAAGCCGACTCCAAGCTGAGATAGTTGTAATGTCCCCGGCGAAGGGTGACAGCAATCCGCTCAAGCAGATGCTGTCCAGGATCTCCCGACAGCTTGTACATGTAAACCCCCCGTGCCACCCGTTGCAGAAAACCAGTGGTCGTCAACCGCTCAAGAGCAGCCTTGAACGTTACATCACTATCCCCCGGGAAAAGCTTCCGCAGGTCATTGCGGGTGTAGACAAAGCGACCTCTCCGACTCCACCGGTCAAGGGTTTTGAGTGCTTCTTCAAGGCGCATGATATCTAAGTCCATTAATTTACACTTAAGATACAATCATATGGTATTTGTGTAAACTTATTCAAGGCTTGCCTGTCTCTCTTTCCTTTGATATCCTTTAAAACTACTTCATCTGCAAACTCATGCATGGGCTGACGAAGACATGTACCTGCCCACAATTCCTTACCAAAACTGCTACCCTATAAAAGTAACGAAAGAGAAAGGACGGTTAGCAAGCAGCCATTCGCTATTTCTTGGGTTCGCAATTGTGGCTCAAAGCCGTTTAAAACAGAAACTCAACAGATGGCAATTACGATCTTATTTTAGGTTAGGGAATAAATTAAAATAAGAATCCTGTTAATTCAAAAAGTGAAATAAAATACTTCTTACAAAAACCCATATTGGACAATTGAATTTCTAAATGGCTTATACTTTTACAACCGTGTAAATAAACACAAGATCCCAATTTTCTAATCCAGATGACATTCGAAGAAGCACAGTCATATTTTAGCTTTAAAGAAACAGTAACATGTTTGGAAGAGCTTGATACCCCCATACCGGTTATTGATCTGGAGATAGTGCTTCAAAACCTGATCAGTGTTCAAAGGTATTTTGATAATTTGGGAATTGCTTTTCGGCCACATGTCAAAACCCACAAAATGGTACCATTCGCCAAAATCCAACTGCATTTGGGTGCTTGTGGAATTACTGTCCAAAAGTTGGGTGAAGCAGAAATCATGGCAGAAGCAGGCATTGGTGATATTTTGATTGCCTATAACATTATCGGTCAACGAAAACTGACTAGATTGATCAATCTGGCCAGACAGACAAAACTTACCTTGGTTGCCGATAATGAATTTTGTATCTCACAGTTGAACACGGTAGCGGCAAGCAAGAACCTCAACCTGGATTTACTAATCGAATGTGATACAGGTTTCAAACGAAACGGTCTTGCCAATCCCGAACAGGTATTACAATTGGCGCAAACCATTTTTTCAAGTTCGAATTTACGTTTCAAGGGTCTTATGACCTATCCACCATCAGGTGCAAGGAAAGAGGTTTCTGCTCTATTGTCTAACTTGAGAATGGTGCTTGAGGGTAATGGTATTCCCGTGGAATCCGTATCCTCAGGAGGTACCAGGGATCTCTTTTTGAAAGAGGGGTTGGAGGGGATAACCGAATATCGGGCAGGAACCTATATTTTCAATGATCGTATGATATTGGAAAAGGGTAGTTGCCAGCTTCGAAATTGCGCAGCGAGGGTATTAACCACCGTAGTTTCAAAACCCACCAAAGACAGAATAATTCTGGATGCTGGTTCAAAAGCCCTGACAAGTGACCTTAACGGCTTGATCGGTTATGGAATAGATCCGAGTTCACAGGCCAAGGTAAGAAAACTGAATGAGGAACATGGCCAGATGGAGGTAATTGGCGAACCCTCACCAAATGTTGGTGATCTCGTAGAGATTCTCCCAAACCATATTTGCCCCGTTATTAATCTATACGATTACATAGCCCTGAAATCAGGGAACAAGATATTGGGGCTTGTCAAGGTTGACGCCAGAGGTTGTGTTAGTTGATTTTGGTTTTAATCAGGAAAAATCAGATTGCAACAATCTGCCCGCATTGGAAACTCCGATACTGCCGGAATTTAAAGCCTCCTTGCCATTAACCCAGACCGCATTGATGCCCTCACTTGGGACCTTGGGGTTATCGTAATCAGCTTTGTCGATAATGGTCTTTGGGTCAAAAATTACCAAATCCGCAAAATGGCCTGGAGCTATCCGCCCTCGCTTGCCCAATCCGAACACCTTCGCTGGCAAACCGGTCATTTTGTTTATTGCTTCAGACATGGTCAACAAACCAAGTTCCCTTGCGTAATGGCCAATTATTCTTGGAAAGGTTCCCCAGAGGCGTGGATGTGGATGTTCGTCTTCGGGAATACCGTCTGATCCGATTATGGCTATATCAGATTTTAACAATCTATGAACATCTTCTTCATGCATCTGGAAATATATGGCACCCGCAGGCTTTAACCGTCTTGCTGCTTCCTTGCAGGAAACTTCCCACTCCCTGGCTATGTCACCCAATTCCTGACCCGTTCTTTCAGGATGTGTTTTTGACCAAGTAACCATAATCCTTGTTTCCTCACTTACCTGATCCTCTTGCAAGATTGTGGAACCGGCCGTATAGGGATAAATATCAAAGTTCAGTGGTAATGATGGACGATGCTCTTCCAGTAATTGCAGGGTTTCCCGGGTTCGACCCCAGTTTTGGCGACCGGTACATTTATGATGGGATATGAGAAGGGGAACACCTGCCTTTTTAGCCGTCGAAAGAGACTCATCAATACTTTTTATTACATCATCCCCTTCATCCCTCATATGAGTGGTATAAATGCCTCCATGGTTTTTCATGGCACTTGCAACCCCCACAACCTCTTCCTCACTTGCCGCTTCGTTTGGAGGGTAAAACAGTCCTGTCGAGAAACCGCTGGCACCTTCATTTAGGGCCTGAGTCAACAGGTTGTGCATTAATCTAATTTCTTCCGAATTCGCTTCCCGAGTTACATCATTCATCACCTTAATTCGCAGGGACGAATGTCCGATGAGGTAAACGAGATTCACGGCATGACCATTCTTGGCGAGGCTCTTGCGGTAGGAAGCCATGTTGGGGAATTTGAACAAACCACTGTTGCCAAGGAGGTTCAAGGGAGGTGGCGGCATTTGGCCATTTAGTGTCAGGGGAGGTAGTGAAATACCACAATTACCTGCAACGATGGTCGTTACCCCTTGCGACAGCTTGGGATATATTTTAGTTGGGTCAAAAACCGCATGATCATCATGGGTATGGGCATCAATAAAGCCTGGAGCGAGGGCCATTCCTGCCAAATCATATTCCTTATCGGAAATGACTTCAATACATTCGCTTGCAGGTGCAACAAAATCGATTTTCCCATCTGATATGCCGATATCACCCTTGAACGGTTCAGCTCCATCGCCATCAAAAATCAAGGCATTTCTAAAATGGAATTCAACCTGAAACCTATTATTCATCAAAACAACATACCTGAACAAATCATCATATCGCAAACCTATTGGTTATTACAGTTGGAATACAGTCACGGTCCAATACTAAAATTATAAAATCATGACAATATTAGAGCACAATTTTGGCAAATTTCTAACTGAGAATTTCAATGCTTGGAGTAGGTCCTATGCAATAAATTGAGACTTCTTTCTTGATGTTAAAAAGAAAGTGCTCCAGGTAGTGGTTTTTAAATTGAATATTCAAATTATCTCTGAACAAATTCAATTAAGCAAAACATCATGGCGATTAAATTACCAAAGAAAATAGGGTTGGAGGCTAACATAAACAAATACAATAACAACTTGGACCAGTTAGCATGAACCTTCTGTTGTTTTGCTTGGGTCTGGCATTACTCCTTTTGGGAGGAGATATTGTGGTTCGAGGGGCAACCCGTTTATCACATCGTTTGAAAGTTTCTCCCCTATTTGTTGGAATCATAATCGTTGGTTTTGGTACGTCTTTACCAGAGATAGCGGTCAACATTGATGCTGCATTAAGGGAATTGCCGGGCTTGGCTATCGGTAATGTTATTGGGAGCAATATCGCCAATATCATGCTTATTTTGGGAACAGCAGCAGTTATTTGCCCGGTTACCGTACAAGGCCTCAAGGTAGGTCCTGATTATACTGCCCTCATCATTACGACCATCATGTTTGCCGGATTCGGTTTGATTTTCGGATTTATATTGTGGTGGCATGGTGTACTCTTATTGGCAACCATCGCGGGGTATATAACTTTGACTTTACGTCAGGCCAAATCGGATACCAAATCGAATCAAGATGATATCTGGCCTCGAACCAACTCATTTGCAGTGATTTTCATTCTATTGACCATTGGTTTTCTGGCGTTGATAGGCGGTGCAGAATTTCTGGTACGTGGAGCAATTGGATTGTCAATCATATTGGGAATTTCCGAGGAAACAATTGGTCTGACAGCTGTTGCCTTTGGAACATCACTTCCTGAGATTGCAATCACCTCAATTGCTGCTTGGCGAAGGAATACCCAGCTTTGTCTGGGTAATGTTATTGGTAGCAATCTTTTCAACATAACAGTTATCACAGGGATTACGGCACTGATCATCCCTTTGCCATTTTCTCCGGAAATACTTGATTTTGACCTTTGGGTTTTAATCCTGACCTCAATTTATATTTCCGTAGTGCTGATTGTAGGGAAGAGGATAAAAAGGGTGAGCGGAATTATCCTGATAACCCTGTATTTGATCTATATCAGTACCCATTTTTTCTAGAACCAAAAAATATCACCAATTATGCAGTGTAGGATGACAAATTGTTGATCCTGATTATTTCTACCACAGGTATTTGTTATATAAAACATCAATATCATTTGGCTGTGTGAAACCAATTAACCCTTGATTGCATTGCAGATATATTACGAAGTTCGAACTACATGAAAAATTCGACTTGGATTGGAGTATATTCAAATCAACTTCTTGCTTAAATGCTTGGCTTAATGACCTATATTCCAACCCCAAGTTAACAGCATGAAGTTAGCTGTATCAATCAGGACAAAATAAAGGAATACCGAAGTGAATCAACTTGCTCGATTGTTGAAGCATGAAGCTGCCGGTGGTGTTTTGTTGATGATGGCTGCAATTATAGCCCTTATTATCAACAATTCTCCCCTGTCCTTCCTGTATGATGCACTTCTGACCATACCTGTTGTTATCCAGATTGGATTATTGTTGATTGAAAAGCCTTTGCTGCTTTGGATCAATGATGGTTTAATGGCGATATTTTTCCTGCTGGTCGGTTTGGAAATAAAGCGGGAGCTTCTGGAAGGAAATCTATCATCCTGGAAAGAAGCGATGTTACCAGCCCTGGCGGCAGTTGGGGGTATGCTTGTCCCGGCTCTGATTTACGTTGCATTCAATTTTGGTGATCCGGTTTCCCTTCGGGGGTGGGCTATACCTGCAGCTACCGATATTGCCTTTGCAGTAGGAGTTCTGGCCATACTTGGCAACAGAATACCCATAGGATTGAAGATATTCGTACTGGCTCTGGCAGTGATTGACGATCTGGGGGCAATCCTGATTATTGCCATATTTTACACGGCAGATCTTTCTTTAACTTCGCTTGCCTTTGCTGGCATCGGGACTGCTATCCTGTTAGGTCTGAATCTGGCTGGCGTGACCAGATTACTCCCATACATTGTTGTCGGAATAATCATGTGGGTAGCGGTATTGAAATCCGGCGTACATGCAACTCTTGCCGGGGTGTTAATTGCATTTTTTATCCCCTTGAGAGTCAATGATCAGACAAAAGAACCACCTTTGTTAAAGGCCGAACATTCATTACATGGTTTTGTAGCGTTATGCGTTATGCCAGTCTTTGCCTTTGCCAATGCGGGTGTCAATCTGGGTGGTATAACCCTTGATGATTTTCTTTCACCCATTCCACTTGGAATTGCATTGGGATTGATACTTGGTAAGCAACTTGGTATTTTTGGATTTACATGGGCAAGTGTAAAACTTGGTCTTTGCCGTTTACCAGAGGGTGTAAACTGGAGACATGTCTATGGTGGAGCTGCCCTTGCAGGAATTGGATTTACCATGAGCCTGTTTATCGGTACACTGGCTTTTGATGATCCGGATCATCAAGTGGCTGTAAGACTTGGAGTCCTATCCGGTTCGCTTGTTTCAGGCATTGTCGGTTATATTTTACTTCGGTATTTCGTAAGCGAGCCGAAGGAAATGATCAGTTGATCGTTTAACCACTTGCAAATGGTACAAAAACCATGTTTGAAACAAGTATAAACCATCAACCTCCCTTTTCTAACAGGTTGTCATAAACGATGTTGATATTTATCAGTATTTTTTGCAGGGTTGGAAAAGGCAATTCAAAATCTCTCACAACATCTTTGGATTGCCACTTGATCGACCACAACAAGAAATAATAGCCTGTATTAAGATCAAGGTTTTCAACATGACAGTTCTTCCCGAGCCCAACAATGCCATTAACAGGATTCGTCGAAGGTTGGGCCAATTTATAGAAAGTCCTCGGATTTCTCGCATTATCACGATTTTGATTGTCATCAATGCAATCACACTTGGGTTGGAAACCTCTTCCAATGTAATGGAACGGGTTGGATCAATATTGCTTATCATGGATAAGGCACTCCTTGCCATTTTTGTTACAGAATTATGTATAAAATTGTTTGCCTTTGGCTGGCGCTTTTTCACCACTGGTTGGAACATATTCGATTTTGTAATAATCAGCATTGCCCTGGTTCCTTCAAGTGGGAATCTTTCAGTACTACGATCCCTTCGTATATTACGTGGTCTTCGCTTGATCACCTATGTTCCCTCAATGCGACGGGTTGTCGCTGCTTTGATGGCTTCGATACCCGGAATTTCAAGTGTGATTGCCTTGTTGGCTCTGGTCTATTACATTTTTGGTGTAATGGTAACCAAACTGTTCGGCGAGGTATTTCCCGCATGGTTTGGAACTATTGGTAAAAGCATGTACTCCCTTTTTCAGATCATGACCTTGGAAAGCTGGTCAATGGGCATTGTTCGTCCAGTCATGGAGATATTTCCCCACGCATGGATTGTTTTTGTTGCCTTCATACTCATTACCAGTTTTGCGGTAATAAACCTGTTTATTGCAGTGATTGTCAATGCTATGACGGAACAGGGAAAGCTGGATTCTGTAGAACGAAAGAAAGATCAAGAGTCAGTCAGGGAAAACGAATATCAAACTCTCATGCTCAAAATAGAAGCCCTGAAAGAACAGTTGGACGAAATCAAGGTGATTGTAGCAAAACGTTAAGTATCACCTCCAACAGTCAACCAAATATCCCTTGATTATTCCCTACCGGGCCGGCGATTGCCTCAAGACTTTTTACGTGGAATGGTGAAGGATAACCCAATCACTGATTCCGGAACTGGAATTTATTTGATTACTGAATGGAGGGATCGTGGTGTCTAACCATAGGAGTAGAAGAATACATCAATCCTACTATTTGTTTTTACCGTATGAGGTGATTTTCCTTGCCAAAAGACCGCCTGAACCCTACATTATAAAGGGTCTGCATGATGGAGGGAATGGATAAATGCAACATTTGGTAGCAGAAAGGAAAACCGGGTTGCAACCGGAATCCAGCCTGGACGACAGGATGGGTCGGCTCCTTGCCGCCGGTGGTCGTACACTGGTGATTCCGCATACCACGCCCCAGCGTTACCTTTCCTTCAGGGCTGCCCTCAACCTCCGGATGCCCAGTGAGGCAACAGGTGATTGGCATTTCCTAACAACCTTCTTTTCCCCGGCGGATGAACCACCAATCGAGGCCAAGCTAGCAGGTGAAGGACAGGAGGTTGACACCACACCTTCCCTAGGGTCACGTGGTGTCCGCGACATGGCCAATGTGTTGTTGGGCCGGAAAATCACGACCAGCAATGCCATGCACGTCTGGATTGCTAACCATTTCAGGGCCATTGCTGATCTAGCCGAGCTGGCCCTCCGATCGGAAAATCAGCCCTATACTGTTACGGTCCATCAGGTCAACCAATGGCTCGATACGAAAGCCCAGGTGGATGAGTTGGTCACCAATTACCTGGTTCCACTCCGAAAGCAAAAGAAGGGAGCCGAGTTGGCGAAATGGGATGCATGGCTGAAGACCATCCGTTACAACTGACCGAAGCGCAACATCTTCACCAAAGGGTTATGTATCATGTCGTCAAGGCCCTGCAGGACACTCCCTATGTCCTGAAAGGTGGTACGGCCCTTTTGATGACGCGTGGTCTGGACCGACATTCCACGGATCTTGATTTCGATGCCGGCAGGTAACTCAACATTGAACAACGTATAAGAAGGGGCCTGGAAGCTGCCGAAGTGGAACTCCGGTACTTCTCCATAGCCAAGGATACAGATACCGTACAAAGGTTCATTACATGGAACCGTCAAGCGGAAACCTTGTACTGCTGAAGATTGAAACAAGTTTTCGCAATCCACCAGATGAGGGAATTGTGGAAATGGTGAATGGCATCAGGACCTACAAAATCGAGGGTCTTATCGGGCAGAAGATTGATGCCTTGGAATCCCGTACTGAAGCACGTGACCTATTTGACATGGAATATCTGGCAAGGGTTCATGGCAACCTGTTTTCGTCTGCCCAAATGGCAACACTCAGGAATCTTGTTGCTGATCCCGACAGACTTGCCGCACGCTTCGATGCAGCTGTAAGGGAAGATGATATCCTAGCTGGCAAGGTCTGGGCAGAGACACTTGTTCTGAACCTGATGAATGCCCTTGACAAGCTACAAGCAGCTAGGGTAGGAGATACCAGTAAGGACAATCCCGGCGAATGAAGAAGACGGTGAACCTGACCCCGAATCATCACTCCCTTCCTTAGGGCCACGGATGTAGGATTCATTCCCATCAAGATTTATGGAGATCTGGATCGCTGGCCGGAACTGGCGGTGTTGAACGACCTCTCGCTGGACAAGCCCTACTGGGTGGGTGAATATTTCACCGTGTTTGGCCCGGAAGCGTAATCATCGGCCGAACAACTTGGACGGGTATCTGAACCCCTACCTACTCCCGGGAAGGAAACGTCATACATCCAAACCCGGGAAGGGTTGTCTCCGGCCATATGACAAGCGCTTTTCCGATCTCGCCGTCAGACACTCTAGGGATCGTGAACGCTGGCTGTAGATCTACCAACTCAATGGAATGATCTCGAAATTCCCGCCAAGTCGCAAATACCTGTTTTGAGCTGCAGGTGGAATAGATTCCTGATTTGTTCTGGCCTCCTGATCAGGTATTTTTGTCTTTAACCATGAGTCATTTTGAAGTTGAATTGATATTAGTATGATATTCTGATTAAAACCTTTTGTTTCAATTCCTTAAGGTGGGTACTTTCCCATCTGAAATTCATGATCATTTTAACCATGATTATTGCTGTATAACTTCCGGACCCATAAAGAGGGTAGGAAGATAGGTTGAAATCCAGGGAACATACGTAACGATAACCAAGAAGATCAGCAGGATACCCAAAAATGGAAAAGCCGCCCTGACAACCCTCATGACAGACATACCTGCCACCCCTGAGGTCACAAAGAGATTCAATCCCACAGGGGGTGTAACCATTCCGATTTCCATATTGACAACCATTATTATACCCAGATGGATGGGATCAATGCCCAGTTCGATGGCTATTGGAAAAACAAGGGGAGCAACAATTATCAACAATCCCGAGGGTTCCATGAATTGCCCCCCAATAAGGAGAATGACATTAACGATTATCAGGAACATTATAGGTCCCAATCCAACTTGCAGCATATAGGAAGCTACATGTTGTGGAACCTGTTGGTCAGTTAACACGTGCTTGAGTATCAATGCATTGGCAATAATAAACATCAGTGTGATGGTTAACTTGCCTGCATGATACAACGTATCTATGGTATCTCGATGGAAAAAAACCGTAATTATCGATGATGGACGTGATATTATGGTTCCCTTGATACCTTTGCCCTGTCTGGCAAGCGGTCCCATGTCACGATAGACAAATGTAGCGATCAAGAAGGAATATACAGCTGCAACTGCGGCCGCTTCGGTAGGTGTGAACAGTCCTCCATAAATTCCACCAAGTATGATTATGATCAACAATAATCCCCAAAGGGCATCCCAGGCAGAGGCAAAAATCTCATGCCAACCCTTCCATTCTTCCCTCGGCATTTTTCTGATTACCGCTATGATAAAAATTGCTATCATCAGCATGAGACCCGCAAGCAAGCCCGGAATAATACCGGCCAGAAACATGCGGCCAATGGAGACATCAGTAGCGGAAGCATAAACAACCATGACAATTGAAGGTGGTATCAAAATCCCAAGGGTTCCTGCATTGCAGATGACACCTGCAGCAAAATCCTTGGAATAGCCTACCTGTATCATTCCACCTATTACAATAGGACCAATGGCAATTACGGTCGCAGGGGAAGACCCCGACAAGGCTGCGAACATCATGCAGGCAAATACTCCGGCAATGGCCAACCCACCCGGCAAGTGCCCGACAACAGCTATCGAAAATCTGATTATTCTTCTGGCAACACCCCCGGTAGACATGAAACTGGAGGCCAATATGAAAAAGGGAATGGCCAGCAAGGTATAATGTCCTGCCATCGCTTGATAGAAAGATTGGGCAATGGAAGCCAATGAAGCATCCGACAATACCAGAAGGAATACAATTGAAGAAAAGCCCAGGGAAACAGCAATGGGAACCCCAAAGATCAGAAGGCCTATGATCATTACAAAGAGGATAACAACCGACACTTGATCAATCCGTTTCTCTTTGTGAATCAGTACTAATGGTGTCCTCTACCTCATGGCTGACTATCAAGGTCTCTGCCTTCCCATTCAGAATCATGATCGCTCCCTGAACAAATCTGACGAATATGAGCAGTGAAGCAAAAGGAAGGATGACATAGGGAATAAATCGGGGAAGTTTTTCGTATTCCTCCCCCTCATTCAACAGCGGTTCAAAAAAACGAAGAAAATCAAGCATGGGTATCTGGTCCGTCTCGTACCAGGCACGATCCCTCGTATTCCAATCAAAACCAGTAGGAAACCAGTGGCCTGTCGTTTCATACAATCCGGCAAATGGTGCCCAGTAATCCCAGGATCCCTTGAGCAACAGGAAAGCATAGGCAATACAAATGACAGATGCAAATATCCCAAACAGCTTCCGCCATCCTGGTCTTAAACTGTTGACTACGAAATCAACACCTATATGGGCAAATAACTTCATACAATGGCTAATTCCCAAAAGTACCAGCCATGCGAACAGCACCAAGGTTACTTCCAACCCCCATATCAGGCTGTCATTAAACACATATCTCAATACAACATTCGTAAACGTAACTATGGTCATCAAGGCCAATATTACGGCTATGGATACCCTTTCGATCCTGTCGACATACAATCCGACAGTATCAATCAAGCTTGATTTGGTTTCCATGAGATTTCAATGAGTATCCAACCGCATTTGATCAAAAATGCGGTTGGTCAATAATTACTGATCAATTCGCGGCGTTGATCTCTTGGGCAGCTGCTATATTCTCCGCTCCAACATCACCCTCGAACTGTTCCCAAACAGGCAACATGGCATCAACCCAAGCCTGGCGCTGTTCATCGTTCAAGGTACGAATTGTATGGCCGGCATCAATGATGGCCTGCTTGGCACTTTCATTAACTGCAAAGGCTTCACCATTTCTTTGCTCGGTTACTTCTCTCAAGATCTGGGCCAGTTGATTGCGAACATCCTCATCAAGGCTTTCCCACCAGTCAACTGAAGTTACAACCAGATAGTCGATGATACCATGGTTGGTTTCGGTAATGCCATCCTGTACTTCGAAGAATTTCCTGCCATAAATGTTTGACCAGGTATTTTCCTGTCCGTCAACCACACCAGTTTGCAAGGCTCCATAGACCTCGGAAAAGGCCATGGGTTGTGCCGAAGCTTCCAGAGCCTCGATCTGGGCAACCAGAACGTCGGATTTCTGTACCCTGAACTTCAACCCCTTGGCATCATCAGGGGTGATCAAGGGTTTATTGGCCGAAAACTGCTTGAGTCCGTTGTGCCAGAATTCAAGACCAACCAGCCCACGTCGCTGCATGGAGTTTTTCATGGCTGCACCCGTTTCCGACAGCTGGAAGGCATCGACCGCCTCTATGTTCTTGAACATGAAGGGCAGATCGAAAATCCGGAATTGCTTGGTGAATTTCTCGAACTTCGAGAGTGAGGGAGCTGCAAACTGGACATCTCCCTGCAACATGGCTTCAAGGACCACATCGTCATTGTACAATGTGGAATTGGGGAAAACCTCCATGCAAGCCACACCATTCATCTCATTGTTGACCCTTTCCTGAAAAAGGGTTGCGGCAATGCCCTTCGGGTGTTTATCGGTGTTTGTTACGTGGCTGAATTTAATGACAATCTCACCCGAGTCACAATTGGCCCAAGCAAAACCTGCTGTCAGCGAAAATGTCGCTGCCAAAAAGAAAGTTGTAATAATTCTCATAGGTATTCTCTCTTGCTATTAGTTTGAAAACATTTCCAATCCTTAAGGGGTAATTCCATATAGATTGGAATCGAAATTTCTGCGATTATAGTGATCATAAACAAACCTTCAATCAAATGACTGTGGAATCAAGAAGTTTCAGGAAACGGTTTTCAAAACCCCGAATAGTTTGATTTTTGAAATTCTGTATCGGTTCTATCTGGCTATGTTTTCAAATTCCTGAAACTTGATGCTCAATCGTTCCGGATCTGGAGAGTTTTTTCTATTCTTGGGCAAAAGCAGTTTTTTTCCTTCAATGCTCTTTAACAATGCAAGTGTTTGACCATCCTTTGCATCCATTAGGGTTCGGGACAAATGCAATCCATAATCTGGATCAATACCAATCAAATTGGCGTCATAGGCGGCATGGTGCAATTTGGTTAGGGGTAAGCCATTTACAATTTCTGGTTGGCCGAATTTGGGGTTTTTATCCTCAACTATATGAGCCACATCAATTAACGGGACCTTATGTTCGGGATGAATTCGGCGTGGTTCAGGAAATCCAGATATGGCACATTTGTAGTCATAGGCCTCCATGACTGCAGTTCTGAATCTTGATTGGTGAAGTCTGGTCTTTATGTTACTGAACCTATATTTTCGCTCAATATAGGTCGAAAGTTGTTCATCAACCTTGATTTTCAAATTCTGCCAATCTCCAAGTCGATCGATATTAATTTTGACTTCTAGTTTATTGGGGTTCCAGTCACTTAAAAATACAGGGAATTCAGGTAAATAATACCCCTTACCAGTGCCTATGAAATATATTATCGGTGTATTGTTTTTGTATGCCTCCAAAAGGTATTGATTTTCCCTTGCATTTGGGTCGGCTCCCATAAATGAATAATCCAATTCATCCACACCCTCATAAATTTTATTGTATATATCAATCTGATCACGGTAGGTCGCTTGAACGAGGGATTTAGGAAAAACTGTTTTGACCGAAAGTAGCGACATCATTTGCCAGGGTTTGTGTATGCCTTTTTGTCGATTATGCAAGGTTATTCTATCATTATCGAATGTAAACCCCTCATCAAGTTGTGTATAATGCAATAATCCATTCACCTTGGGTAAATTAGCAATATGCTCAAAGGCTTTCAGTCTAATCTGTTGATCGATTTCATCTGAAAGGCTAGACATATATTCTTGTCCTTATTGGATAATTTTCTTGTTGATATAAATTGGATGTTCCAAGTCAAAATTATACATTTTACTAATTCATAATATAACAGAATGTCATTGGAAATCGGAGCTCCTGTAGAATTTGCCTTACCGAAAAAGGTGATATCAGGTCATTTGTATAAAAAAGGTACCAGAAGGAACCATGCTCAGGTAATTGATGCTTCGAACAAAATTTGGCGGATACCCGAGCATTTTCTGAAAGTCAAACCTGGACCAAATCGAAATACTATCGTTACACCAGTTGATCTGGAGAGATCAAAATATCGAATTGGTGATTTGGTAAGTTTCTCTCTCCATGACGACTATTATTCAGGCATAATCCATAAATTGAATCCAGTTAGAGCAATTGTGGTTTTAAGCACTGGAGAAAAATGGAGAGTACCCTATCATACTTTAAACCTAACCTCCTCCAAACCATCAAGACCTAGTGCCGATAGATTAAATGAGATAAGTAGCCAGGCCCGGAATCTGATGGATTCTCATGGGTTGCATGAGTGGAATTTGAGGTTTGATGAATCAATACGTTTTTTGGGCAAATGCAACTACAGGGACAAGACTATACATCTTAGTCGCAGTCATGCATTGGACGGCAAGGATTCTGAGATCAGAGATACCATATTGCACGAAATTGCCCATGCTCTTGCAGGTCCAAAAGCAAGACATGGCGCCAAGTGGAAGACGATTGCAAAGCAGATTGGCGCAAAACCGAGGGCAAGTTTCAAACCTAATGCTTAGTTTCACTTATCAACTTTGGTATGTTGTGATAAAATTAATTTGAAATAAGAGCACGACTAAGCAAGGATAAAAATGCCAGATCAGATCAATGACATAGGTAAGGCCGACAATATAGCTGCAACGGTAAGGAAAGTAGCCAAAAAAGGGCTGCCTCCTGTCCATCTTTGGAATCCACCCTTCTGTGGTGACCTGGACATGAGAATCGCCAGAGATGGTACCTGGTTTTATTTGGGAACACCCATTGGCAGAAAATCATTGGTCAAACTCTTCTCTACCATACTGAGAAAAGATGACGATGATTACTTTTTGGTAACCCCTGTTGAAAAAGTAGGAATTAAAGTTGATGATGCGCCTTTTGTAGCACTGGATTTTGATGCACAAGGTACTGGTAAAAGCCAAGAAGTAACATTCACTACAAACGTTGACGAACATACTACTGCTGGAAAGGACAAACCCATTAGGGTAATGCGAGACCCAGATACGGGTGAAGTTTCACCTTATGTATTGGTCAGAACCAATCTGGAAGCCCTGATCGACAGGAAGAGTTTTTTCCGTCTGGTAGAGATCTGTGTAAATGAAGAATACAATGGAGAAAGTTGGTTCGGATTATGGTCAAAAGGAATTTTCTTTCCCTTTATACCATCAAAGGAAATGGATGTTTGATATAGAGTAATTTGCTTGAGGATTTGAACTGTATTGCAAATTGGCGATCTATCCCACCTTGGCAATGAGATTATCTTAATGCGCCTCCAACCAGTTTTTACCCACTCCGGAATCTACGACCAGGCCAGGTTCAATAGCCACGACCGGACGATCAGCTTTTTCCATGGACTTGGTTGCCACCTCGATTAGGTCTGGGACTGCATCCTTTCTTACCTCAAAAAGAAGTTCGTCATGGATTTGAAGAAGAAGTTTGGCTGGCAATTTGCTGATTACATCAGGTATTCTTACCATGGCCCTCCTGATGATATCTGCTGCTGAACCCTGAATGGGCGCATTTATGGCAGCTCTTCTGGCAAAGGCTTTCTGCGGACCACCCTTGTTTATGCTGGGTGTGCCAACCTTCCGACCAAAAAGGGTTTTAACATGGTTTTGCTGTTCTGCAATTCCGACAATCTTTTCCATATATTGCTTGATCTCGGGATACCTGGAAAAATAACCCTCGATAAAATTGCTTGCTTCCTTGCGAGGGATCTGAAGGTTGCGAGCCAAGCCAAAGGCTGAAATGCCATAGATTATTCCAAAATTAATTGCCTTGGCCTTTCTTCTCATATCCGATGACACTTCACCAAGTGGTATTTCAAAAACCTGACTGGCAGTGGATTGATGAATGTCCATCTTTTCCCTGAAGGCTATCTTCATTCCTTTTACATTGGCCATATAGGCAAGGATTCTCAATTCAATCTGGCTGTAGTCCAGAGATACTATTTCATATCCTTCCCTGGCAACAAATGCCTCCCGTATTTGTTTGCCTTCGCTTGTTCTGATAGGAATATTCTGCAAGTTAGGATTGATGGAAGCCAAACGTCCCGTATTGGCACCATCCAATCTGTAGGAGGTATGCACCCGTCCCGTATTCGGATTAATGCAGGTCTGTAGAGCATCGGTATAGGTTGATTTGAGTTTGGCTTTATGGCGCCAATCCAGGACAAGTCCAGGCAATTTATGGCCTCTGTCTGTCAGGTCTTCCAATATATCGACACCGGTTTTATAACCACTGGCTGTTTTGGCCTTGTCAGAGGGGAGTTGAAGTTTGTCAAACAGGACCGTACCCAATTGCTTGGGGCTACTGATTAGAAACTCCTCGCCAGCCTCGGCATAAATTCTTGCTGCCAATTCGGTAAGTTCCTCCTGAAAGGTACCCGAAAGTTCCTCAAGCTTTTTTGGATCCACAACTATCCCGGTTTCCTCCATCTCAGCCAATATGCCGATTAATGGTCTCTCCAGGGTTTCGTAAACGGTCGAGACCTTGTTGTGGATAAGTTTGGTACGGAGATGCTTCCAGACCCTTAGTATTATATCAGCAGTCGTGGCAGAATACTTTGCCGCTTCATAAATATTCGTATGGGAAAAGGGCAAGGCATTTTTGCCTGTACCCAAGAGGTCGGAAATCACCGGTGCTTTCAATTCAAACTCCGTTGCAGCGACCTTGGCTAGATCAAACTTGTGGTTTCCTTCATTGGCAACGAATGATATGACCTCTATGTCATCAACAATTTCTGCCTTGATCCCTTGTCTGGCAAGCACCTTGATCAAGAACTTGATATTCTGACCTATCTTCAAAATTGAATTGTCCTCAAACACCCTTTGCAGGGTTTGAAGGGCACTGTCGAATTCAACCTGATCAGGGAATTTGCTTCCATCGGTTCTCAATAGACCTTGCGTATCCACATGTCTAAGGGGCAAATAGAAAGTCTCCTGCTCTTTGACGGCCAAGCCCAACGCAATCAGTTCGGCTGTTGACTCCTCACCTTCGGTTTGAAAGGAAATTGCCACCTGACCATTTTCGTATATTCTGTCAACCAACTCATTGAGACTGTCCATGGTGTTGATAAGCTTGTATTCATCAGGGTTTAGAGGTTTTTCACCTGATTGGGCATCGCCATCAGTTAGATTTCTGGAAGGAAGTTCGGGCGGTGCAACCTTGAGATAATCCGCTGCTCTCAGAACCAAGGTTCGGAATTCCTGAGCCAGCAGGAAGTCAAAAAGTTTCTCTGGCTGTGGTGGGACCAGTTTGAGATCATCAAGCGTCACGTCAATTGGTACATCCTTCAGAAGGGTTACCAATTTCCTGTAGATCAGTACATTGTCTGCATTTTCATCCATTACCTGCTTGAGTTTCGGTTTTTTGATCTCATCCCTTCGTGCAAGGAGCGTATCAAGATCACCATATTCATTGATCAACCCTGCAGCTGTTTTGGGTCCAACACCTGGGACACCCGGGATATTATCACTACTGTCCCCCATCAGGGCTTGGATATCAATAACCTTGTCGGGATAGACTTCGAATTTTTTCTTTACTTCCTCTGGTCCGATTTCCTGACGCTTTCGGGTATCGTACATGACAATACCCTCACCCACCAATTGCATGAGGTCCTTGTCAGATGATATGATGGTTACCTCACCTCCGGCCTCCTTGGCCTGGGTAGCAAGGGTAGCGATGATATCATCAGCCTCATAGCCTTCCATTTCAAGACAAGGGAGGTTGAAAGCCCTGGTTGCTTCCCTAGTACTGGCAAATTGTGGTATCAGGTCTTCGGGAGGAGCTTGCCTATTGGATTTGTAGGGTGGATAGATTTCCGATCGGAAGGTTTTTGATGATTTGTCAAAAACCACCGCAATATGGGTTGGCTTTTTGGAACTCTGGAGCACATCCGTCATCAGCATATGACAGAATATGTGAACCGCACCTACCGGCGTATTGTCACTTCGGTATCGAAACCGATCCGATGCCACGTTCAAGGAACTGAAGTAAGCCCGGAAGATATAACCCGAGCCATCTACAAGTAGTAACCTGTCCCCCTCGCCGAATTTACTCACGGAATCTCACAGTTCCAAACTATGTTTCTTTGGCCATTTTGGATTCAAATCCAGCCAATACAAACCGCTTGTCGCAATAACCACATTCAACCCAGCCCTTGTCCAAGGGTATCTGATACCATACCAAGGGATGCCCCAAGGCACCCCCTTGCCCCTGGCATGAAACCCTGGTGGTTTCAACAACCTCAATCTCCGGTGCTTCCAATTCCATTTCTCACCCAAAATTCATTCTTACCAACTATACCAATTCACTCTAATCGGTTTTCAAAGAATATTAACCAAATGTTTTATAAGCAACAAATTAAATCGGACTACAACTTTATCGGAAAAAATTTTTATCCAGAATAATTCGACTCTTCGTCCAAAATGATGGGAATCCACCTGTCTTCCTCGGGATATAAATCTAGACTATCAAAATGGAAATCAACGTCATTGCTAAGCCTCTTCAAACCGACTTAGAAGAGATGTGAACAAGCTATCGCAATGCTTGCATCGTTTGCGAACTTCATCTGGGTTAATTTTTTTCAGTAACTCCGAGGCATGTTTGATCTTGTGGTACCTGCCTTTTTGGGTTTTTGATGTTGCGTTGTCAAGCCAATTGGAAATATCTGGCTTGGAAGTTTCTTCCAACTCAACAGGCAAATTAATGGTTTTGTATCTATTACCATAATATTTCTTCATCGCATTTTGATCAGAAACAATCCATGTCTCCATTGTCTGAACCATCAAATGGACATTGTTTTTATTATTTTCCAAAAATTGCCAACCATCACGTTGTGTTAAATGTTGATGGGGGTGTTCAGCTTCAACTTCTTCTTCAGAATCAACTAGGAGAACTACAATATGAAATTTCTCAAAATTATTGAAATGAACGAATCCTTTGTATGCATCATTACGACTTCCGTAAGCAGCAAGATTAAAGTACCAATCTTTTTTTCTACAATTATCCCTAATCTCTCCAAGGAATTCTGTCATACCAAGACGTAGTCGTTTTCTTGATTGACCTTCCCCACCTCCTTCAATAATAATCGCGATTCCTGTCATAGATTGGCTCCTATGTGTCCCAAAAGCCACAAATCACCCAGCGTATAACGATTAAGCCAATCCTTTAGTTCCTCATAATTTAGTCGACGTAATATTGTACTTGACCCCAAGCGTTCACAGGTAACAACTGATTCCGGTTGGTGATTCATAGCTGAAACAAGTGTCGCTGAATGTGTTGTAACGATTAGTTGCATTCGTTCGGACGCCTCAATAAGAAGTTCGCCAATCAGGGGTATCGCATCAGGATGCATACCAAGTTCAGGTTCTTCAATGCAAACAAGTGGTGCAGGTTTTGGAGCCAACAAAATAGCAATTAAAGCAATAAACCTTATAGTACCATCCGATAGCCTCGTTGGGGGAATAGGAGAAGAAAGGCCTGATTCATGCAAGTAGAATTGTACGGTACCTCCTGATATGTCGGTCGACATTCTATCAAATCTGGGTAAGAAGCGTTTCAGCAATTCATTAAAACGTGAATAAACTGAGTCATTCCTTTGCAATTGGTTAAGAACTAATGCCAGATTTGTATAATCCGGAAGTAATCGATCCCCACTGAGATCAGACGGTTGAGGACGGCGTAGTGGAGTATATCGACCAATGGTCCAATCGCTGAAAATCTGTATATCAGCAAAAGATTTTCCGAACCAGGTCACTTCTGGGTAAAGATCTGGATCTTTACGTTGTTTCAAAACTGATTGGTCTGGCAATAAGTCTTCTCGTTTTAGAGATCTGCGTGTGCCCGCATCTCCTGCTAAATTGATTACTGGATGTCCGTGCTGAAAACGATAATAAAAATATGGATCTATTTCTCCTGGTTTTGGCTCAGTCTCTTCGATTGCCTCGTCCAATAATTCGACTCTAGTGCCCGATGATGTAAATTCCAGACTATATCGTAATAAATGTTCCGGTAGTTTTGTGTATTCCGTGATTACGTCAATCTTGGCCTTTTTGTTCGAGGCTTTGTCTTTCCACAACCACTCATTTACACCTCCACCATCTCGAATTGCCGAAGCAAAATCAATAGGAGTGGACCGTAATAACTCAAATACTTCAATAACATTGGATTTGCCAGACCCATTTGGACCAATTAATATATTCAAAGGTAGTAATTCGATTTCCTTCATGTCACTGGGAAACGACAATAATCCTTGTACTGCAAGTTTTTTTATAAAACTCATCTCAATATTTTCTCATTCCTAATTTTACAAATCAATAAAGGCATTTCACCTTCAACTATACATTTGAATTACTTTAATCCCACCTAAAAAGACGAAGACCCATTTTATACCAATTCCAAAAAGAAATGACTCATAGCCCATGAGTATCATGTTTCACTAACGCCATACTCCAAAACTGCATCTTGTTGATCTGGCCTCGGGTGTAATCAGTGCCGATTCTCCCAAATTAAAAGGATATGTACAACAACCTTAAAATGGAGTAGAACATACCTGCAGGAATTACAATTACCAATACCGATTACGCCCCAGACAACTAAGGCACATGGTCCGGAAATGCAAGAATTCCACCAGAGTCCACCGGCTTTTTGCAATTGCCTGTATTTGTATCTGAGATCTCAGTATGACAGCGATTGCCGAACAAGCCGGTGTTGGCCTAGATGGCATCTGAAGCCGCGCCGTCGAAGTGTGAAATTAATAGATCTGTCTAAGTGCATGTATGATGAACCAAGATAGTCATGTATTTAGTTCCATTATTTATGCTTATTTAGGAATTATACTTTTACCAGAAGTTAGTGCTTTGGCCAACTGGCAAAATGTGATTTTGGTAAAATCAAAGGTAATTTGTAGATTTTGACAATTGGTAATATAATATTCTCCCTATGCAAATCCATGTAGTGGCCAAGAATTTGAATTTTCTGGGAATCGAAATGTTTAGGTTATTAAGTGAAAGAATCTAATTCAAAAAAAAATCTTGAGCTTGAAGTTAAAGACTTTGGGCCTGTTAGCGAAGCAAAAATTTCGCTTAAGCCAATGACTGTCTTTATCGGATCAAGTAATACTGGCAAATCCTATTTGGCAGTACTGATTTATGCTTTGCACAAGGTATTTAACCTTACACATCCCTACAGGTTTTTTTCTTTGTCTAAGCGTATCCATAATGATGAAAATCTCCTCCTTTCCTTTCAAAAATTGGCTTCAAGAGCCCAGGTAAAAGAGTCTTCGTTGCCTGAAATGGGGATAGAAATACCCAGCGCAATCTTAGATGAAATAAAAAATTTGATCTCATTACAAGGATATAATCTTCGACAAGAGATTGTTCGAAGTTTTGGCATAAAGGATATTAAAGAGCTAATTCGTTTTGGTACTTCCAGATGTTCAATGGTTAAATTTGGGATTGCAAATGAACCTGACGCTATCATACACAAATTCAAAATTGGTACGAAGGAAAGCAACTTTGAATCACGAATTCCCGAAACCTTTAAGCTACTATTCAGTAAAGAAGGGTACCAGTTTTATGATAATTGCAATTCAATATTAACGGAATTGAACAAATTTAAGGAAGAGGAAAGAAAAAAATACACAGTTTTGACTGCACCATCTATAGATGATATGTTATGGAGGTTACATTTGTACCATTACCCCATAACACTTGGCCCGCTTTCAAGTCCTGCATATTACCTACCAACAGATCGAGCAGGAGTATTACATACTTATAGGTTGGTTCTCAGTTCTCTAATCAAAGGTGCTTCATTGGCAAATCAAAGACCGGAATGGCATTCACCTATGGTTTCTGGTGTATTGGCAGATTTCCTTGATAATTTAGTAGGTATTGATGGAACATCAAATGGTGGAAAGAAAAGTAACTTGATTAATCAAGCCAAACAAATCGAAAGAAACCTCATCCAAGGAGAGATTAAGGTTACTAGGTCCGAATTGGCAAATTATCCTCACTTCAAATACCACCCTGAAGGTTGGAAAAGTGGTCTTTCATTATTGAATGCTTCTTCCATGGTATCTGAACTTGCACCATTGGTCCTTTACCTACGTCATGTTGTTGAACCAGGAAATGTTTTGATCGTCGAGGAGCCGGAATCCCATTTACACCCTGCCAAGCAAGTTGAATTTACACGACAACTTGCAGAGCTTGTGAATAAAGGCTTGAAGGTAATAATCACGACACACAGTGAGTGGATACTTGAAGAATTGGGCAACATTGTCCAGAGATCAAAGATCAAATCTTGGAATGGTAAACCCCAAAATGCAGTTGGTATATCACTTTCACCTGACCAAGTCGGTGCTTGGTTGTTTAAATCAAAAAAACGTCCCAGAGGATCATTTGTTGAAGAAATCAAACTAGATGAAGAAACCGGTCTTTATCCTTCGGGTTTTGATGCTGTAAGTGAAAGTTTGTATAACGATAGCGTGAATATTTATAACCGTATTCACAAGTAAATATTCAGAAATAATGTCCTTTTCTGAATTGGGTTCAAATTTTCCTGATCATTGTTTGGTAAGAAAATGCCAAAGAGATGGTTGTGGTTTGTTGTTAAATCCCAAGTCCATCAACAAAATCCTAGACCTAGATCATGTCGTCCTTAATCTTGCAAACCATACAAGGTGTGACTTCCTTATCTTTACAAAGAAAAACAAACGGGTTTATGTGGTTCCTGTTGAATTGAAAAGTGGAGGTGTCAGTAATGCCAAGGGTGTTGTGGACCAGCTTCAGGGAGGGGTTGAACAAGCAAACCGCTGGCTTGAAAAGGGGGTTGATTTTGATTTGATTCCAATCCTTGCTCATGGAAAAGGATTGCATAAGGATATTTGGAATAAATTTCGTCGTCTCAAAGTAAATTTTCGTGGCAGGAAAGAGAAAGTTGTTCTTCGCAAATGTGGTTCAAAACTATCAGAAGTTATGACCAATAAATGAAATCTTGAAACAATTGCATGTGCTTTCAACCAAATTTGATTGATGGGGATATGTCAAAATCAGCTTGATTGTTTGGCCAATTCAATACGAGGACAAGTCCTTCCTTTCAAAACCAACTTTCGTATTCAAATGAATTCTTATAAGCTAATAACTATCTGGGATGGCAAGATGTAATATGGCCAAAGGGCTGAAGGAAAAGGAATTTGTGGTCATAATATGCTAATTCATCATTCCTGAGCCATGCAAGTTTTAACCTTTGATTTAGCTTCAAGTGTCTTGTGTACAGGACACTTGTCGGCAATTTCCATAAACCTGTTCTTTTGCTCATCAGTCAGTGAACCGCGCAATCGGATTACCCGCTCAAATACATCAATTTTAGCTCCCCTTTCCTCACAACTTTCACAATCCTGGGCATGTGATTTCGAATGAAACACATCAACTTCAACATGTTCTAGTGGCCATTTCTTTCGTCGGGAATACATTCTGATGGTCATCGAAGTACAAGCTCCAAGCCCTGTAGAAAGAAACTGGTAAGGATTGGGTCCAGCATTGGTTCCACCAAAATTGATGGGTTCGTCGGCCAGCAATTGAAACTTGCCGTCGATTGAAACAAACTGCCGGAAGCCTTTGGCATCATCTTCACTGACTCTGACCGTACCATCAGGTATCTTTCCGACTTCCCTTTTGGTCATGGGAGGTAGATACTTTTCCACCCAAGCTGCAATGACTGAAGCCGCGTAAGCGGCATCCTCCTTACGGGTAATCAAGTGGTTGGCATCATCAAGTGTTACAAATGATTTGGGATGCTTGGCTGCCCCAAATATCTGTGCCGCATTTTCTATACCAACAGTATTGTCCAAAGGGGCATGCATAACCAGTAGAGCTTTTCTTAAACGGGCAATTGCTGGTTCGAGATTCTCTTGGGCGATATCTTCAACAAATTGCTTTCTGATCGTGAAGTTACGACCACCCAAATTGACTTCTGCCTCACCTTCAGCCCTTATTTTGTCGAGGTTTTCCTCAAAATGATGAGACACATGACTCGGGTCAGCAGGAGCAGCAATAGTTACAACAGCCTTGACTGACGGTATCTCCGATGCGGCCTTCAGAACCGCAGCACCACCCAAGGAATGACCAATGAGTATGGAGGGAGGAAGCCCTATTCCTTCCAGATGCTTTGCAGCCAAAATCAAATCCTGTACATTCGAGGTGAAATTGGTGTTCGCAAATTCTCCATCGGAATGCCCCAATCCGGTGAAATCAAACCTTAAAACAGCGATATCAAGACCGGAAAGTGCCTCGGCTATACGCCTTGCAGCCGGAATATCCTTTGAACAGGTAAAACAATGGGCAAAAAGAGCAGTAGTGCGTTCCGGAACATCCGGGCGATCAAGTCTGGCAGAAAGTTTGCTTCCGGCATGACCTTCAAATTTATACCTCTCGGTTGTCATTCGTCCACCCCCTTTTGTATATTAGTAAACCATTTAACCCAAAGTAGTTACTGTTCCGTTTATTGTTCCTTGATCATATCTGGCAACATTCTTCCCAACGGTTTGCCACCAAGCAGATGAACGTGTAAGTGTGGAACCATCTGGACTCCGTCCTTCCCGGTGTTCGACAATAATCTGTATCCTTCTCCGGAATCACCCGGGGCCAAGCCCAGTAACTCTGCAACCTTGCCAATGGTCTGTATGTAATCAACGACTTCCTCTGTACTGGCATTATTGGAAAAATCATCAAAGCATACATAATGTCCCTTGGGTATCACCAAATAGTGTTTTGGTGCTATGGGTGCTATATCTTCGAATACCAAGCTATGTTCAGATTCGAAGAATTTATTGCAAGGCAATTCACCCCTGAGGATTTTTGCAAAGACGTTTTGGTCATCGTAGATGTATGGCATAAATAGCTCCAATCTTTTGTAATGATATGATTGCTAATTCGTTGGGATATTAAACAGTTTCCCGAAACCTTGGTAATAAATTCTCTTCCGGGCGTGGCCCCACATGGCTAATTACTTCGCTTGCTGCCAAACAGCCTAACCTTGCCGAAGTTTCCAGTCCCAATCCTTCGGAAATACCATAGAAAAAACCAGCTGCGAATTGATCACCAGCACCAGTTGCGTCAACAATTTTGGTAGGTACAGCATCAACCTTTATTTTGTTACCCTGTCCGGCAACAATGACTCCATCCTCTGAGAGTGTTGTGACAACAAGTAAATCTTCCTTGTCAAGAATTTCCAGGGCACGCTCCAAGTCATTGGTTTGACAGAGTGAGAGTATTTCCGACCTATTGGCAAAAATCAGGTCTGTGCCACTTTTGATCAGGTCCCAAAAGGCTGGTCTATGTCTTTCTATACAAAATGGATCAGAAAGGGCCAAGGAAACCTTACCTCCATATGTTTTACATTGTTCGACAGCTATTCGAAACGCCTCCTGGCTCTCAGGTCCATCAAACCTGTATCCTTCAAGGTAGATCCATTCCGTATTACCGAGCAAATCCCTGTCCATGTCTTCAATGGTCAGGAACTCAGCGGCACCCAGGTATGTATTCATGGATCGCTCACCATCAGGAGTAACCAATATCACACTTCTTCCTGTCTCATATTCCTCATTGGCAGAAGCCAGTTCGGTCGTGAATTCGACTCCGATTGATTTCATATGTGAGGCATAGACCTTGCCAAGGTGATCATCCTTGACCTTACCAATATAGGCAGATTTAATGTCAAGCAGGGCCAAACCTGCCATTGTATTGGCAACTGACCCTCCGCTTACCTCCTTAGCATCGTCCAGCAGACTATATAGTTTTCGAGATCTTTTCAGATCGACAAGTTGCATGACCCCGGGGTTAATATCGAGATCCGTAAGTAGTTGGTAATCTACATGGCACAGGATATCCACAATGGCATTTCCTATACCGACGACTTGGAATTTCTTCTTGGTTAAGTTCATGTAACTACCAACTATTATACAAAATTATTCACTTGCGAAATTCGGTATATGTATTTGATAACCAAAGGTAAATTCAACAGTAGTTTGGTAAAATTAGGTTGGGGAATGCCCCAGATAACCATACAAAGTAAAAGCTAGCTTCAATATTAGACTGAATTGAAACAACTTGGTTAGGTATAATGTAAGATTAAAGTTAGGAGATTACTTAGGTGATCTAATTAATGGGTAACATGTAATTGTAATGTAGCCCTTGCATATAGTTCTACTTCAGGCACTTGATTCCAACATGCCCTGAAATTTCATATAATTTGAAATATCGTTGGTAATTTCTATAGCTTCCTCTTCCCCCATTGCTTCAAGCATCTCACGATAGGATATACGGACCCTCCCACCTGTCTCAGTATATTCGGGACAATTTTCGTGGATATAGTTACTTAATTCTGAAGCATTCATATTTGAAAACTGTTCCCAAACTCCCTCCAAAACTTCCATTTCAGCATCGCTTATATGATCAAGCAAATCTCTATTTATAGGTTCAACATTAACAACGTGGTTTCCATTTCTCAAAATGTACTTATCCCACACGGTCATATCTTTAAGTCTGCCATTAATTCCATTTAAAGCATTTGAACAGATTGGACCACGGGGAAGTGAATAGAACTCATCAAAAAGCATGGGATTATTATGTTTAGAAAGAAACTCTCTTTCTGAAAGATAAATTAGTTTGATCAATTTTAGCTTATCAATAGGGCCTTTGTTTTGATCCGCAAAAAAAGCGCAAATTTGAACTGCTTTTTGTGAGCGAAAACCAGCACTTGGAATTTTCCAAGGCTCATCATTGCTTTCATCCATTAAATGGTTTCCTCCAAAACCTTTTGAACTGTAAGTCATTGACAATAAATTTAATTATAAAAATGAATGTCAACTCTTTTCGTTATTGTTACATTGGATCTACCACCATATCCCCTATAAATCTCTGCCCATTTAATACGTTCCCGGTACACAAAGTTCGTTTCAAAAATTGAATTATTTTTTACAATTCCTAATCAATAGGTCTGCCCCAGCCACCACCCTTGGCAGTTTCGATAATGATTTCATCACCATTATCTACTTCAAGGTCACTTACGAAGGCATATCGGACAGGGTCGCTTCCCACTTTCCTGACCTCAAACTTGTTGGTTCCTCCCGGATTTCCACCGTTTAGACCCCATACCGGATTTTTGCTGCGACTGTAACCCGCTGATACCACTGCCTTCCCTTTCATGCGGTAAGAGGTCGAGAGGCTTTTACCACCCTCATACAAGCCCTTGCCTGTTTGATCGTCTAGCAGTCTCTTCCAACCAACTTCCATACCATATCTGGCTTCACATATTTCGACTGGGCAAACATAGGTTTCGCCATGACTAAAGGAATACATGCAATTCAACCCATCCCTTGTCGATGTTGCACCCCATCCACCGAGCTGAGGCTCAACCATGGTATACTTCCTGCCCGTTATCGGATGCACTCCGGCAATGACCGTTCCACAGATTGAACTGAAATGTCCGGCCGGCAGTTGCTCAGGCATTGCCCTGGCCATGCATTGCAATAAGAGGTCGAAAAGTCTAATGCGGGTTTCAAAATAATAACCGTGGGGTGCTGTCCCAGTGGCCTCGAATACTGTTCCTGGTTTGGTTATGACCTTAAGGGGTTTGAAGGACCCCTCGTTACAAAACAGATTGGGATCTGTGAGTACCTTGAATAGCATCTGGGATGAAATAACGGCTCCGTCCCTGCTGGTATTGTAGGGGCCTGCCTTTTGTTCGGGATTGTCAGTCAAATCAACGACAAAGTCATCCTCCGTGATGGTTATGGCAACCTTCCAGAGATCATCGTTTTCTTGTATCTCCGAAGCCTCGAACCGGCCCTTGGGTAATTCCAAAAGCCCCTTTCTGGCCCTCTTTTCCCCTTCTTCAAACAAATCCTCCAAAGCAAGATTGTAATTCCCCATGCCATAGGTACCGGCAAGTTCGGTAATTCTCTTGCCGGCCCGTCGACTGGCTGATATCTGGGACCAGAGATCGCCCTTGGCGATTTCGGGCAGTCGGGAATTGCAGGTTATGATTTCGAGGAGCGAAGTTACTGGTTTCCCCCTTTCAAACAGTTTGACTGCAGGTAGTCTCAAGCCTTCCTGAATGATTTCGTTGACCCTGGTTGACATGGACCCGGGTGTTGACCCTCCCACATCAGACCAATGTCCTATGGAAGAGGCCCAGGCAATGCATTCGCCATTGAAGAAAACAGGCAGAGAAACCACGACATCATTAAGATGGGTTACTCCACCATAATAGGGATCGTTGGTAATAAACAGATCACCTTCCTCAACCTTCTCCAGACCATGGATTTCGATTATCCGCTTGACAGCCTTATCCAGTATGCCAACAAATGTTGGAATTCCGGCACCTGATCCCACCAAGTTGCCATACTTGTCCGTTATACCGGTACCAACATCCAGTACCTCGTAGATAATGGGACTCATGGAAGTCTTCTTGAGGGTTTCAAACATCTCGTCGGCAGCAGCGACCAATCCGGCCTGAATAACCGATATCGTGATGGGATCCCTGGTCATGGCTATACGCGAATGATGTCTCTTGATAAGGAGGAAAGAATCTCGGGGCCGTCTTCCCTAAGGATTACAATTTCCTCCAGCCTCACTCCAAACTTGCCTGGCAGGTAAATCCCTGGCTCGATGGAAAAGACCATTCCCGTTTCCAATATGGTTTCCGAGGAGGCTGTAATATAAGGCGGTTCATGGACCTCAATTCCCAATCCATGCCCGGTCCTGTGAACAAAATATTCACCATATCCCGCTTTCGCAATTACTCCTCTGGCCGCTTGGTCAACTTCCCTTGCCTTGATCCCTGGTCTGGTAATTTCCATGGCACTGTTGACCGCCTCATTGACAATGCCGTGAACCTTGACCATCTCCTCAGATGGTTCACCCAATACGGCAAAACGGGTAATATCACTTGAGTATTCCCCTTTCTGCCCACCAATATCAATAACTATTCCATTACCCATTTCCAGAATACTCGATCCAGTGTGATGATGTGGCAAAGCCCCATTCGGACCGGCCCCAACAATGGCAAATTTCATCGCGGTACTCTGGTCCTTGAATTTCCTCTCTATGATTGCAGCTACTTCCAGTTCACTCATATCCGGCTTGATGGCAGCAATTCCGGCAAGCATGGCCTGATCGGCTATGGATGCATTTTCCTTGAGGCTCGCATACTCCAATTCATCCTTGCGCATTCTGAGGGCCCCAACGGTATTTTCCGTGAAGCTCCGATTGGCTCCAGGTAAATGGTCAATCAATAGCATGGCAAAATCTGCTCGCATCGTTTCATCAAGCACGATATTTCTGGCGTTTCCAGCCCCAACATCATCAAGGGCTGCAAGCAAGGCCTTGATCGGTCCTTCATCATCGGCCCATTCATGGCAGGTAATGGAACATCTTTGCCTAGTATCCTCGGCATTGAGCGCGGGCATAAGAAAGGCTTCCCTTTCTTCCCCGATCAACAACAGGCATGGCCGTTCGTCAGCATGCGTATGAAACCCCAGAACCCATTGCATATGGGCACCAGGTCCAAGGGCAACCAATTGGGTATTGGTTGCCTTCATGCTGGCCCTTATCTTGCCCAACCTTTTGACAGCTCTTTCACTCATTTATATCTCTCTCCTCATATTGTTACCTTCATGATGCCTCAACAATAATCCTATTGCCGAACACATCACCATCATTGATAATGCCAAAACGATCGATTTCCTCTTCGGGCGGTGCTTCACACGACCATCTGCGACTGGGTATCCAACCGCACTGACGTTTGAGATTGGCCGCATATTCGGCCCTCTTGAGAGCTGCTATGGACGGGTCTATAACGGGTACACCCAACTCCTTCTCCAGACTTTGGTAAAATCCCACCTCCCTGGTGCAACCCAATATTATCGCTTCAGCAAAATCCTGTTCCACAGCCCGGCGACCGGCATCAATCAAAAGCCTTTCCGTCCTTTCAGGATTAACCTGAAAGTCATTGACACCAAGTTCAACATGATAAAATCCGCTCAGCTGTTCACTTCTACCGTATGCCCTGACGGTCGAAGCCATTTGATCGACCCATTTGCGCCGACCAACAATGACACCAAACCTGTTGGCCAAACTGGAGGCGATTTCCACTGAAGCAATGCAGGGGCCAGTAACGGTCATTGCACCTGATACTTCCCTGGCATCATGCAGGGCCGTATCATAGAAACAACTCAAGGCAACGGCATCAAATCCTTCCTGGGCAGCAACCCTGGTTCCCCTGACGATACCAGCGGATACAACAGCTTCATAAGCCCTGTATTCAATATGGGTAAATCCACCATCGGATTCCTTGAGGGATGTAATGTGAACCTCGGTATCGGGGTTCTTGTAACTCCTTACCATGTCAGCAAACAACTCATCAAAAGCTGCTGTACCCACCGGTCTGAGATACATTACCTTGAGAGGCAAATCACTGCTCACACCCAAACCCTTACCTTAATACTTCTGCCTATTCGGCTTCAACGATCAGCCGGTTGCCAAAGACATCACCGTCATCAATTATACCGAACCGCTTCAACTCCTCCTCCGGAGGTGCTTCACAGGACCATCTGCGACTGGGTATCCAACCGCACTGACGCTTGAGATTGGCCGCATACTCAGCCCGCTTCAGGGCAGAAATAGAAGGATCCAGTACCGGTACACCAAGGGTTTTGGTCAGGGACCGGAAAAAGCCCAACTCCAAGGTACATCCAAGAATGATAGCCTCGGCATAATCCTCCTCCACTGCCTTGCGGCCTGCTTCGGTAAGCAACCGTTCGGTTCGTTCATGGTCAACCAAGAATTCATTCACTCCCAATTCAACATGATAGAAGCCGCTTAGTTGTTCACCACGACCATTTTCCCTGACGGTTGCCGTCATCTGGTTGACCCATTTACGCCGACCAACAATCACACCAAACCGATTGGCTAGACTGCAGGCGATCTCGACTGAAGCCATACAGGGGGCAGTAACAATCATCTCCCCCGAAACTTCTCTGGCGTCATGCAAGGCTGTATCATAAAAACACCCGATGGCCAATGCATCAAAGCCTTCCAGGGCTGCTGCCCTGGTAGCCCTGATGATACCGGATGTTACAATCGCTTCATAGGATCTGTATTCAATATGGGTAAAGCCGCCATCGGATTCCTTCAGGGACGTGATATGCACTTCGGTACCCGGCAGTTTGAACTCCCTGGCCATATCGGCAAAGACCGGATCATAAGCCGCGGTTCCAACCGGGTTGAGATACATGATTTTAAGGGGTTCATTCGCAGTCATGGCAATTCTCCTTCATAACTATCACTTTTCCAGCATCAATCCTTCAGACCAAACACTTCCCTAGCCTGATTATCGGTAATCAAGCCATTCCTGAGATCCCTCCGGACAAGTTCGGGATCTCTTTCCTTCGGGTTTCCCAACCCACCCCCATTGCCTGTATAAACCCTAATGACATCATCCTTCTGGGTGGTCAATCCCGATATGGCAGCAAAGGTCTGCACCTCTCCCTCCTTCGGTATGAACTCTATGTAATTGGGTGAACCCTCATGACCGCCATCAAGACCCCAGGCTGGGAATTTTGAACGGGTATAGCCGGCCGTCAGAAAGCCATTATCGGCCCTCACCCGGTAATCCAGCACGATACCCCTGCCTCCCATGTGCTTGCCCTCACCACCCGGGCTAACATTCAGGGCCATCTGATCAACAATGAGGCCGTTCCGGGCTTCATTGATTTCGGCCGGGCAATTGTAGGTTTCGCCATGGAAGCCACAGAACATACCTGAATTGCCATCCCCAGACTGACTTGCGCCCCAACCCCCAAGCTGAGGCTCGATCACCGTGTATTGACGACCCGTATCCGGATGGATACCACCAATAAAGGTACCACACACGGAAGCAAAATGGCCGGCAGCCAGCCGTTCGGGCATGTGCCTGGCCAGACATCGCCACATGACATCATAGACCCGCAATTCGATTTCGTAATAGAAACCGAGGGGTGCCGGCTCCTTGGCATGAAAGACCGTTCCTTCCCTAGTCAGCAGTTCAATCGGCCGAAAGGATCCGCCATTGGCTGGCGAATAGGGGTCGGTAAGTGACTTGAATATCATCTGGACGGCAACCATGACCCCATCACGGCTGGTATTCAGGGGGCCATCAAGTTGATCCGGATTGTCCCTTAGATCAACGACAAACCTGTCTTCGGCAATGGTTATCTTCACATTGTAAAACTGGCCGTTATCCTGCTCTTCCGTCAATTCATAGGTACCCTTGGGCAGCTTGGCTAGTTCCCGGCGGGAAACCCTTTCACCATAATCCATGAAGGCTTCAACCGCCCGGGCAAAGGTTTTGGTGCCATACTTTTCGGCAATCGACAACAATCTTCGCTCACCAATCCTGACCGAGGCAATGGCTGCCCAGAGATCACCCTCCAGTACATCCGGCATGCGCGAATTGACCTTGATGACCTCCATGACCGGAACAATCGTTTCACCCTTTGAAATGATCTTGACTGCCGGCAACCTCAATCCTTCCTGGAAGATGCTGGTTGCCTCGCCAGTCAATGATCCTGGAGCCATACCACCAACATCAGAGTTGTGGGCAATATTGGCACACCAGGCAATCAATTCCCCCTCGGAGAACACTGGCATGATGACCACGATGTCGTTAAGGTGGGTAACCCCTCCATAATAGGGGTCATTGGTCGCAAATATGTCACCTGGTTCAACATCCCCCGGCTGGTCAAACTTGTCGATTATCACTTTAACTGACTTGTCCAAGACACCGACAAAGGCCGGAATACCAGCCCCTGAACCGGCGATTTCCCCTTGGGGATCCATGATGCCGGTACCCATGTCCAGGACTTCATAGATAATGGAACTCATGGCTGTCTTGCGCATAGCCGCAAACATCTCGTCGGCGGCAGCCTGCAAGGAGTTCTGGATAATTTCGATCGTGATCGGGTCGGCTTCGCTAGTGGTCATGTCCATCCTCCCTCAAATTGTAATAATGTAATTGCCATAGTCATCAACAACGGTCCTGTTGCCGGGATGAACAACAGTTGTCGTTCCTTCCTCCTCGATGATGGCCGGTCCCTCGAATGCCATACCGGGTTCCAGTCTGGAACCGTCATAGATGGTTGCATCATGAATACCCTCCAGGGCATAATCCACCTTGCGGACGGCCTTGACGGCCGAGGATACATCCTGGCCCGTAGCTTCCCTGACGGGTAGTGATAGTTTACCAACCTCGGCTACTGCCACGAGGTGAATGCCCACCATTTCGACTGGAGCATCCAGACGGTAGGTATATTCACGTTCATAGACCTCCTTGAAATTGTCCACAATATTGGAGATTTTCTCCCCGGTAATGGCACCATTCAACTCCACTTCGGTCGTATGTTCCTGATTCTGGTATCTGAACTTGGCAAATCTCGTGAAGGAAATCTCTGCACTTCCGATGTTTTCCCCGGCAAACTGCTCCAAGGCTGTCTTTTCCGCTTCCCTGAAGGTTGCCTCGATGTGTTCAGCCGTGCCCTCATTCAAATCGGTAAGGCAGGTAACAAAATAATCCCTCCTGAGGTCCGACATGGTCATACCCCAAGCTGAAAACACGGCAGAATTGGCCGGTATGACGATCTTGCCAACCCCCAGCTCCTGGGCAAGGGCCACGGCATGCATGCCTCCACCCCCACCAAAGGCCACGAGGGTAAAGTCCCTTGGATCAAATCCCCGATTGAGCGATACAAGTTTCAGGGCATTGACCATGTTGTTGTTGGCTATTCTGACGATCCCCCTTGCAGCTTCCCGTGCATCAACCCCAAGTTTCTTGCCAATGGCGTTAATGGTTTTCTCCACATTAACCATGTCGGCCGTAATTTCGCCACCACAGAAGTAATCCTTGTTGATCCTGCCCAGAAGCAGGTTGGCATCAGTGGTCGTGGCTTCGGTTCCACCCTTGCCGTAGCCGGCTGGACCGGGAACGGCACCAGCTGATTGTGGTCCGACATGCAACTTGCCGTAATCATCCACCCAGGCGATGGAACCTCCCCCATTACCTATTTCGACCAGATCAACCACCGGAACCATAACGGGATAACCTGAGGATTTTCGGCTTTTCTCAATCCAGTAGTCGGTAACAATCCTAATATTGCCGTTTTCAATCAGGGAGCACTTGGCAGTCGTACCCCCGATATCCAGGGCAAGGACATTGGGATCACCAATCAGCTTGCCCAGTTCGGCTGCTCCCCAAATCCCTGATGAGGGACCTGATTCAATCATCGTAATGGGTGTTCTGGCAATGGCCTCAAGGGTATCAACCCCGCAATTGGACTGCATGACATAGGGGCTTCCCCCAAAACCATTGGCCTTCAGTTTTTCATCCAGCCGTCTGAGGTAACCTTCGGCCACCGGCTGGACATAGGCCGAAAGAACAGCCGTATTGGTTCGTTCATATTCCCGCCACTCCCTAGCAATGCTGTGTGAGGAGACTACCCTGACCTCTGGCCAGAGTTCCCTGACAGCCGCCTCGGTGGCCTGTTCATGGGATGGATTGGCATAGGAATGGAGATAACTGATGGCGATGGCCTCTACTCCCTCGTCCTTGAAGTCATTAATAATATCCGCCAACCTATCAAGGATCAGTGGTCTCATTTCCTCCCCTTGGTAGGTCATACGACCAGGTAGTTCCCGGCGTAGGTAACGAGGGACGAAGGGTGGTGGTTTTTCATAATGCAGGTTGAAGAAATCGGGTCTGTTGCCCCTGGCAATTTCCAGAGTATCCCGAAAGCCCTCGGTAGTGATCAGGCCAACCTTGACGCCCTTTCTTTCCGTCAGGGCATTGATGACCACGGTTGTGCCATGGGCCAGGAAATTGACCCTAGTCAGATCAACTCCGGCCTTCTCGATGACATTCATCATGCCGGTTTCATAATCAGGTGGCGTGGTGGCCGATTTGGCCGTACTTACCCTTGATTGACCGGTCTTGCCGGCGATTTCAAAACAGACCAAATCGGTGAATGTTCCACCGACATCGGTCGCTACACGTATTGTTGAGTCAACCATTTATACTTCCATTAGTGACATACTCGTTGAAAAGAAAACAAAAGGTACCGGGGACCTTGAGTTGTTCGGCGAAGGGGAGGGTTGCCGGTGGATAAGCATCGGCCGGTCCCAAAATGTTAAGGGTTCCCTGGATCACCCCTCTGATGACGATCGGGACATTGATTATGGCCTCACAGCCAAGTGACCTGATCACTTCATGATCGGGAAACACTTCAACCAGAGCCGGGTAATCATTGGCAACAAAAAGCCGTTTTTGCCCGATCACGATATCTGCCCAATCCCCGGTGGGGACAGGTTTGGTTCCTGACAGGGGATAAACCTCCGGTTCGTTGGTATAAATGCGGCGGGCCTCTCCTCCGGCAAAATCGACTTTCATCACTGAAAACAGTTTTATTTCCAACTGGGTACTGGCAATTCGTTCCAGTTCCTCAAACAGTTGGCTGGTCTGGCAGTTTGGATCCTCGACCAGACGAATAAATCCTTCCATCATTGTACTGCCTCCATTGCCAGCCCTTCCCTCAATCTGTTTCTCATGTCGCGCTCCTCTTCGGTAATAACCGGGGATGCGCTGATCAGTCTTCTGGTATAGTCGTGTTCAGGATTATCAAATATCTCGTGGGTGGGTTTCAGCTCGACCAATTGACCATCCTTCATGACGGCAACCCGGTCGGCCATGTTGCGAACCACGGCCAGATCATGGGTTATGAAAACATAGGTAAGGTCCCGCTTTTTCCGTAATTCATTCAAAAGGATCAGAACCCGTGCCTGCACCAGGACATCCAAGGCCGAAGTCGGTTCATCAAGGACAACCATTTCAGGCTGGCTGGCCAGAGCCCTGGCAATAGCCACCCTTTGACATTGACCACCCGAAAGAGTCGATGGGGCTCTTGCAGCATAATCGGCCGGCAGACCCACTTCACCCAGCAACTCCTCCACCCGGGCCATGCGTTCACCCTTGGTACCTATGTCATGAACATTCAGGGGTAATTTGAGGGTTGCGCCAATTCTTCGACTTGGGTTGATCGAGGAAAAGGGGTTCTGCTGGACCAACTGTAGGGCTCTTCGTTGGCTTTTGGTCCGGCGTGCTCCAAGGGGTTCTCCCTTGAAGCTGATTTGGCCCGAAGTTGGTGGGTAGACACCCAAAATCATGTTAGCCACAGTGCTTTTGCCGGAACCCGACTCACCAACTATGGCAAGACATTCCCCCTGCCATATATCCACGGTAAAATCCCGGACCGCATGGATCTGATAGCTTTCCAGGTGGAACGTCTTGGCAAGTTGATTGATCGCAAGGAGGGGAGCAGTCATCAGTCAGGCATCCTAATGTACTTCCCTTGGGGCCAGAAAGGCCGAGGTGTCATTGATGGCATCAGAAATGGTATCGCCGCTGGTAATGCTTGGTACCGCAGCCAGCAAGGCCCTGGTATAGGGATGTTTCGGGTTGGCAAACACATCCTCTGTCTTTCCTTCCTCGACTATCCTCCCTTGATAGATTACATAGAGGCGATCGGAAAATTCACGCACCACCCCGAGATTGTGGGATATGAAAAAGACCGATGTTCCCCTTTCCTCGACCATGTCATGCATCAGGCGAAGGGTCTGGTCCTGGACTGTTACATCAAGGGCCGTACCTGGTTCATCAGCTATCAACAATGTTGGTTCATTGATCAACCCCATGGCAATCATGACCCGCTGGTTCATGCCGCCTGAGAGTTGAAAGGGAAAGGACTTCAATACCCGTTCCGGTTCGGTTATGTTGACATCACCCAATATGGCCATGGATTCCACTCTGGCATCATCAAAGCTTATGGTGGGACGCTTGCGTTTCAGAACCTCGTGGAACTGGTTTTCGATGCGATACACTGGATTGAGGGCCGATACCGGATCCTGAAAGATCATTGACATTCTGGTGCCTCGCAACTGGCTTCTTTCCCTGGCGGTCATCCAGGCCAGATCCTTGCCCTCGAAATTTATCGTGCCAGATACCCTGGTCTTGCTCTGGGCCTGCAGCAAACCAAGAACCAATCTGGCTGTTACCGACTTGCCGGAACCAGATTCACCAACCAGTGCCACCTTTTCCTTTTGACCTATGGTGAGGGAAACATCATGCAGCACCTTGGTTGTTTCCATCAGTCCCTTGAAACTCAGGGAGAGGTCAATGATTTCTAGGGTCAGGTCGTTCATTGGTGTGTTCCCAAAACTTCCCGCATGGCATCCCCAAGCAGGTTGAAGCCGAAGACAGCCACCAGAATTGCCAGACCGGGGAATACGGTCAACCACCAGGAATCCGGCAGGTATCGTGCTCCCTCGGCCACCATGGAACCAAGATCGGGCGTGGGTGGTTGGACCCCCAAGCCCAGAAACGACAGGGACGAGGCAATCAGGATGACAAAACCTAGGTCCAAGGTCATTTTGGTCAGGATGGCTGGAAAACAGTTGGGGAGTATTTCGACAAACATAATATGGAATCTGGACGCTCCAATAACCTCAGCTGCCAGGACATAACCCTCTTCCCTTTCTGCCAGGGTCAGGTTATAGACCAGGCGTGAATACCAAGGCCACCACATGACCGTCACAGCCATCATGCCATTGATGAGAGTGGGTTCCAGGACACCCATGATGGACATGGCCAGAACCAGGGGCGGGATGGACAGAAAGACCTCGGTCGTTCGCATCAGGACAAACCGTACCCTTGGGCCAAGATAGCCAGCCATCAGACCGACGGTTACGCCCAAGGGTACAGCCAAAAGGAGAACGACAATGCCCAGTATGAGGGAAATCCTGTAGGCATAGATGATCCTGGTAAAGAGATCCCTGCCCACAAGGTCGGTACCCATGATATTAGGCCAACCGGGCGGTTGGTTGAAATTGGTGAAATCCACGACCGTCCCCCGATGGGTCGGAAATGGTGTGATGAAATCAGCCAAAATGGCCGAGCCCACTACCAGACCAATGAGAATGACCCCGATAACGGAAAGGGGATTGGCGAGGATAATTCTGATCGTTCTCTTCAAGGGTTTCTCCGTGCATACCTGATTTTGGGATTGAGGAGAGCTATCAACAGGTCAACAATCAGATTGGCAATCAGAAAGGCTGCCGAAATAATCAGGACCGTACCAACAATGGCATTCAGATCCTTGCGCAGGATAACAGCCACACCATACCTTGAAAGACCAGGCCAGGCAAAGATGGCTTCAACCAGGAAGGCATTGCCCAGCATGGCAGCAAAGTCCAGACCGATAATGGTCAAGGAGGGTATGAGGGATGGCTTGAAGGCGTATTTGCGGGCCACCCGCCAGCCTGGAAACCCATAGGAGTGGGCCATTTCAATGTAGGGTCGGCGGTAGGTTTCGGTCATGTTGGCCCTAGTCAGCCTGGCGGCCTGCCCAATGCCCGACAGGGCCAAGGCAAATGCAGGTAGGAAAAGATGCCAGAGGGCATCAACAAAAGCCCTCAGGTTACCAACCAAAAGAGTATCGATCAGCAGGAATCCGGTTGTCCGATCTATGTCAAAATCGGTATGTATCCGACCGGCAATGGGAAAGAGAGGCAGGAAAAAGGCAAAGAGCAGCATCAGGATGACAGCCCAAACAAAACTCGGGGCCGAGACCCCAAGCAGGGCTATGACCCTAATGAGATTGTCCAGAAACCTCCCTTCATATTTGGCCGAGATGATGCCAAGGGGCAGTCCGATCAGGACCATCAGAATGCCGGCAGCAAAGACCAGCTCAAGTGTTGCCGGAAGGAACTGGGCAATATCCTTGACAACCGGTCGGTTGGTATAGAGTGATGTGCCCAAATCCCCCTGTAGCAACTCGCTGGCAAAATAGCCATACTGTTTCCAGATTGGATCATCAAGGTGGAGTTCTCCCCTCAACTTGATGACCTGCTCGTCTGTTGCGTTGGGACCAAGGGCAATACGGGCCGGATCGCCGGGGATGACCCTGGCTATCAGGAAGATCAATATGGAGACACCAACGAGGACAAGGAGGGAAATCCATACCCTCCTTATCAGTAAGTTCAGGACATTACCCACCAGTATTCAAATGGCAAACCGGATCACCAACCCGGTCGAAACCGGGTTGGTGATTGGTAATCTGATTACTCGATTTCCATCAACCGGAAGGCAAAGCCCATGGTATCAAGACCAAAGGCATGTGCCGGGTCGGAAAGGGCAGGAACCTTGATGTTGGGTCGGGCTACAAAGACCGATTGCCGGTCAAAACCATAGATCGAAGGAGCGATGGCAACCAGCCTGTCATTGAGAGCTGAATAGGCTTCTTCCCTGGCTTCATCTGAGGTACCTGTTCGACCCATATCCAGAAGACTGTCAACCTCGGCATCATTCAAGTGCTCGGGTGATTGCCATGATCCTGCCTTGGTCGAGTGATACATGCCATAAAGCAGGGTGTCCGGGTCTCCGGTCACGGCGGTTACAAAGATCTGGGATACATGAGGTGTATTGGCCGGATCATTGACTGAACTTGAGAACAAGGCCCATGGAACCTTGGTGATGGTTGACTTGATGCCGATTTCCGAAAGGTTGGCCTGAAAGAGCAGAGCCAGTCTTTCTTCCAGAGGTACTTCGGCAATCCAGGTGATTTCGATTTCGAACTCGGCCGGATCGTAGGCACAATCGGCCAGATTCTGGCGAGCTGCATCCAGATCCCTTTGCCGTTCATTGCCGGTCGGGTTTGATCCAAACATACCAACAGGTATGGCACCCGTTGATCCCGTACCACTTGATACCTCATCGGTAATGGCAATAAGCTTCAGGACCGATTCATAATCGAAGGCATTGGCCAATGCCTGTCGGCAATTGACATCATCCAGCGGGGCCTTCTGGGTATTCAGCTTGAAATAGAAAGCACCGGTTCCACCCTCGGTCAGGAACTGGTTGCCGTCTTCAACCAGAGCCCGCATGACCTCTGGTGGTAACCACTGGGAGGTAATGTCATGTTCACCCTGAGCCATGAGTGTACGAACCGTGGCAGCTTCCAGACCATAGCGCAAGCGGACGGTATCGGGTGCGTTATCACCAACCCCCAGGAAATAGTTGGGGTTTTTCTTCATGACCGTTTCTTCCTGTGGATTGTGTGATTCCACCAGATAGGCACCAGTTCCAGCAGCATTTGAGGACAGGAAGGCCTGGCCCCAGTCACCCATTTCACCTTCACCCTCTCCAAGATTGTCCATGACCAACTGCTTGTCTACGATCGGTAGTCTTACCAATGATGAAACAAAGGGCGCATAAGGCTCGGTCAGGGTAAACCTGACGCTGTTGCCATCAACCACCTCTACCTTGTCCACACTGACAAACAGGAAGGACAAGCCTTGACCGATGGTCTTCATTCTGTCAAAGGAGAACACGACATCCTCGGCAGTCAGTGTATTCCCACTCTGAAACTGGACGCCATTCCTGATCTTGAACGTATAGCTGGTTCCTTCACCTTCCCAGCTTTCAGCAAGGTGGGGAACAAGTCCCGGTCCTCCCTGACGTGGGATTACCAGAGAGTCGTACACATTGAACATCAATATTGTGTCGGCATAATCCGAAGCCTTGGCTGGATCAAGTTCCCCGACGGCAACTTCATCAAGCCGCAGGACTGTTTCAGCCTGGGCAGCAAGACCTGCAATAGATATCAGGACAGCTGCAAATAGTAATTTACCCATTCTAATCATCTTCTTTCCTTTCATTTTACATTGGGGATGAACAATCAGTTGTCGTTCCTCCCCGATTTATCCCTGGAGCCTTTCTCCGGCTCGGAATTCCCTCTTATGGTATCGCCAAATATCTCCATGGTGCAGATGACCAGGATACTGGCGGTTTGCAAAGTATGGTTCCATGTTGAATGCAGTTCGCTGGAATTGAAATGTATGGAATCGCCCTCTTTCAGGATTGTTCTCTTGCCACCGACCTCACAGGTAATGGATCCCTCAAGCACATAGAAAAACTCCTCCCCTTCATGGCGCATGGGTGGACTTCTGTGCCCCGGTTCCTCCTTCATGATGACCCCACTCAACTTGTGGCCAGGAAATCTTGAAGTAAGCCTTTCATAAATCAGGGACCCCTCATTGATGGTATAGGGTTCGCGTTTATCCGATCTGGTCAGGGACGATTCACCACCCGGTACAACTAGAAAATCGGCAATTTCGGCCTTTAGTGTACGGACGATGGTAGCTAGGGATGACAATGAAGGTGATGTCAGATCCCGCTCGAGTTGCGAAATAAAACCGACTGACAGATTGGTGGCATCAGCCAATTCCTGCAGGGTTAGCCCAAGTTCCCGTCGGCGGTTTCTGACCTTTATGCCAATAGGTTCCAGATTGTGCCCCGGTTTTGTTTGTTCTGAAGTTGACGCCAAGTGTTCATCCCTTTTTTTAGTATTACTAAATTTTTACTAATACTAAAATCCAAAGTCAACAGGAAAATTTCCCGAAGAAAATGTTTCACCTTGAGACTGGAATTAGTTTTCTTTTCAGCATCAGGTAAAAATGTATTTGGCTGTGGAGATTTGATATTTCAGTAAGCCATCACTTTGGGCATAAATTCTTGGTAATATTTGCAAAAAATGAATGAATGATAATTCTACCGCCAAATCCATTTATTGTCTTTTGACCGATACCAGTGTCTAGTGCTTCATTCAATAAATATGGTATCCACTAGGTCAAGGTGTTTTACTATGTTTGTAATTATTCTAGTAAAGTACAAATCAAGAATATATTTTTTGAAACAATGCAGTAGCAACTAACATTAGCAGCTATTTTATAATAAGAAATTACTGCAATTTGAAATTTATACCTCGGATTACTTCTAACTCAGTTTTATGCTCTGCTTGTGAAGTATTTGACCTTTGCAAAAAAGAAAAGTTGCGTGAGTTACCTAAAAATAAGAACGAATTCAATTTTTGATTCACATAACAAACAATAAGGATCTTGAAATGGATGAAGAGAAACTGAGAGAATTATTAAGGCAATTAAAGAGATGGATTAAACGGTTGAGCATTAACAACCAACTTGTATTTAACATGGAAAATACAAATCTTAAATTAGCACCAAAAATGGCTCAAGTTTATTGGTGTGAATTTTCTCCACCTGTATTTCCTGAGTTGGGTAAGATGCGTCCTGTAGTAGTCTTGTCTCGGCAAAATACTCTTCATGGGATGGTCACAGTAGCACCAATCACAACAAGACCACAAAGAAATATCGAAAAAAACATTGGACCAAGATTCAAGCTCCCTTTGAAACAAATGAGAACGCTTGGGTTCTTTGCAAACATATTACTGCAGTATCAACAAGAAGATTAAGAATTCATAAAAGAGATACTGAACGAGAAGTCATTACCGAAATACCTGAGGTTAAACTACGGGAAATAGTACAAAAGATACAAAATGACTTTTCAAAGCGTAATGTTAAGGATTTATGATGTGAACCTTTGAGCTAGGCGGCGTTAGAAACGCCGCCTACTTTACTGCAGCTCCCAATTAGGGAGGAAGTAGCAATTCCAAACATGTTTAATATAAACTAGTATTTAGAATTCTATTACTGAATAAACCATAAATAGCTGTATAAATAACATAAATCAAGCACTTTTTTCTTTTTCTCGGGAAATCAGGATATCGCTTGAAAGTTTTTTTTCGTGTAAACGAAGATTGCCTTGAGAAGGGTATTTTAAAGGAAACCAACACAGTTATTACCCTTCCAAGCACTTCTCAGATTTTTACTGGATACATTTGGATAAGAAAAAGGGAATCCAAATCAGTTTTATCAGCTATGAAACTCATACGAGACTTGGTTTCTGCTTAATGTTTGACTTGGAGGAATATTATCTCATAAGGGCGAAGGGCAAGAATCTACCTCAATTGGCACGTTTTTTCATGGCCTTTCCACACGGAAAAGGCTCTCTTGTCCCTGATATTGAAACCTTGCAGTTCACTTATCATGTCTTTGGCAAGGTCAATTGCTGTTAGGCCTGCCGAGTAAACATGGACAGGGGATCATAATCCACCATATAGCGTTTTTCCTAGAGGAACACGAAAAAGTCGGCAAAGCTCTGGATTGCTTCAGGAAAATTCCTGATTTCCATGCGGCTACACCGTTTCCTAGCCTCGCCATGTTCGACAGCCCGGTAAGCCTGTTGCCAAGCATCTTGGTTCCTGGCCGGCCTGTTTTTGCCGATAAAGCAATCCGCACAATTCCAACAGAGGGCGTGGAACATGGCATAATAAGCCGTGCTCAAAGCCTTTGTGAGGTCCGATTGCCGTGGCTTGCCCTGTCCTCTTCCAACTGTCCGGCGAGCAGTGACAACAAGATCACGTGGTTGCATCTTCGACTTCTTCAGGGATCATAAAAGACAATATGGGAAACCTTTCAGCTGTTGGCAGGGAATTGAGTGGTTCCCGCAATTGACGGATCAGAGAAGCTATCTTTTTGGGATCCAACCTGTTTCTCTCGGCTTCATAAACCACCCTGATACGCATGATTGGATCACCGTAATGACCTTCGGCCTCTTCCAAATACACATCGACAATCCTGGCCGGTGACAACTCTTCCTGAACAACCTTTTTCAGAATCTCGTCAATGTTTTCCTGCATGGACATTCCTCTATGATTAATTCTGAACATAATCAGATAATCACTTTACGAATTTGGATAAGGGAAATTCACTTATCTGAAATGATTTTGATCTCAAACTTGCTGTGCAGGGATAACCATCTTATATAAAACTCAAAGCTTGGCAAGTTGCGGGATTCCGTCTAAACATTCCAAAGGTTTTTTTACTTAAATCCCAATATCAAGTTAAAATAGGTGGTTATCGAGTGGGACTTTTATCAAGGTATTGTTGGTCTGTAATCTACATCTTTCGCAATCAATAATTTATCATACGGGATAAATATAAGTATTTTTAGCTGAAATATGTGTATTTTTATCACTCGGGATAAAAAATAAGTTGAATCTCTAGGAAAAATTCATTATTTATCCTCCATGATAAAGTTTGTGCCTAATCATTCCAATACCCTATTTTGGGCTGCAAAAATCGGCAGTAAAATCAGGGAGCAGCGAAAAAAAATTGGGTTAAGTCTTGAGGAATTATCTCTGCTTTCTGGTTCTACCGTCTCAACCCTCTCCAATATTGAGCGGGGAAAAAGAGATGTGAAGCTCTCTACCCTGGTAACGCTAGCCTTTGCCCTCAGAATCAATTTATCAGAACTGTTTCAAACAGAAAGTAATAAACTGGAAAAACGAGACCCACACCCTAAGGTGAAAGGCTACAATTTGGATGATAATTGATGTGGCAAGCAACGAAATAAAAATTTACTACGATAAGTACATTGTTGGCCGGATTAGCATTCACGATCCACAAAGAATAGGATTCAGATATGACCCAAGATGGTTGGAAACAAATAACAATTTTCCAATATCCGTAACTCTCCCTTTGGAAACAGGTGAATTTGAGGATAATATTATTAAACCATGGTTGACCAACTTACTTCCCGAGGGACAACAACTCACAACACTTTCCAGGGTCTTGGGACTTTCAGCTTCCGATTCAATATCAATTTTGCTAGAAATAGGGCGAGACACCGCTGGAGCAATTTCTTTCGGGGAACCTAATAATAGATCTGAATGGGAATATGTTACTCTAGTTGACTTCTACAGCTCGGATACTCAACAAAAAGCTTTGGAAAGACACTTTGAGGACCTAAAGCGGAGACCGTTTCTAGCTGGAGTAGATGGACCTAGGATATCTCTCGCTGGGGGTCAGGAGAAGACAGCATTAGCTGTACTTGATAATTCTGGGATTCCAAAATTTGGCTTACCAGAATCTACAGATTTACTAGCAATTCCCAAAAATGGAGCCCCATCGACGATCATCATCAAACCCGACAATCCATACCTACCCTACTTAGTGGAGAATGAAGCCTACTGCCTCAACCTTGCCAAAGCGATTGGGATTCAGGCGGTAGAATGTGCAATTGTTGAATCCTCTTCCCGGATCGCATTGGCTGTTTTACGATATGATCGTTGCCTTAAAGATGATAACTCTATCAGACGTCTCCACCAAGAAGATTTTGCACAAGCCAATAGCGTTTTCCCCTGGCAGAAATATGAACAACAAAACCTGGTTTCAGGATTAAACCTCAACACCCTTTTGTTGACTGGTAAACATTTGCCACCGACAGATAACTTGAAATTAATCGATCAGGTAATTTTCAGTTTCCTAGTAGCCAATACAGATGCACATGCAAAAAATTACTCGATAATTCTGAGTGGGAAGCCATCAATGGCACCTATGTACGATGTATCGTCTGTATTGTGTTGGGATCATGTAAACCAGTATCATGCACAAAAGATTGCTGGTCGGAAGCGTAAGCCCAGTGCAACCGCCAAGAGACACTGGATACAAATTGCCGAACAGGCCGGTCTTAGTACCCGTGGTATTCTTCGGAGGGTTCAGGAGTTGGTGGATAAAATGGTAGCAGCTAGGGTTGAGGTAACAGAACATGTTTCCAGTCATCCAGGTACTTCCCTCCAAGTCGTTAACCATATTGCTGAAATAGTAGAAAAAAACGCATTGCGTATAGCCGAACAATTAAAAACGGGTGCTTAACGTCAATTCAAATTTCGATACAAAAGCATCATCTAATAGTCCCATGTTTAATAACAAATGATCTGTAACTATAGCGATTGAATTTTCCCCATGGTGTGTGTTTTCCATATTGCGGTAAATTTTGCAATAAAACAGCCCTAATGTGGTGTTTTGCCCTTTTCCGGTTTGATTCGTTCAACTCCCATTTCAATTTTGTTCGTTTTCCGTCCCCAAGGGGTCAAACGTGCAAGTCAATGGCTTTCCGGGGAAGAATTGGGAAGTCTGTTGGTGGTAACCTTTTACCAAACTAGCCTTAGGGGATCAGTATTAGTTAGCATCATTAAATTCTTACTCATCAAGCCAGTTTTTGTCAGATAATATTTTGAAGGCAATCCCGATTTGGTATTGCGAAAATTGGAGCTTGTCAGGTCCCCACGAATGAACCTTTTCCACCAAGTCCTCAGACTTGGCACCGTCATGCTTGATTACCCAGTGAACCGTGGATAGCAATTCTAGGCCAAAAGGGGATTCAAATCCTTCCACCAAATCGGCAACTCGGTTAAACCGGTTAAGTACTTCGGGTCTTACAGCCAAATATTTCTTTGCATCAACAATGGCTCCCGGTACCAATTCTAGTTGCTTTTCAGGTTGATCTCCACCATCACTATAGCCCGAGATAAGATGTCCTTCAACGGCATTAAGGACATGACGGAGATTTTCGGCATAAGGCCCATAATGGCCTTTCCTGAATTGCAAGTCCAAAGGTTCGCCAGCCTCCTGCATGAAATACATAAGTTTATGTACTTCGAGCAGGGAAACAAACGGATCCATCAATCCAGCAAGATATTGCTCCATCAGGGCTACCAATACTGCCCTTCCTGGGGTCATTGAAGGAATCTCGATATTCTTTACGATTTCCGGAGTACCGCTCGGTTCGTAAACAAAAATCTGAACCTCTTGAATATCCCCTAGTAAAGCATCAATCCGGGTACGTACATCCTGCCAATTGAGCCCCCCCAAACCGCTTCCCAAAGGAGGGATGGCAATGGAGCGAATCCCAAGTTGACTGATTTCTTCTTTAAGCGACCGAAGGCCCTTGTCAATATCCTCAACCCTGCTCTTGCCCTTCCAGTGACGCTTGGTCGGAAAATTGATGATATAGCGTGGTCCCAATAGTTCGTGGCACTTGACGATGAACATCCTGCCTGGCTGAACCTCTCCTTTATCACATGCTTTTTTGTAGACCTTGAAGTTATCCGGAAACTGTTTCTTGAACTGGAGAGCAATACCTCGTCCCATCACGCCGACGCAGTTGACAGTATTGACGAGTGCATCCGCTTCTGATTGCAGCAGATCGCCTTTCATGTATTTAATCATTGCCATTTCTCCTTCAATAATACCAATTTCGCTTGATTTTTAAATCTGGAATATGCTTCGCCCTGGTGAGATTTGTATTGATTGCCTGAAACTGCTTTTCCGAATAGACACCGATACACTCGACAAGATGCCACGGAAAAGCATTCTCAAGCAGGAATTCTGCCTGTTTTCCGTTTTTTATATGGAAATTTCGCCAATCCTTAGCATTTACAGCTTTCCAGTTAACTTTATCAAGATTCTTCAGATCTGAGTAATCTTCAAAATATCTCGATCCAGCATTGGAATTGGTAAAGGCCCAACGGCAATTATGTTCTTTGGCCCACTGAACAGTAGTTCTTAGATCAGCTTCAAGATGAATTATCGGTTCTTGCCCTCCCTTATAGGTAAGATCAGGATTGTTGTTTTTATGAATTATATAGAGCATGATGGATCTTGGACAAAAATAGAACGGAACATACTCACCAACATAAGTTTCTGGCCAAGACATTAATAATGGAAGGGTCAGCCGTCTTTCCTTGATCGTGTTCATTCCAATATTGACAGATGTTCTATTTCGCATCTTTTTATCTGACCAAAGACATCCATCACGGATAATTGAGACCAAGTTGTCCATATGAGCAATATGGTAAATTTTAGGGTTGGACGGAACGGTCATTACCAACATCTCGATTTATTTTCATGGATGAGAACCACTGTTGTATATATGTTTAATTCAATGTTGGCATGAACACATTCAACAACATTATAACACCTTAAGCAATTCCCGCAGATTTTTTTCGTTAGCTTTTTATACGACCTTCAAGAAAATTGACAAGCAATATTGAATGGTCTTACCCGGTATGGGTAATCTGGTTCCAGCAATTGAATTGAAGTCAGGTGGGACTTCAGCCCCTTCCGGCAACTTGATGTTTTCTCGATTGATCAAGATTTGTTATAATTGTTATTCATTTATAACTATTCAGCACAACTATAAATCATGTATTTTAGGTAAGTATTATGGTTAAAGCATTTTTACTTCAGACCTAATGTTTTGGTTTGGGAACGGATATTCTCTAGTATCGATTAATGATGGTTTCAAACCAAGTTAATGTCCAATCTGGTGGATTGGTATCTTACTCAACTCGCTGTTTGTTCTTTCATGTTCAATAGGTTCGTTCCCAGTCAAAATTTTCCAGCCTGGGGTCGGTTTGCCAGATTTCGGGTGAAATGTGCACTTCCTCATTCTGAAACCCATAGATGGCATAAACGCCGGTCCTATTGAACAATATCTGCCAAGTTTGGTCTATATTAGGTCTAGTTTTTGCGAATGCATCACAATTGAGGATTGCAGCATTTGTTTTCTGTTTTGGGGTACGGGTTGAATTATAGAGGATTATTTGGATACCTTCGGTACGTGCCATTTCCTCAAGTATCTGACAGGGCCCGTAATTGGTTGGATTTATCCAGAGATCGCTGGCATCGCTAAATGGCTTAGCAGTCAGGTCTATAGCACAAGACGTTTTGACGGGAACATCAAATACTGTATGTTCACTAGGTTGTGATGGAAAGGGCGTACCGGGAGAGTCTACATAGAACAGAAGCAGGTGGAAAGCTGTTTCGATGATCGCTGTAGAAGGCTCTTCGGATACATAATATACACCCGGGGTTGATCCTGCTTTTCGGAAACGTGAGCCGTTAGGATAGGCCCCGTATCGGAATGGTGTCATATAAAGATAGTGCAAACCAATGCATTCGGCAGGTACTGATGGTTTTGTTTCTTCAAGAATATCTTCCAGCAGATACTGTTCATCCGGTGTTTCCACAAGTTGCAGCGTGGAGACGATATGTTGAGCCTCCACGCATCTCCAGTAAGTGTTTTCGATATTCCTCTGCTTAGAGTGGAGCGCGTCTGGAATCCAGATAGGTAAGGCCAAGGGTTAATCCTGAAATTGTCATGATCTGGTCGAGTGGGCGACCTCCTAGTGCCTTGTTCTCGTTACGCAACCAGGCATTTGCAACCTTGCTGTCCCCACCCGTGATTGCATCAAGCGAACGGAACAGGCGAACAAATAGTGCACCAAGTTCAAAAGGCTTTGATCCCTCCTCCAACCGAAACTTATCCTTGCGCATTCTGGATACTGTCGGTTCTGACACACCCAGAATCCTAGCGAGGTCCTTTCCCGATAATTCTAATTTTTCCGCAGCCCTTACAACTGCCATGGTTAAGACCCGTGCTCGTTCCTGGCTGTCAACTGCAAGTCCTTGAGTCATCATACTATCCTTTCTTGTGAAAGATAATATATTGTTTCTTTTTCTAGAAATCAATATGGTATTTACTTTTATGATAATTCCCGATTATTGTGCTTGGGCTTATTTAACGAAACTTAGAACGCAATGATCATGGAACTTATGATATCACCAAGAATAAAATCATAGCTGAATATGACCTATGGTAACAAGAGCAGTTACATAATTACTGGATATAGATCGTGACCCGCCACACAACTATCCAGTTAACTAGTATTGGAAACATCCAGGGAGTCTAATCATTGAGCAAGGGTGACGAAAACTCAAATAAATTTAACAATTTAATGATCCCGTTTAATGATTTTTCTTGTATACTGCATACATTAATAACTTTGTATCAGCCATCACCAAACCCTTCCAAAAATTTAGATTTTCCATGAATGATAAAACTAAGAGTTTGAATCATAAGTCATAGACTTAACAATTTCAGTCTCTTATTCTGTAAACTCAAACCATTTTTTGTTCCAAAAAATGGTTTAGTCTGGCATTTTTAGAGAAAACCCCAAGGAATTTGGACTTTTGGAATAGCAAACTATAATACTAGTACCTGGCAATTGGAAAGATGTTCCCTTGTCATAGGCGGTGAAGAACATCATGACCCATCAAGGGGATAATAATCCAAACCAACTTGATCTAGATGGAATCGATCGAAATCTTGCAATCGCATTATTGAAGGTCTAGGCAAGATAGTTCCTTCGCTTCTTGGTAGGGGTTCTTTCTGGTTATGCAGTTCAGTCCTACCAGCTACGGCCAGTTTTCCTTTTGGCCAGGGATCTTGCAGGTAATTAACCTTAGATGCCGGACCCAAACGAAAGAGGTGATGAATCTGGTTCCGGGGTGTTTGCCTGGGCCAGATTATCCCTCAACAAAACCGAGAGACGTTGCAATTGTCCCATATCAGCCAATTCATACGCCTCTGGAAGGACAAATAGTGGCAATCCTGGAAGAATCCTTGATTCCTCCACGGGTTTGGGACCATCGGAGGAAGCCTGCAGGTCAAGGATTTCGATTTGAAGTTGACCGCTCCCCTTTTTTCCGTCAACCCGCCACATTTCACGAACTCCCAGTTCCGCATAGCGTTGCGGCTTGTCTTCATCAAAGTGGGTTACTTCCACCTCGACCACAAGGTCCGGTGGTGTCCGGGCCTCATAGGCTTCCTTTTCCTCCTGCCCTTTCCTACGGGCTGTGTACCAACCCACGGCATTGTCACCAACATAGAAAGCGGCATCAGCCTCAAGTCCGACATTTTTTGGATCCCCAGGGCTTCCCCAGCGGTTGTCACGCTTATCCTTGACGATAGTCTTCAGGGTGGCGCCAGCCAACTGGACAATCTTGTCACTGGCCGAAGACAGGTCCGCATGTAGGCTGGACGGGCTCATCCATGCTATGATGCCCTCTTTTGCATCAATCATGACCCGCCGCCCCATGCGGTTCCAGTCAATCTCCAGTGCCATCTTGGGAACCAGATCCGGTGGTACCCTTATACGCCAGAAATCTGAACCTAGTTTGCCTTTCACATGGTGTTTGTCAATTGAGGTGGTCATTTTTTCGTTCGTTCCATCAACTTTAAATTACATGAGTAAAGTATAAATTCCGGTATGACAATTGACAAGGATTATTTCCACTTCGATAATCTGGCTTGCCCATACAAATCCCCTGTTGAGGTTATTTCCCATGAGCCTGAATCATAAGTCACAAAGACAATAAAAATGATGCTGTTTATCCTGAAATTCAGAATTGATTTGGAATCGAAAAAGGTATTTACATCTGGAATTATCCAGTTTTTTGGACTTATGAAACAGGCTCACAAGGATGTCGGGTAAATTGGTGCTTATTTACAAAATTCACATTCATCTGAATTCGTTTGGTTTAGCTTTCTTCGGGCACTTCAAGGAATTTTGACCATTGTTTATTAGCTCCAAAAAAAACAAAAGAATAACTGCTCACACACTTGGCTTGATAGTGTAAATATAACTGCCGGATTATCATCAAACGAATTTGGTCAAATCTACGGAGAATTCTTGATTACGGACTTAATCCAAATCAAACAATCCAAGAAGTTCCTTGAAACTGAGCCTTGCCGAAAGATCCAGGGAAACATCATCGATCAATGTATCAAAAAGTACCTGCTTTTCCATGATTATTTCATCAATTCGTTCCTCAATGGTGTATTTGCAATTGTACTTGATTACATTCACCTTTACAGATTGACCCATGCGATGGCTACGATCTTCAGCTTGTCTCTCAACGGCAGGATTCCACCAACGATCAAGGTGGAAAACATAGCTTGCCTCCTGTAAGTTCAAGCCCGTCCCTCCAACTTTCAAGGAGATGATCAGGGCTTTGTGCAAACCGTTTTTTTTGAATTTATCTACAATGACTGAACGGCTTTCAACTGGTGTATCACCCGTCAAGATAAGGGGATGGAAGTCCTTGAGGTATTTTGCTGCAGCCACTACCCCAGAATAAGGGCTTTTGTATTGGGAAAAGATAAGAGCCCTATGCCCTTGTTCAGTTAACGTATTCAACCTTTCGGCAATGTTGTCCATTTTACTGGATGCACCAGTTATCGGATCGAAATTGCAAATTTGTTTCAAGCGGGTGATCAATGCCAGAATATGATGAATTTCAATATCCTTTCCCAAAGACTTGAGATAGACAATTCCTTCATGCTCAGCACGGATATAGCTTTTTTGTTGATCAGGGTGCAAGGGAATGGTTAATTTGGTTTCAAGTTTTGGGGGAAGTTCCTTGAGTACATCTGACTTTTTTCGACGCAATTGTAATTCCCTGTGTCTTTTTCTGAGTTTGGGTCCTGGAATGAAAAGTTTTCTTGATGTCTTTCCCACATGGTCGACAAACTCAATAATTGAAGCCAGCTCTTTCTCACGGTTTTCCAGAGGAGTTCCCGTGAGAGCCCAGGATCTAAGTCTTGGCTGCTTCTTGACTATTTCGCTCGTAATATTGGAATTTTTTATTTTCTGTGCTTCATCCAATACCACGACATCCCAAGGATTGTGGGTAGACCTAAAGGTCTCCAGGTATTTCCCGTCATGGCGTAAAACATCATAGCTGACCAAGGTAACCTCACTACCAGCTTGCCATTTCCAACCACGCTCCTGTGAAGAACCTTGTACGATAATTGCATCCAACTCCGGGGCCCATCGATAAAATTCCTGCCTCCATTGATCAAGTATACTCGCAGGAGTTATAACCAGACTGGACCTGATTTGTTTCTGTTTCCTGAGAATTCTAATTGCAGCAATAGCCTGGACCGTTTTCCCCAGGCCCATATCATCCGCCAGGAGCAAACGATGCAAATTGGTCAAGGCCTTCACCCCCTCACCTTGATAAGGCATTAGATCACTAGGCCAATGCAAGGAGCTGTAACCCAAATTCTGGACTTCAGGTGAGTCAGGTTTGGCAAGTATTTGCCAAAGTGCTGAGGAAATCCCAGAATCAGTTCCGGAAAGTAATGATATAGGTGCCAAAAACCCGGAAATGGAACTTAGGGGACTGATACCAGGACGTGTCAGGGCAAAGTACAATGCTTCTCCAGTTCTTTCAAACATGTCCAATGGATTGGTGGTTCGAAAAACCTCCTTCAGGCTTCTTTTTTCTGGTGATCCTTCAGCGGGTTCTTTGGTGGTCCAGGTTATCTGGTCAAAAAAGGCTTTTGGATTCTCCCCGATCGAGTAACCAATATTTTCCTGAAGAACCAACCCCATGGGTATTTCAGGGGATAAATTGTCTTCCATTTCAACTGGAAGGTCTCCTTCCAGACCAAGCAAGACCATTGGTGAGTATTTGCAGGACTGTACCAAACGACCAATCAGTGATGATAAACCAAGCCCACTACTTCCTGGGTAATCAGCTCTTGTAAGAATAAAGCTTAAAGGGTCTCCGTTCAATTTAGATTCATATAGGGAAACATAAATTACCTTTTTGTTTCTTGATGCCTCAAAACGAAGCCATCCGACACTTCTTGCAAGATTACCTTGTGCCATGGCTGGAACTTACAGAATTGTGCAAGTTGAAAATCATCCTGTCAACAGGATTGATTTATTCTTCATTCTCGTCGGATGAATTTTCCAGATCTGTGTCCTCATCATAGGTTGTACTATAGGAATCAATTACAAACTCGGGATTGTAATCAGGAAACAGCCTTTTCAAGTCCCATTCATTGATGACCGAACGTACCTTGTAACGCATTCGTCCCCATTCACCAGCTCCACCAACCTGTACCTCTTGGGCAGGAGGAAACCAATCAAATGCCAATTGATAAAGATTTCGAAGGGTTTCAACCGTATCCTGAATGTTTTTCTCACTCGGAGATTCCAGGGACAAGCAGTTTTTTTGTAACAGTTCCATCCCAATCTTTAATTTCGGTACCAGACTGAAGTACCTGGTATTCATCCGAACCTTGTTGGGAATGTAATCCCAATCCTTTTTTCGACCAGAAGGGCTGATGACTTCCAGAGCAAAATCATCTGTGACCGCTCCAACAAAAAGCAATCCAGGAAATGATTCTCCTTCAACCTTACCCATCCAGCGGGCTATTTCCGAGTAGGATCGTCCACGCTGCAACAAGGAGTATGAACCCATCAGCTCAATTTCGTCAAGAAGAATCACCCATCCCTTGTATCCAGCAGCCTTTATCAGTTCAATGGTGAATCTCAACCTCTGGAGTGGGAGTTCAGTCACTTTGGGAGCTTGCACCTTGAAATACTCGTACTGGTTTACCAACTTCAAACCATCCCTGACGGTTTTCATGAGAACTCGATCACCGGACCAGAAGGCTTCAATTTCGCTCAGAAGTTCCTGGTCGTGACACAATTCATGAATTTTGACACTGGCGGGGAATATTGAACTCAACAGACCTTCTTCAGCTGCTTTTTCGGTCCAATGAAAAAACGAGGTGTGTTGATCAGAACCCGGCTTCAGGGAGTGGGCAATCTCTTCAATGAATCTTCCCTTTTTATCTGGAATCCTGCCATTTTCTATGGCAGCCAAAAAGACCTTGCCAAGGTCGTATAAAGGGGTTTCCTTGCTGATGGAAACCTTGCTGCAGACATATCCCCTGGAGAGTGCCAACTGTTCCAGGTAAGACAACAAGTGCGATTTCCCGGTTCCAAAGTCACCCGAAACCAGCATGCCCTGTGAGTTTTCACAAGGGATAAGGGGATCGGTAACCTTATCAAGCATATTGGCAAATTGTCCCTCAACCCTGGGTTGATTGCATCCAAGCTTTCGAACGGCTTCCCTGTTTGGTACGCCATTTCGAAGTGCCTCCACAGCCAATCTGGCTTTGAATCTATCATCCATGCTATTCTCCCTCACGATAACCTGACTAGGGAAGCAACCGGATTGGCACGATGCTTGTCCCTTACATCATCCATCACCCTTGTTCGGAGTGCGGGATAAATGGCCCAGCCCTTGGGAGAATCCATTTCGATGAATTCGTTGCCAGAAAGCGTTACCAACAGGGTTCCCGACAAGCGGTCGATATCGTCTATGAATTCCCTGAGAAGTTCATAATGATCCATGGTCATGGCCTTGGAGTAAAAGCGGTATCCATCCTGAGGGTTTTTTGCCAGGGTTACCCTTTGATTATCCAATAACAATACCGTCCCTGCATAACCAGCTATCCTAATCCAGTAAACAGCTGATTCAATAAAATACCGGGCGGTTGTTCGATTTATGGGAGTATGTATTTGAAAGGGTTTGACGTTCGATATTCGAGTGTTTGTACCCGTTAACCAATCCAGCAAGGGTTGACATGAACTTCCTCCATCCCTGACCCCCAGACATAAATGGGTCATGGCAATTCGAAATGGTTTGGCCATATTTGGATTCTTGGCTATTTCCTCCTGTATTTTGGGTCTCAACTCCAATAAAACCATCTGTGTATCAAGATAATTGGCCTGAGCAACCTGCTCGATCAGATTCATTTCTTCATCAACCTGATCTGGTATATTGAAATCCCGGGAAAGAAGATTGTGAACGACCTTTTGGGCCAAGTTCATCCAATCAATCTGTTCTGCCATGCTGAAAAAAACATCCTGGGGCATATGAACCCTGCTTTTTATGGCATTCAACTGCAAGAACAGATAATTTCTATCCTGACTGCTTGATTTCAGTTTCTGAACCAGAGGAGACCGGTTTTGATCTTCCACTATGGCGATTTTAACGGCGGACCCTCCTTCCTTGAGGAAGGTATCCATATATTCGCGTTCAATATGACCGAGCCACTGTGTCTGGGTAATGGGATAGGTCATTATTCCCCCTGACTGAATCGGATACCATAATACTCAACTGCCTTGCCTTCAGGTCCCACGAAAGAAAACAAATCACTTGAACGCCTTCTGGCCCCGGTTGAAGATGGAAATGAAACCTTGTTGCCTTTTCTTGTCTGGCTCGGACCATCCGAGTCCAGGATGTACAAATCGCGGGCAAAATCACTGCGGTCATATTCACGACTGGCCCCAGGCAAGGCGGTCATCAGTTTATAAATCCTGGCCAGCAAAACCACCTCTCCATTGTCTGAAAACAGATCCTTCTTTCCCTTCTGTCCCTTGTCTACGATATCAGAATAAATCGCGTACAAGGATTCAATGAATTGACTGGATTTGAATCCACTTTTCTTGTTCTGGTTGGCGAGAAGAAGTCCTGCCAAGTGAGAAGGTCGAACCGTTGAGACTTTCTTGCGGTCTATCCGAACAGCCTTGTCGGATGGCAAAATCCGTACAATTGAGGGATAGGAAATCAAAACCCCATCACGTTCGAACAGGGTCAACTCCTTTTCAATGGCAGCTGCCTTGAGTTCATCCTGAAATCGGTTTGTGAACAATTCCAGTTCCTCTTCTTCAGAATAGGGCCAATGATCAGTATCAGCCACCTTTCCCTGAAGCTCAATCAGGGTATCCTTCAGTTTCTCCTTGGTTCGTTTTATGGCAGAAATGTTACCAGTTTGGGCAGCCTTGACCAGTGCCCGGGCCTGGGAAACGACACGAGTAGCGGATTTTCTGGTTTCCTCTGCATTCTCCTGTACGATATTACAAGCCTGTTCAAAATCAATCATTATCAACCTTTTCCTCCTTAACCAATTCTAAATCTCCCTTGTGGTTGGACCTGATGGAGATCGTCCACACCAAGCAGTGGATTCATTCCTGGAAGACCTTGAATTACCATCTTCCTTTTTCAGGAAGACACAATGTAAATTCCGAAAGGAAATACTTTCCCGGTCCAGTTTTGTAAAATGGTAAACAGTTATTATCATTCAGTCAGCGTCGTTCGAATAATTAACTGAAATAGATTCTTTCTGCGCGTACCAAGCCAGTGAAATTCGATGATTCTCCTTTTCAAATATTGGTAAGGTCCCGTATGGACTATCAAGGTAAATAATGCTTTCACATGGGGATATCAGACATCTCCAGCCATCCCTGTTACTCCTGATTACTTTATATTATCAAGGATAAAGGGATAGGTAATGAAAAAACTTATTACAATCACATCTGCTCTTGCTCTGGCTGGTAGTGTTTCGTACGCTATGGAAGAGGCTGACGAGGAAATGATGATGGAAGCCCCGGCACCGAGTATTGCGGTATCCGGTGCTGCAAAATTGGGGGTTAAGAATGTAAGCACTTCTCCATCGAAAACTTCTGATGGTATGGCACTTATCGAGGAATTCGAAGTCAAGTTTTCGGCATCCGGAACCACTGACGGTGGTTTGATGTTCGGAGCCAGTCTTGCCATAGAGCAGGATGCTCAAAAGGATGGCACCGTAAAGGGTTCGACTGTTTATGTCGGTGGAGCCGGCGGAGCCTGGAAACTTGCTTTTGGTGCCCCGGACCCCGGTGCCTGGAGTGCTGGTGGCATTGGTATTACAGAAGAGGATAACATCCTGCGTGCTTCGGGTCAGAGAATTGCGTTGTCCGGCAGTGTCGAAGGAGCATCCTACGTGATTACCACCAATGCACCGACTGCTGATGAAGTAGATAATCAATGGTCAGCGGGTGTCACATATGGTGCCGGTGCGGTTAATGTCGGTGTCGGAATGGACAGCGAGAAGGGATTGGCCCTGGGTGCTAGTACCGATCTTTCTGGTGTGAGCACGAGTGTTTTCTATGCCAAGTCTGAGCAAATGATTCCTTGGCAAGCAGCAGTTGCCGAAGTACCCGCCACAGTAGGGAATACCGGTACACCCGCTGTTGCAGAGCGCACCGCCTACACTGAAAAGGCAAGTGGAGTGGGTGTAAAGGCCAGCATGTCTGCTGGTGAAAGTGCAACCATCTCAGTGGCATATTCAACCAGGAAGCAACAAAGAACTGCTGTAGATACTGACGGCGACACCGATGGTATTCAAGCTACTACTCTTCCTGCAGGTGACAAAACCAAGAAGATACAGCTTGATTTCGACTATGCTCTCGGTGGAGGGGCTACCTTCAACGCTGGCGTAGATCAAGTGGATGTAGAAAATGGAGCAAAAACTACCACGCTTGAAGCCAGCATTGCGATGTCGTTCTAGTTGCATCCATTCAAAATATTCCAAGAGGGCGGTTTTCCCGCCCTTTTTCATTGCTGAACCCAAAATACGGTGTCGAGAGGAATACTCACCTCGAAAACCCGCATTACCACTCCCCATTCACCATGCTCTGCCCATCTGGGAATTCCTCAGCAATTGATCACTCACTTGCTTATCGAAACGCTTATGTGAATATAATCTTGATCAAGAAACAAATGAAATCAATCCAATACCTGAATAGATTCATAAAAGAGCGGGTAATAATTTGTTAGTTATGTTTAAGGTTGGTTGGGTTTGGAGGATGAATGGGAATTGGTGTGATTTGCATACTCAAATATGTCGTTCCAAAATAGAAGGCGTTAGGTAATTTACCTGAGAAATAAGATAAAATTTATACAAAAGGTATTAATTTCAGTTTAATTACTGGAATATGATTAATTCCTCATTATATCCTTGCCTGACATGATTTAAATTACCTTTGTTTTTGCTGGTCGACATCCTGGCTGGTGGTAAAGAAGTAAATTGAAATAAGGAGATATGAGATGTCGATAACACCAGAACAAAAGAAGGAACTGATTGGTAGGTTCGCCAGACGATTGGATGATACCGGATCACCCGAGGTTCAGATTGCAGTCCTGTCTTTCAGAATAAAGTCATTGACAGAGCATTTCAAAACCCACAAAAAGGATAACCACTCCAGAAGGGGCCTACTTAATATGGTTGCCAAAAGAAGGAAATTGCTGGATTATTTGAAACGCAAGGATGAAGAGCGGTATAAAGCTATCATCACGAGTTTGGGTTTGCGACGATAACCCGAATATTCAACCAGGTCCATTTACGTGAATGGACCCATAAATTATTTTCCCTCCATTAAGGAATTGTTCAATCTTTGATCAATCAGGGAGGGTACAAGAAAGAAGTAGATGTTTAATATAATTACAAAAGCGATTGAGTGGGGTGGGCAAACGCTTACTCTTGAAACCGGCAAGATTGCAAGACAGGCAGATGGATGTGTAATGGCAACCTTGGGTGAAACATGTGTCATGGCTGCCGTTACCTTCGACAAGAAACAAAACAGTGAGCTGGATTTTTTTCCACTGACCGTCAATTACCAGGAGAAATACTATTCCTCCGGTAAAATCCCTGGAGGATTTTTCAAACGGGAAGCCAAACCCTCGGATGCCAGTACATTGATATCACGCCTGATTGATCGTCCTATCAGGCCATTGTTTCCCGAAGGGTTTAAAAATCCAGTGGATATAGTTTGCTCTGTACTTTCACATGATTTGGAGAATGATCCTGACATTCTGGCCATGGTTGCCTCATCGGCGGCTTTGGCAATTTCTGGTGCACCTTTTCTAGGTCCCATTGGTGCTACAAGGATAGGCTTTGCCAACGGTGAATTCATCCTCAACCCCTCCATTAGCGAAATAGAACAAATGGGGAATGGCCAAAAATTGGATTTGGTGGTAGCTGGGACTTCTGAAGCGGTCATGATGGTCGAATCCATTGCTTATGAATTGACGGAAGAAGAAATGCTTGGTGCCGTGGTTTTTGGTCACGAGAATATGCAACCGGTCATTGACATGATCAACGAACTCAAAAATGAGGTGAACAAACCTCAATATGAGTTTATTCCAGCGGAAACGGATGAGCTCAACGAGAAAGTAACTTCCATTGGGCAGGGCTTGATTGCTGATGCATACGAAATTTCCCAAAAGGCAGAAAGACAGGATGCAATATCACAAGCAAAGGAAAAAATAAAATCCGAACTTGAGGAAGAATATTCGGAGCGGGAAATTTCCGGCCAGATCAAAAAGCTTGAGTCAGGAATCCTGCGAAACAATATCCTGGAAAATGGTCGTAGAATAGATAATCGATCATTAACACAAGTCAGACCCATCGAATGTGAGGTGGGATTGTTTTCGAGACCACATGGCTCGGCCTTGTTCACCCGTGGTGAAACCCAGGCTTTGGTTATGACCACCCTTGGGACAGGGGATGATGAACAAATAGTTGATGCCCTTCATGGGAATTTCAGGGAGAACTTCCTTCTCCACTATAACTTCCCACCTTATTCTGTTGGGGAAACAGGCCGGCTTGGACCTCCGGGCAGAAGGGAAATCGGACATGGCAAACTAGCTTGGCGCGCCTTGAAACCGGTTTTGCCTGAACCAGACCAATTTCCCTATACAATAAGGGTGGTATCGGAAATCACGGAATCAAATGGTTCGTCATCCATGGCAACGGTTTGTGGAGCTTCCCTTTCGATGATGGAGGCAGCTGTTCCCTTGAAGGGTCATGTTGCAGGTGTCGCAATGGGCCTGATCTTGGGTGAAGATGGCAAGTTTGCAGTACTTACGGATATTCTGGGTGGCGAAGACCATTTTGGTGATATGGATTTCAAGGTTGCAGGAACCAAAAATGGTGTTACCTCCTTGCAGATGGATATCAAGGTTGCCGGTATTACACCGGAAATCATGTCCCAGGCACTCGATCAGGCCAGAGAAGCAAGAATGCATATCTTGGGAGAAATGTCGAAAGCCATATCGGGTGTCGGTGAGTTTTCCGAATTTGCTCCCAGAATCATTTCCAAGAAAATACCCGTGGATAAAATCAGGGAAGTCATAGGATCTGGAGGAAAGGTCATTCGTGAAATTACCGAAGTATCCGGCGCTAAGATTGAAATCAACGATGATGGTATCGTTAGAATTGCTTCACCAGATGGAAATGCCTTGGAAAAGGCCTCCAGCATGATCGAAGAGATTGTAGCCGTACCTGAGGTCGGCAAGATATACACTGGAAAGGTTGTCAAGATAATGGACTTCGGTGCCTTTGTTAACTTCATGGGTAAAAGAGATGGTTTAGTCCATATAAGCCAGATCACCAATAGAAGACTTGGTCATCCTTCCGAGGTATTGAGTGAAGGTCAGGAAGTAAAAGTCAAACTTACCAAAATTGATGACAGAGGTAAGTTCCAATTATCCATGAACAAGGCAAATTAGTATTCTTGGCAAAATTGATATTTGCTAGTTGATAAAACTCTTGATCACATCAAAAGTTTTATCAACTGCATCGTTCTTACAACCCTGCCCCAATACTTTGGCATTGTTGATATAACTTAAACGGTTTTGAGGGTCCAAGGCCCTTTCAATAGCTTCGGCAAGTTCCTTTGAATTGTTAACCATTTGGGATCCACCCTGTTCCTTGAGTTGTTCATATTCTGCCGAGAAATTCTCATAATATTTCCCATGTATGATTGGGCATTCCAGAAGAGCCGGTTCGTAAGGATTGTGACCACCTTTATGAACCAAGGAACCTCCAATAAAACTAACTTTGGCCAACCTGTACCATAAGCCCAACTCACCCATGGTATCCGCAATGTAAACGGTATCAAGTTCACCAGGCAATTCCCCTTTCGACCTTAGTACCGAGTTTAAACCATAGGTATTTAACAGTTCCGCTATCTCCCTACCTCTTTCTGGATAACGTGGAACCAAAATCAAATGGAAATTGTTGCCGGTATTGCTAGACAACTTGATATGGGTTTCTGCAATGATTTCTTCCTCCCCCTCGTGGGTGGAAGCAGCAACCCATACTTGTTTGTTTTGAAAATATTCGTTCAGATTGGAAAATACTTCAGGGTCATGGGAAAGTGGTTTCGATTCCTGTTTCAACTGCCCTGTAACAACTTGCTTGTCTGGATTTACTCCCAGTTCTGAAAACCTTGATTTGATTTTAGGGGACTGAACCAAAAACAGGTTTATTTTATCGAATAGGACTTGGGTAAACTTTGGAAATCTCTTCCATCTATTGAATGATTTTCCTGTCATTTTTCCATTAATGACCAAAAGTGGTATGTTTTGATGATCTGCTTCCGAAATCAATACCGGCCAAAACTCGCTTTCAACAAGGATACCAACCGAAGGTTGCCAATGATACAGGAATCTCCTTACACCAGGCAACAAATCGTAGGGTAGATATTGATGTACAACATTTTCGGTAAGCTTTGATGTGACCATTTTCCCGGACGAAACGGTTTGTGTTGTAAGTAAAATATTTTGGTTAGGGAAAATTTTTGAAGTTTTCTCAATCAGGGACAACACAAGTAAGGTTTCACCTACACTGGCTGAATGAAACCAAATCAAGGTACCCCTTTTGCGACTGGCTGAAGGGATGCCCAAACGTTCCTGAACGCGGTTTGGATCTTCAATCCCTTGTTTTGTCCTGTATAGGGCAATCACCCTTGCCAATCCTGATATATTATTGGTAAGGAACAAATAGGCATTCAACAAATGGGATTCTGTCACCTTCTACCACTTAATTCTATTGCTTATTTATACGGGTTGGAATTCACCCGCTTACTTCATCTGGGTGCTTATATATCTGTCTACCCAAAATCACAAAGATAAATTAGGGATTAAATTTCAAGCGGTCTGGATAACATCATCCTCAATGTTATCCTTAGACCTTCAAAATCATGCGAATTTCCATTTTGTGCACGATTCTTCCACCCACTGCTTGAGGATGAGTAGTTGAGTGATAAAGTAAATAATGACAAAAGAAACTTTATACACCACAGGGTGTCAATTATCCCGTGGATAAGAATACTGCCTCATCCGCTATTCTGATAAATGGATAAATAATCATATTACTGTATAATTTTCAATACGATGGTCACCCAATTTTACCAACATTATATTTTTTTATAATTGCTTAAAATCTTCTGGATATTACTATCAATACGTATTGGAAATACATAATCTGATTGGGTTGTATCTTTGCGTATCTAACAATACAACAGTAATTCCCGCTTAATTTTTTTACCCCCCCCCATGTATTGGGGGTTTACGAAGTCATCGAAAATTATTTTTCGCAAACCCCATTGAAACATTTTTTTCCAATTTGCAAATCATGTCCAATACAACAAACCAATACAAATTCGAAAATCGAGCAGTACCATGTCCAAGATCCGCTTTCGAAAGCATGCTTCCATACCCGGTCTCCTGTCGACCATCCGTACCTCCTTCACCGACATTCCCGATCCCGTCAGACATCGCGGCTTCACCATCGTTGACTGCCTGATGTCAGGTGCCGCCATTTTCAAGCTCAAGGCACCGTCCCTCCTTTACTTTGACCGGATGGTCAGGGGCGAAAAAGCCAGGAGTGCGGTGGTTGGGAACCTCAGGAACCTGTTCGGCGTTGACAAGGCCCCTTCGGACACCTGCCTGAGGGAACGTCTCGACCGTATTGATCCGGTCCATTTGCGTTCTGCCTTCCGTGCTGTCCTTGCCAACCTGCAACGTTCGAAGGGACTGGAACACTTCACGGTGCTCGGGGGACACTACCTGCTGTCGCTTGACGGTACCGGTTACTACAGTTCCAACAAGGTCCATTGTTCCTCCTGCTGCACCAAGGCAAACAAGGATGGTACCACCGGCTACTACCACCAGATGATGGGTGGTGCCCTTGTCCATCCGGGCAGCAGGATTGTCATTCCCCTGGCTCCCGAGATGATCACCAGGCAGGATGGCAGCGAGAAGAACGATTGCGAACGCAATGCCGCCAAGCGGTTTCTCACCGACTACAAAAAGGAACATCCCCATCTCAGGACGATTGTCGTCGAGGATGCCCTGGCTGCCAATGGTCCCCACATCAAGCATCTGCAGGATCTTGACCTGCGTTACATCATCGGGGTCAAGCACGGAGACCACAAGCTGATGTTCGAGTGGATCGACAGCCATCCCGATCCCCATACCCACACCCATACCGAAGGGACCCCGAAAGGGGTTGTCACCCACAGGTTCAGATGGTACCACGATGTTCCCCTGAACGATGCCAATTTCGACCTGGAGGTCTCGGTTCTCCAGTATTCCGAGATCCGGCCGGATGGCGAAACCACCAACTGGACCTGGATAACGGACCTCCCCCTCAACAAGGAAAGGATGATGACCATGATGAAATCCGCCCGTTCGAGGTGGAAGATAGAAAACGAAACCTTCAAGACGTTAAAATCCGAGCCGGATGGCTACCATTTCGAGCACAATTACGGCCATGGCAAACAACACCTCGCCAGCGTGATGGCGTATCTCTGCATGCTGGTATTCCTGATTGAACAGGTGGAACAACTGTGTTGTCCATACTTCCAGAAGGCATTGAAGGAACAGGTACGCAAGAAGTACATGTGGGAGGAGATGCGGTTGATCTTTTACCGTGTCATCCTCAACGATTGGGAAACCCTTTACCGCCTGCTGTCGGACAATGACTGGGCAATGGACGGGGAGTTGCTCCTTGCCGAACCTTAGCCGGGCCACATGTACCGGAAGTGCTCAGGACCGGATTTTGGCGTCGATTGGAAATGGAAAAGGGAATCAAGGGGGCAAAGCCCTTCGATACCGCTTGCCTATCCCTTTGGCAGGTTATATTAATCAGGAAAGTGGAAAGTTAGCGGGAATTACTGACAATACAAAATCATAATTGTATTTTCCTATTGTCATATTTTAAATATTCAAGGTCATGAAGGATAAAGTTGTAATTTCCCTTTCTTCAATACCGCCAAGATTCAAGGATCTTGGCAAAGCACTGAAATGTTTATTAGACCAGAATTATCAGGCAGATGAAATACAAGTCTTTGTACCCCGGTCCTATCGGAGATTCCCAGAGCATGCATTCACAATTCCAGAAGTACCCCCGGGAGTTGCCTTGAAAATCGTTGACGAGGATTTGGGACCGGCAACGAAGGTTTTGTATTGTGCAAAAGAGCATTGGGGAACAAGAACTCGAATTATTTATTGCGATGATGACCGTTTACCGGAGCGAAATTGGTTGAAGTCTTTTATTTTAGTTTCGGAAAAATTACCCGATAAGGCAATTGTCTCAACTGGTTGGCAATTGAAGAGGTATGGTATCAATACTTCAGATGAACGCTTACCTAGGGCTATTAAATTAAGGGTAATCGAAAATTATGAATATTTGGGTGGTAGGATTAATCAAAAGTTGAAGGAGTTTATATTCCGCAAACCTTATAAAAAACCTTCACGAATAAATTGTAAGGAATCTGGTTATATTGATATTGCTGCAGGTTATGGAGGGGTATCAATTAAACCTGAATTCTTTGACAAGAATGCTTTTGAAATTCCACCTGTTGTTTGGACAGTCGATGATGTATGGTTAAGTGGCTTGCTTGAGCTTAAGGGAATTGGAATTTGGCAGGATAATTCAATTCGAGTTCCAATAAATATATCGGATATTGGGATAGCAGGTTTGGGGGGAAGTGTAATTGAGGGTCATAATCGCCATGCTGCAAATAAATTGGCTATAAAGTACTTTCAAGATAATTATTCGATTTGGCATGATGCATGTGGTCCAAATCAAGGTAGGAATTGATTGATCAAAAATGTTGATTAAAAAGTTTTCAGGTAGTGTATTTGGAAACCATATGAGGACCACCAAAAGCCAATATTGTTTAGTAAAGAGTTTTGTTTCAAATAATCCGTAGAATGGATTAGGGATCATAACTTTGATATAGTCAATTGAATCTGGTTTTAGTTCTAAATCTCAAACCTTTCAGTATCATTCATACCCAATTGGGTTCCAGTTTTCACCTCAACGATAATTAATGGTTCATCCGTTAAATTACTTAAGCTGTGTTTTGCTCCCATTGGTACATTTAATGACTGGTTTTCCCTTAGAATAATCTTCTTGTCATCCAAGACAATACTGGCTTTACCTTTGAGAACTATCCAATGTTCAGATCGGAAACTATGTCGCTGCAGTACAATATTTTTACCGGGGTTAATTTCTAGTCGGTTTATTTGTACCTTTTCCTCGTTTAAAAGTGTCTCAGCTTTACCCCAATACCTATTTTCGACCAGATTTTGCCATGCTTGAGGATATCCGGCTAGTTCGAGCTGATTCACAACATTTTTAACATCTTGTGTTTGATCTGTTTTGGTAACGAGTACCGCATCGGGTGTTGACACTACAACCAAATCTTCACATCCAAGTGCTACCAATATTTGATTTGCATTTTCAGATCTAAGGTACGAATTTTTACATTTGGATGAGAATACATTCCCTGAGGACGATATACCATTTTGATCTTTTTGGTTTTCTCTCCAAACGGCATTCCAATCACCTAAATCATCCCAGCCAAATTCATATGGGGTTACCAAGATATTAGGAACCTTTTCCATTAAAGCAAAATCAATGGAAATCGGTTCAATATAATTCCAGCTTTTTTCATCCAATCTAATGAAATCCAAATCCATTGTTGAATTTTCAACAGCTATAGAAACATATTTCGAGAGTTTGGGAGAGTATTCTTTGAATGCTTCAATAATTGTCTCTGTTGAAAATAAGTAAATTCCAGAATTCCAAAGAAATTTACCCTGTTTGTAAAAGTATTCGGCCTTTTCCAACTCTGGTTTCTCATAAAATTGCTTTACTCTGAACAGGTTACTATTCTTATATCCTGTTTCTGAAGGTTCAATCCAACCGTATCCTGTCTCACAACGGTCAGGCTTAATGCCTATGGTAATTATTTCTCCTGCCTCAACAAATATTTGGCTATTGTAAATCAAAGAAATCAACTCTTCTTCATTACCGATTGAATGGTCCGATGGGAGAACCAGCATTATTGAATTTCCGGATTTCTTGTTGAGTTGCAAAGCGGCTGCCAAAATTGCAGGTGCAGTATCCCTCGGATTAGGTTCAACAATGATACCAGAATTTCTAATTTCGGCTTGATTTAGCTGCTCTCCAATTATGAATCTGTATTCATTGCTTGTTAGAATTAGGGGTGATTCAAATCTTGGATCATTGAACCTGTTTACAGTATTCTGAAACAAACTGTGCTGTCCCAGAAACCTTGAAAATTGCTTGGGGTAAGTTTGTCGAGATACTGGCCATAATCGTTTACCAACACCACCACATAGTACAACAGGACAGATTTTATGATTCATGGGAAAATAAATTGATTAATTTTGAATAATTGTATTTATTTAGGGCATTTCCAAAAAAAAATTAGACCACTATACCTCATCATTCATGTGGTTGCTGTTATTCTCCAAAAGAATACACCACCTAGATGATATCCTTATTTTTGCCCAAGTCTAGCAATCAATAATCTCCTTCAATCACAAGGTGTGGTTCGAATAGTTGGTGGAAAATATTTTTTAGTTAAGCATGCCATGACAGTAAAATCCGATGATTCTCAAATTCAAATATTGTGAAGATCCTGCTTAGTCTGAGAAGGTTTATAAGGCTTTCTTGAGGGGAATTGAGGCATCCCCAACAATCCCTGTTACTCCTGATTACTTTATATTATCAAGGATAAAGGGATAGGTAAAATGAGAAAACTTATCGTGTTCGCTTCAGCCCTTGCACTCTCCGGCAGCATTGCATTTGCCATGGAGGAAGAGGCGATGGATGAAGAGATGATGATGGAGGCACCTGCTCCATCGGTTGCTTTGGGAGGTTCTGCGAAGATCGGTGTCAAGAATGTCGATGACGACAAAATGCCGGATGCTGAAAGCATTACGCTGGTCAGGGCATACAAGGTGACATTCAGTTCCTCGGGAACCACCGACGGTGGTCTGGTGTTTGGAGCCGGTATGTCCATAAGGGATGACACCGGGGAAGAGGACGCGCCCGTTGTCAAGGGTTCGCATGTCTATGTTGGCGGTGGAGACGGCTCCTGGAAACTGCAGTTCGGTGGCAATGACCCCGGAGCCTTGCTGGCCGGTGGCATTGGTTTTGCCGACGACAGGATTGACCGGGGCGATGCCGATGTTTCGCTGTCGGGAAGCATGCAGGGCATCGAGTACAGGGTTACCATGGCCGATCCGCAGTTGGATTCTGATGACTGGTCGGCTGGTGTCAAGTTTTCGGCCGGCCAGATCGGTGTTGGACTCGGCATGGATTCAGAGGATGGCCTGGCCATCGGGATGACCACGGATTTTTCCGGTTTGTCAACATCCGTCTACTATGCGACATCCGAGAGCAAGGAAAGCGTGGACCGACCGATAGCTGCTGTGCCCGCCTCATTCATGGAATCCATTGCTGACGCTCGTTCTGATGCCAATGACGATGACTTGCTAGATGCTGGTGACGTAGTGTACACTTATCATGTTCCCACAGTGCAGGGGAATGCTGGATACGGAACAGATGCTACTAGAGAGGAGACTGTAACTGTTACATATGAAGCAGAGACTGCTGATGGTCCTGGTGGGGTTACTGGAATTGATGATGATACTACTCTCACGGGCGGTCGTACTGTAGAAGTAGAAGATGGTTATTTGGTCATTACCCAAACTGATTCTGATCCTGCTACTGCTGGTGACCAATCGCTAGTTGTTGCTCGCTATATGCTTACACCGGATGAGGGTACTGGTACTGCCGCAACCACCATGGCTACGGTCGCTGCGGGTGACTGGACTGGACTGGGTGCCTCGGTTACAATTCCCGCCGGTGATGGTGCCTCCATAATCGTCGGATATTCCCAGCAGGAAAAGAAAATCTCCGTTGTCGACGGTCCTTCGGGTTCAGCCACATCCAAGAGGTTCGAACTTGACTTCACGTATGACCTTGGCGGTGGAGCCACCTTCAAGGCCGGGATTGACAAGGATGATACCGAGGAGTTGATGGCAGTGTCGGGTGATACCGATGAAGACTATACCCTTTCTGCCAAGGCCAGTGACAAGACCACCCTTGAGGCGTCTGTGTCGTTCAGCTTCTAACTGGTTGATTTGAAACATGTAGGGGGCGGTATTCACCGCCCCTTTTTATCTGTTAATCCCCTCTATTAAATATACGGGAATTTTCACACTCCTAAAAATCTCCAATAGAAAAAGGGCGGTGAAAACCGCCCTCCCTTGAATGTTTTGGATTTAGAAGGTCATCCCGATTGATGCAGAGAGTGTGGTTACATCACTGGGAGTGACTACCCCGGCTGTTGTACCCCTCTTTATCGTCTCGACATCCTTCTTGTCGATGCCAGCCTTGAATGTGGCTCCTCCTCCGAGGGCATATTCAAAGTCTATATCAATCAACTTGGTAGTGGCTGTACCATTGAAGATTTTTGAAGCTCCTGTTCCAGTACTCATTTGCTCCATCTTGTTGGTGGAGTAGGCGACCGTGAATGTGGCGCCCTCTCCGGCTGGAACTGAGGCACTGACACCGATACCAGTGTTTTCCTGTCTTCCCATGATATCCTTGACAGTGAGATCAACCGTATAACCATCACCAAAGGGTGGTTGATCTGTACCTCTACCGAAATTGGCTGCGGTTGTAAAAGCAGTTCCAGCAGCAGTCGCAGTATCACCCGGTGCTTTATTCCTGATGATTCTATTCACTTTTGCCTCCGTACCAAGGCGGACTTTATCAAACTCTGATTTACCATAGAATGCCTTAACAGCAACACCTGCGAGATCGGTTCCCAATTGCAAAGCGAGACCTTTGTGGGAATCCATACCTACACCGACCGTAACGGGATTGAGTTCATAACTGAATCCAACCGACCAGTTGTCAGTCTTTGCCTTGGAAGCGTAGTGATCCGCATGGTTATCCGTAACTGATACCGTGTCGCTCATATCAAGGTGCTCATCGGAACATCTGTTAAGGTTAGCAGCAACAACAGCATAGGTGTCTTGATTTTCCCCAGTACCATGAGGTTGTACTATACCATCACCAGCATTGTCATCAGTATCATCAGTAGCATCAGTTCCAACATTTCCATCCGTATAGGATATACCACAAGCTGCAGCCCATTCCTTGAATTTTGCTGCGGATATGAAGGTCTTGGTGTTACCTTTGACACCTGCTGCTTTAAGAATGCCATCAATTCTGGCGGCATCGAAACCAGTTACATCCGTCGGAACGGTTTCAGCACCAGCAGAATCATAACTATAACCAAACATATCACTATCAAGACCTGAATCCTTGTAGGTACCATCCCAGGAAATCTTTCGAGCTGTTACAGTGTTGCTCGGATTCGACATCGTAATCCTGAAGGTGGCTCCCTCGAAAGCTCCCGACAACCCGATTGTGGCATCCTTGCCACCACCGAAGTGATCATCGGCAACACCAATACCTCCGGCAACCTCAATACCGGGGTCATTGCCACCCAGCTGAAGCTTCCACGACCCATCAGCTGCACCGACATGGACATTGGCTGCACTGACTGACTGATGGGGATCATTGTCCTCGGTATCGTTGATGTTGATACCGGCGCCAAATAAAATGCCACCATCAGTGGTTCCCGATGAACTGAACGCCACCTTGTATTCCCGAATCAACTGAATTGATTCAGCATCCGGCTTTAACTTTAAACTGTCATCAACATTCTTGAAACCTATTTCGGCTGAACCTGCGATTGTCACAGAGGGAGCCGGGGCTTCCATCATCATTTCCTCGTCCATCATGGCTTCTTCCATGGTGGCTTCTTCCGAAACCTCTTCCATGGCGTATGAAAAGGAGCCAACCAGAGCAAGGGCAGATGCGATTGTAATAAATCTCTTCATCACTTTATCCTTGATAATATAAATTACTAAATGGTAGCGTTATTACTACCGAGGCCAAATTTAGCATTGCTGGGGAACAAAGGAAGTAATTAATTTATATTAATTTAGACTGTATCTTTTTTACAACAGGGATAATTCCAAGGCGTTTATGTCAGGTTGGATATTAATCAGAAACATTCATGGATTATTGTTTGTTGAATTCCAAGCAAAGAAGAAATTGTTTGGCAACTGGTCAAATAATCCAGTTCAGAAGCCCTTAAGTACCATAAAGTTTCCTGAAGAAACTATTCTTCGAATATTACCCCCGACTTTTCTTCTTGAAATAACAAAGAAATTTGTGGTGGATATCAACGTGTATAATTTGATTTTCATGTTGGCTCAAATCAAGAAATGTAGGCTTAAAGTGTAGCTGAAAACTAAAATAAAGTCTTGATGGCTTATAACTGAATTCGGAATCAAGCAAATATTTTTCCTGAATAATTCGACCCTTCTTCCATTTAGAAGAGATATGGAAATTCGCATAGTTAAAGCCTTTTTGTCCGAATAAGCCCGATCATTCTTCCACCCGAACAAACCTCGGTACTTTATATTATCAAGGATAAAAGGGATAGGTAATGAAAAAACTTATTATAATCACATCTGCCCTTGCTCTGGCTGGTAGTGTTTCGTACGCTATGGAAGAAGCTGACAAGGAAATGATGATGGAAGCCCCGGCACCATCAGTTGCAGTAACCGGTGCTGCGAAAATGGGGGTCAAGAATGTGAGTTCTGACGTTGAAGCTAACGACAGTGGAATGGCTCTTATTGAGGATTTCCAGGTTTCATTTGCAGCATCTGGAACCACTGACGGTGGTTTGATGTTCGGGGCCAGTCTTGCCATTGAACAGGATGGTCGAGCTGATGGTAAAGTAAAGGGTTCCACTGTTTATGTCGGTGGAGCTGGTGGAGCTTGGAAACTTGCTTTTGGTGACCCGGACCCAGGTGCCTGGAGTGCTGGTGGCATTGGTGTTACAGAAGAGGATAACATCCTTCTTGCTTCTGGTCACAAAATTGAGCTGTCCGGCAGTTTCGAAGGTGCATCCTACGTGCTTACCTCCAATGAACCGTCCGGTGATGATGAAAATCAATGGTCAATGGGTGTGAAATATGATGCTGGTGCGGTTAATGTTGGCGTCGGAATGGACAGTGAAAAGGGATTGGCCCTGGGCGTTAGCACCGATCTGTCTGGTGTAAGCACGAGTGTTTTCTATGCCAAGTCCGAGAGTGCGGACAACGACGATATGGCCATAACCGCTGCTCCTACTGATGATGTTCCTGTTCCCGCAGGCAACATGTACGGTGAAAAGAGATCGGGAGTGGGTGTGAAGGCCAGTATGGCTGCTGGTGAAAATGCAACAATCTCATTGGCGTATTCTACCAATAAAACACAAAGGACAGCCAATGCCGGCTTAATCGTAGATGCTGCTGCTGGGTTCGTAACTTCGGTTAAGAAGAAAAAGATTTCGGTTGATTTCGACTACGATCTCGGTGGAGGAGCTTCCTTTAACGCTGGTGTGGATCAGGTGGATACAGAGAATGTAGAAAAGGTAACCACCCTTGAAGCCAGCATTGCGATGTCATTCTAGTTGCATCCATTCAAAATATTCCAAGAGGGCGGTTTTACCGCCCTTTTTCATTGCTGAACCCACAATACAGAGTCGGAAAGAAGTACTCTCAAAAAAACCGCATTACCCCTTCATCCGCCTTGCTACCCATCTGGGTTTCTTTCTGCAATAGGTCCTTACTCTTTCTCGTTTGCCGAAGCGCTTGCTTTCGTAATGTTTCATGGTGACTCCTTTCAGGATGAAATTGATGGAGAGCCCCCTTTGCTTGAGATACCCTCCGTTTCCCAGTCCTTATGTCACAATGGACGGAAAACTGTCAAGTTATGGTATCTTTTAAATCAACACTATTGATGTATTTTTAAGCCGTTAGTGACACCGGGCTCATGGGAAGTATGGGTTAGGTACGATCCAAGATCTGTATCTGGCTTTACCTTGTCCACAAACGCCGAATCAAGTTGACAGTTTGAACGTCTCTGTATGATGGGGGCTGCAACTCGAAGGCCTTCCATATGTGCGCCTGGTAGTGGTATGGGAACGATCGGATTGTTCGGCCATTGACCGCCGCTACTTTCACCAAGGTATAGCATCCCTGATAGTCCTGGTCCCTGATTTCCCGGAACAGTGACTTTTGCTAGACACATGGGGAGAACTGTCCAGACGTGGCTTGATATAAGGCTCGAAGGGTGTCAGTTTCCCCGATCTCGGAGGGCAGGAACTGTAATGTGGCACCTTCACCTCAGTTGCAGGTATTTGGTGACGGTACTGCGATTATGGTCCGTCAATCTTGAGATCTCCCGCATAGAAGGCCCTGCTGCATAAATTCATGGAGGGCAATTACATCCTTTTACTTCAACATAATCAATGTTACTGTACATGTTAGTGAAACACCAGATAAATCGCCGAATGGAAGCAGACCATGTCGACTTTGGTGATGGGAAATCACCAAATAGGAACAACGGAACCAATTTAAACTGAAACTTTTCTCTACTCCAAACTACAGTTACATGACACAAATCAGTCTAGTGAGGAGATTCGAAATGGGTAGTGTCTCAGTTTGAAATTTGAAATTAATAATTGGCTCTTCACCAAATATGGTGGGTAAATAACAAGCCATCAAATCATTTTTCCTCCCGCAGCCCTTCTATGTGCCGCAAACAAGGTATTTCATGATCGTTTGCAAAAAAGTCCATGAAATCCTTCCATTCATTACAATGCACCTCAAGACCAAAGGATTTGAAGCAAGACTAATGAGCCGGCTGCATTTCACAGTTTCAACATCATCCTTGGAGTCAATTCAGCCATTTCAATACAAATTCAACCCACCAAAAAAGGGGAAGACACTAATAATACCAAAACAACTAAAAAAAGACTCATAGCCTTTAACCAACTTCCTGTAAAATTTGGAACCCCAAAATCATCACAATTGGACGCTGTTACTAGGCTAAACTTCAATTAGCAAAAGGTATCAAAAACCATATGATTATAATTGGTCTATAGGTTATTCTTATGGGCTTTGATTGCAACAAGTTTTTTTCGATAAATCCAAAAATGTAGCAAATTCAATACATTTCCAGACAAAAAAAAATATTTTTGATTCCAATTCAATTCTGAATTTCAGGTCAAACAGCATCATTTTTATTGTCTTTGTGACTTATGATTCAGGCCCAAAGATGATTTACTGAACCAATTTATTTTTCAGTCGATATCTGAAATAGTTTTTTAATAGAGTCCACGAAATCTGATCCTTTGGATTCCAGTATATTTTCATAATATTTTTCCGTATAATTTCTTTAAATAGCTTATAACATATACTCTTCACATCTTCCGGTAAATTTTTCCAAATATTATCAAGGTGCTTCAGATCCAAACCTGCAATAGTCCTTTGAGTTTTGAAACATTCTATGAACTCAAAAAAACTACTTAAATCTGAAGAAGAAATATAAGGAGAAAGTATTTCAAACAATAGAATTTTATTCGCCTTAAGAGTATTTGCTTTTTGAGAATCTTTATACAAAAAAGAAATATTCTTATTACTAATTCTGTAATAAATAAGTTTCTTTGGAAGATTGCCAAAAGCATAAACTTTAACCAGTCTTGTCCAAAGTTCATAATCTTGTGCTACAAGGTAATTTGGATCGTATAGGTTGCCCTCTAGAAATATAGTACGCCGCATGATTGTTGCTGGATGAATGAAACATGAACTGCCAAAAACTAAAGCACTTAAACAATCACGATGCGTTCTTGGAGGTCTAAGGATTTTGCCCGTTATATTATCATTATGTATTACAATTGCTTCACCACTTGAAACTGCAATATTTGGATTCTGAGTCATAAACCGTACTTGATTAGCAAAACGATTTCTCAAACAAATATCATCAGAATCCATCCTGAGAAGGTATTTTCCGCTAGAAACTTTTATTCCCAGGTTTAGTGCTTTGGTAATTCCAACATTGCTTTTTAAATTTTCTAATTTAATCCTCGTGTCAGTAAATGATCTTAAAATGTCTTTTGTTTTATCTGTAGAACTGTCATTAATTATTATTAATTCGAAATTTTTATATGTTTGTGAAAGTACTGAATTGATTGCTTCTTCTAAATATTGCTCCGAATTGTATACTGGCATAATTACAGATACTAGATCGTTCATAATATTTTTTCCGGTTCAATTTTAATTATTGGTAATAATGAGATTAGAATTGACCAAGAGAAGAGGTTAACCACAAATTTTAAATTGAGGTAGTAAAAAAGTGTTGATATTTGCAAGAAATTGAAACGTGGATAAAATAGCTGCTTATTCTTTTATTCTTTCGGGTGTTTTGAATCCCACCCCTTTATATGCAAATCCAAGTTTTAGTAATTTCTTTTCATCTAGTAGGTTCCGGAAGTCGAATATTAACTTATTGCACATAAGTTTACCTATCTTGTTGAAATCTAAAACTCTAAAGTCTTCCCACTCAGTCATAATAATTATTGCTTGGCAATTAATGGCGGCCTTGTAGGCATTCTCACAAACTTGAACTTCAGGAAGAGATTTTAAGGTACTAATATTGCCTTTTGGGTCATAGGTATTGATTTTGAAACCAGCTTGAATAAGCCTGCGAATAAGATAAATAGATGGTGAATGTCGAATATCATCTGTATTTGCTTTGAACGTTGTACCTAACACTCCAATTCTGATCCCTTCAGGATTTTCAAATGAATTTGTGACTCTTCGAGATAGTTGGATGACTCTATCATCGTTCGCTTGAATAACTGAATTAATCAACGGTGCCTGAACATCATGATTCTTTGCAGTTTCAAAAAGTGCCTTAGTATCTTTTGGAAGACAACTTCCACCATATCCTGGCCCAGGGGATAAGTAAGTATCACCGATTCTCTTATCAAACTTCAATGCGGTAGCCAAGTCCCTGATATCTGCTCCAACACTTTCGCATAGGATCGACATTTCATTAATAAAGGTGATTTTTGTTGCTAGAAAACTGTTGGATGCAAATTTTATTAATTCAGCTGTTTCAATATTTGTTCGAAAAACTGGACCAAGGTTTATCCCTTGGTAAAGACCTTTCAACAAATTAGCAACTTTATCATTTTTGCAACCAATAACAATACGTTCAGGATTTAAAAAATCATAAACAGCTGATCCTTCACGTAAAAACTCAGGATTAGATGCAATATCGAATGATTTCTTACCTGCTATATTTTTAAAAATTCTTTCGATTTCACTTCCAGTTCCTACAGGCACAGTTGATTTAGTAACTATTAAGGTGTACCCAGACATTGCTTTTGCAATTTCATGGCTAGCTATTAACACCTGAGATATATCTAATTCACCGTTTTGCTTTCCTTGTGTCCCAACAGAAATAAATACTATATCTGATTTGTTAACGGCATTAGGTAGGTCATCACTAAAACTCAACTTACCACTATCTATACCTCTGCGAACCAATTCCTCAAGACCTGGCTCATATATATCAATAATGTTGCGTTGTAGTCTGTTGAGTTTCTCAACATCATTATCTACACATATTACATTTAAACCAAGTTTCGAGAAGCATGCACCAGAAACCAGCCCTACATAGCCAGTTCCAATAATCGAAATTCGCATCAATTATCCAATGAAACTATCTCTTGAAAATGAATCATGATAATCCATAATAGAGTTTGAACCAGTCAATAAATTTGGGTATACCCTCTTCAATTGATACTTTAGGATCATATTCAAGGTCACGACGTGAAGCCTCTATATCAGCACAGGTTTCAACAACATCACCAAGTTGCATTGGTAAATACTTTTTTACTGCTTTCTTTTCCAAAGATGCCTCGATTACTTCAATAAAGTGAAGAAGAGGAATGCTCTTTGTATTACCTAAATTATATAGGCGGTGAGTAATATCTTCACTATTGCAAATGAAGGGACGTTGAATAACTGAGTGTATCCCTTCAACAATATCATCAATATATGTAAAATCACGGCGAATAAGACCATTGTTGAATATCTTAATAGGACGGTTTTCTAAAATTGATTTCACGAAGATGAATGGAGACATATCTGGACGTCCCCATGGACCATATACTGTAAAAAATCTCAAACCAGTTGCTGGTATTCCATACAAATTTGAATAAGCGATCGTCATTAGTTCACTTGCTTTTTTTGTTGCAGCATATAATGATCTTGGATTCCCTGTATCGTCATCAAGTTTAGAAGGTATATTCTTCGAGTTTCCGTACACAGATGAGGAACTGGCATAAATAAAATGTTTTAAGTTTTTAAGTTTTCTAGCTAATTCAAGAATATTGAAATGGCCGTCAATATTCGAAGATATATATAAATGTGGTTTTTCGACTGATGACCTTACTCCTGTCTGTGCGGCAAGGTGAACAATATAATTGACCTCGTTCAACTTAGTCCAGTTTTGGACAAGTTCATCCTTATCGTGAATATTCACTTTCAGGAAAGTAAAATTTGATTTGGAGAGTAATTGATTTAGTCTTGCAATTTTTATTTCAACTTCGGAAAATTGATTCAAATTATCAATACCAATAACCGATTCACCTTCAGAAAGTAACCTCTGACTGATATGAAATCCAATAAAGCCTGCCACTCCAGTAATTAGAACTGCCATAAAACAAATTTTAACCCCAAATCTAGAAACAGTATTTGGTTTTCCTTTCTAAAATTATATGGGTTTTCCCCTGTTTTGGTGGGTAAGGTCATCTTTTGGCCCCCTCAGGATATAGGTTTGGACTACCCAAATGGAAATATATATCGGGAATCAAATCTTAATCAAAAAAACTTTCCCAAGTCATATTCCACTTCACTTGGAAAAAATTTCCCCAAACCACTATCAGGAAGATTAGTAATTTCACCAACACGTATTTTACTATTTAAAGAAAACATATCTATACGAACAAAACTAAAAGGCTCTGATAATTTATTTGCAATAAATATCATTTCATCAAGTTTAGGGGGAGGAGGTAAAGAT